>CAYLIP010000073.1:0-10034 GCA_964383855.1 uncultured Actinomycetes bacterium | reverse complement strand
CCCGTCCTGCTGGCCGAGATCGACGCCGTGGCCGCCGAGCGGGAGGCCGCCGAGCCGGTCGCCTAGGGTCGATCAGGTCGCGATGTCCTTGCCGGTGAAGCGCCAGGTCGCCGCCGCCAGGGCCAGGCCGGCCGCGATCAAGAGCGCGAGCACGTCGGCCCAGGCGACGCCGTTCACAAGCGGCGTGCCGTAGTAGTAGAAGGCGGAAAGGCGAAGCGCGGCCGGCGGGACCTTGAGGTCCGGTCCCAGGTAGTTGAGGAAGAACCAGGCGCCGACCACGAAGCTGATCAGGCCGGTGTCGACCGCGGCCCGGACCCAGCCCGCAGCCAGGTAGCCGATGGCCGCGGTCACCAGGGCCAGCGGGATCATGCCCAGCACCGCGGCCGCCAGGTGCCCGGGGTCGAGGGCAAAGCCGGTGGCCACGGCCGCCGTCCAGGTCGCGGCCAGGGTGATCGCCGCCACGGCGCCGGTGGCCGTGGCCAGCGCCGCAAAGCGACCGAGGATCACGGCGTCCCGGCGCTGCGGCGTGGCCAGCACCAGCTCGAGCCGGCCGTCCTCCTCATCGCTCGCCCACCGGCTGACCTGGGTGACCGCAAATGCCATCAGCAGCAGCGGCAGCATCACGAAGCTGGCGCTCAGGAAGAGCTCGTTCATGGCCAGGCCACGGCCCCCGACCGCCTCCAGGTAGCCGCGCAGGCTGGGCGTCGAGGCGGCCAGCGCTGACAGCTGGTCGCCGACCGACTTGATCGCATAGATCAGGTAGACGCCGCCGCCGGCGATGCCCGCCGTCCACCAGACGGTGGGCAGGGCCAAAGTCGCCAGGCCGCGGGAGTAGACGGATCCCAGTGACCAGTCCCGCACCGGCAGGGCGGCGGCGCGGCGGCGACGCTCGGGCAGCCTGAGCCACCTGCCCAGCGGCAGGCCTGCGCCGAGGTCGCGAAGCGTGAAGAGCCAGATCGCGGCGGTGCCCATGAGCACGGCCAGGACCAGCTGGACCACGTAGCCGCCGAGGTCGACGTGCCCGGGCACCAGGGGCTTGCTCAGGTTGAAGTAGTAGATGGGCGAGAGGCGCGAGAGCCAGAGGGTGCCGGGGGCGACCCGGTGCAGCATGTCGATCGCGATCGATACCAACAGGAAGGCGGCCGTCCATCCCGCGGCGGCTCCGCGCTCGGCGGTGAACTGCGACAGCAGCAGGCCGAAACCGGCGACCACGGCACAGATGAGGGTCACGTCGAGCCCGTAGCCGAGCGCATCGCCGAGTCCGAACTCCCCGCCGAAGGCACGGCCTCCGGCGTAGAGCACCAGGCCGAGGACCAGTCCCATCGCGGTCAGGGCCGACGCCACCGCCGCCACCTTCTCGAGGCCGACCCGCAGCCGGCCGTGAGGCTGCGCGAGAAGGACGTCGAGGGTGCCCTGCTGCTCCTCGCCGCGGAGTAGCCGGGTGGCCGCCAGCAGCGGCCAGATGCAGACCAGGAATATGAAGATGCCGGTCTTGAACATGGCGTAGCCGCCGACGGTGTCGACGCCGACCGCGGCGGCGTTCCACTGGAACGACCTGGCGATGGTGGCCAGCTGCGCGCGGGCCTGAGGCGTCCTGACCAGGTCGCCCACGGAGGCCATGGTCACGCACATGGTCAGGGACATCCCGATCCCCCAGCCGAAGATGCCGGCCCGGAGGTCGCGCAGGCTGCGCAGGTAGACGCTCCTAAACCACACCTGCCGTCTCCTCGGCCTCCTCGGCCGCCTCGCCGGTCAGGCCGTCGCCGCTGTAGTAGCGCATGAAGACGTCCTCCAGGCTCGGCTCATGGCTTTCCAGGGAGAGCACGGGGTAGCGGGCGGCGGTCTTGATCACCGGGTCGGCCGGGCCCTGGAGAGCGAGCCGCAGGCTGCGGCCGCCGGCGGTGGTCTCGACCTCGGAGACGCCGGGCAGGCCCTCGAATGCGGCGGCCGGCGCCTCGCCTTCGAAGGTGATGGTGACCTCGATGCGCCGGATCTCCTTCAGCTCGGCGATCCCCCCGATCTTGACCAGCCTTCCCTGACGGATGATTCCGACCCGGCTGCAGCTGCGCTCGACCTCGCCCAGGATGTGCGAGGAGAGGAAGATCGTCGAACCCTGCGCCCGGGCCTCCTCGACCAGCCGGTCGAACTCGCGGCGGTTGAGCGGGTCGAGCCCCTCGGTGGGTTCGTCCAGGATGAGGACCTCGGGGCGGTGCATGAAGGCCTGGATCAGGACCACCTTGGTCTTGTTGCCGGTCGAGTACTGGCGGAAGCGGCGGCCGGTGTCGAGTCCGAATCGCTCGATCAGCTGCCGCACGTAGCCGCGGTCGACGCCGCCCCGGAGGTTGGCGAAGTACTCGATGATCTGGCCCCCGGTCAGGTTGGGGTCGAGCGAGGGCTCGCCGGGGACATAGCCGACCAGGCGTTTGATCTGCACGGACTGCTGCCAGCAGTCGAGCCCGGCCACGCGCGCGACGCCGCCGCCGGCCCGGATCAGCCCCATGAGGATGCGGATGGTGGTGGTCTTGCCGGCGCCGTTGGGTCCCAGAAAGCCGAATACCTCGCCCTGCTCGACGGCGAAGGACACCCCATCCAGCGCCCGGGTGGGGCCGTAGCTCTTGGTCAGTCCCTCGACCTCGATGATCGCCGCCATTGCTCCTCCTGGTCGCCGCCGGCCGGCGGGACTTACGAACGATAAGGCAGCCGTTTGATCTCACCGACGGCCGATCGGCCTCAGGCGGCGGGGACGTTCGCCTCCAGCCAGCGGCTGAACGGCTCCATCGCCTCCCACGCCTCGAGGACCGCCGTCCGTGCGGCCGGGGTCGCGATCCAGGGCTCGATCGGAAAGAGCCGGCCGGCCACCACGTTTCGCCAGCGCAGGAGCGCGATCCGCGGGTGGTCGGCGGCGTAGCCGCGAGGGGCGGTCTTCAGCGAATCCTCGGTGCCGTAGTCGATTCCGGAGCCGCGGCCCTCGTCCACGATCCGATCCAGCTCGGCGCCGGCCGGCCCGGCGACCGCCGCCCGGAACCGCGCCAGCCAGGCTCCGTCCGCGTGGTAGACGCCGGTGCCGCAGAAAAGGTGGCGGGCGCTGAGGTCGATGTAGAGGGGGCCGACCATGGCCGCCACGTTGGTCTTGTACGGCGACTTGTCGGCGGAGAAGCGGATGTCCCGGTTGATCCGGAAGACCTTGACCCGCCCCAGGCGCGGCGACAGCTCCCCGCAGAGAGCGAGCATGGGCGCACGGATCTCGCGCTCGTACCGGCGCCGGTGCGCCTCGAAGTACTGCTTGCTGTTGTCCATCTCGAGGCCGCGGAAGAACCCTACGAAGTCGCCCTTGAAGCCCTCGAACCCCATTGCTGAGGGATAATCGCACTCTCATGGTCGACAGCGCCGCTCGGAACCGAGCGGGGGAGGCCCCGGTCCCTACCCAGCCGCTCCAGTAGCGGCCACCTCGCGCTGTCCCGCGGCCGGCAGCGGCCGCGCCGCCCTCAACTGAACCGGGAGCACGCCCGTCCATGGAAGAACAGCAGGACTTCGTCAAAGAGATCACGCGCATGTCGGTCGACTTCGACCGCTGGTACACGGACGTGGTCCGCAAGGCCGAGCTGGCCGACTACACGCCGGTCCGCGGCTGCATGGTCATCCGCCCCTATGGCTACGGCATCTGGGAGAACATCCAGCGCGCGTTCGACGACATGATCAAGTCGTCCGGGCACCAGAACTGGTACTTCCCGCTCCTGATCCCCGAGGAGATATTCCTCAAGGAGGCCGAGCACGTCGAGGGCTTCAACCCCCAGGTGGCCTGGGTGACGCGGGCGGGGAGCAGCCAGCTGGAGCAGCCGCTGGTCGTGCGCCCGACCAGCGAGACCATCATCGGCACCATCATCCGGCGCTACATCCAGTCGCATCGCGACCTGCCCCAGCTGACCAACCAGTGGTGCAACGTCATGCGCTGGGAGATGCGCACCCGGCTCTTCCTGCGCACCGCCGAGTTCCTGTGGCAGGAGGGGCATACCTTCCACGCCGACGCCGGCGAGGCCCGGGAGGAGGTCGCGCTCATCCTCGACTACTACCGCCAGGTGGCCGAGGACTGGCTGGCGATTCCGGTCATCGTCGGCCAGAAGAGCGAGTCCGAGAAGTTCGCCGGCGCCGAGTACACGACCTCGATCGAGGGGATGATGCGCGACGGCCTGGCACTCCAGGCCGGAACCTCCCACTACCTCGGCCAGAACTTCGCGCGCGCCTACGACATCACCTACACCGACCGCGAGAACCGTAAGCAGCTGTGCCACACCACCTCCTGGGGCATCTCGACCCGGCTGGTGGGCGGCGTGATCATGGCTCACGGCGATGACACCGGCCTCGTGATGCCGCCCCGCGTGGCGCCCGTGCAGGTCGTGATCGTGCCCATCCGCGGCGACAACGAGGGCGTGGCCGATTTCGTCAACCGGGCCGAGCGGGAGCTGCGGGCGGCCGGCATCCGCGTCGTCGCCGACCGCCGGGACGAGCGGCCGGGCGAGAAGTTCAACCACTGGGAGCTGAAGGGCGTGCCGCTGCGGCTCGAGGTCGGCCCGCGCGACGTGGAGGCCGGCCAGGTCACCCTCGTCGACCGCCTCAGCCGCGAGAAGCGGGCGCTCCCGGCGGAGGGCCTGGCGCCGCGGCTGAGCGAGGAGCTCGATCGCTTCCAGGCGGCGCTCTACCAGCGAGCCCTCGACTTCATGCGCGAGAACACCTTCGAGGTGGAGACCCTGGATGAGCTGAAGGCGCATTTCGCCACGCGGACGGGCTTTGTCTGGGCGCCATGGTGCGAGAGCGGCGAGTGCGAGGCGCGGGTGAAGGAGGAGACGGGCGGGGTGACGACACGCAACTTCGACCCCCACGCTCAGGTCGCCGGCACCTGTCTGGTCTGCGGCCGGCCCGCCGTGCGCCGGGTCGCCTTCGCGCGCTCCTACTGAGCTTTCCGCCGGTGGTGACGAGGCGCTGGCTGCCGCCGGCCCTGGTCGCGCTGCTCTTCTTCGGCGCGCTGGCGCTGCGGGCCGGCGCCGCCGACGGCTTCCGCTTTCAGCGGATGATCAGCGCCGGCTCGGACTACGCGACGCCGGCGGTGCTCATCCCCGGGCAGCCCGTCCGGCCGGGCAACGGCTACGACGGCCAGTTCTACTTCTACCTGGCCCAGGACCCGCTGCTCCGCCACCCCGAGACCGCGCAGGCGCTGGACAACACCTTCCGCGTCCGGCGCTACCTGTACCCGGCGCTGGCCTGGGCGCTGAGCCTGGGCGCCCGCTCGCGGCTCCCGCTGGCGCTGGTCCTGGTCAACCTGGCCGCCTGCGCCGCGGTGGCGGCCCTGGCTGCCGCCGCAGCTGCGCGGGGCGGCCGCTCACCCTGGCTGGCCCTCCTGCTGGCCGCTTATCCCGGGGTCTGGATCCCCCTCCTGCTCGATCTCACGGAACCGCTTCAGCTGGCGCTCCTGATGGCCGGCCTGGTGGCCTCGTCGGCACCGCTTCTGTTCCTGGCCACGCTCGCCAAGGAGACGGCCGGGGTGGCGCTGGCCACCGAGGCGGCGCGGCACGCGGCGGCCCGGGAGTGGGCCCGCGCGCTGCCCTTCGCCGGGCTCGCGGCCCTCTACCTGGTCTGGGCGATCTTCGTTCACCAGGCGGTTCGCGGCCCCCACTTCAACGACCTCGGCGCCCACTTCCTGGACCCGCCTGGCGCGCCCTTCAGGCTCCTCGCCCAGGGCGGCGTTCGCGCCCTGCTGCTGGCGCCGCCGATCGCCATAACGCTGCTGGCCGGGCTGCGCCTGCTGGTCGCGCGGGACGCCCCGACCCTGGCCGCCGCCGCCTACGCGCTGCTGGCCGTGGGGGCCGGGAACGACACCTGGCTTGACCCGGCCGCCTACTACCGGGTGACGGCCGGCGTCCTGGCGCTGACCTACCTCGGCTGGTGCGCCCGGGGTGATCGCTTCGGACTCTGGGCGCTGCTGGTCGGGGCGGCCGCGGGGCTGCTGGAGCTCCCGCTCATCCTGAGCTCCTAGAAACGACTCCGGATCAGGACGCCCGGCCGCCGGCCGGCTGACCGGGCCCGGCCGAAACCGGGTTCTCGAAGGCGCCCGGCGCGGGGGCGTCGGCGTACAGCGAGCGCTGCTCGAGGATCCGCAGCGCCCCCGCCCGGGCGGCCCGGACCATGGCCTCGGCGACGGCCGGGTGGAAGTGCGTGCCCGATCCCTTCTCCACCTCGCCCAGCGCCTCCTCAAAGGTCATGCCCTTGCGGTACGGGCGATCGGACGTCATGGCGTCGAAGGCGTCGGCGCCCCCGACGATCCACACGAAGATCGGCAGTTCCTCGCCCTGCTTCCGATCGGGGTAACCGTCGCCGTCGAACCGCTCGTGGTGAGAACGCACGACCTGCAGCTCGTCGGTGAGCATGCTCAGGTTCTTCAGGATGTCGTAGCCGCGGAGCGGGTGAGTCTTCATCAACTCGAACTCCTGGCCGGTCAGTGGACCCGGCTTGGCCAGGACCGCGTCAGGGATGGCGATCTTCCCGATGTCATGCAGCAGGCTGCCCTGCTCGAGCCGGCGCCAGGCCTCGCGGTCGCCGGGCGCGTACTCCATCTGGCGGGCGATCGTCAGCGCGTACTCGGTCACGCGCTGCGAGTGGCCGGCCGTGTAGGGGTCGCGGGCGTCGACCGCGTCGGCGAGCGCGCGCAGGCTGCCCATGAAGAGCTCCTGCCGGTCCTTGAACAGCTTGGCGTTGTCGATCGAGATCGCCGCCTGGGCCGCCAGCGCGGTGAGCAGGCGCCGGTGATCGTCGGTGAAGGGGTGGCCGGCCTGGTAGTTGGCCAGGAAGATGACCCCGGTGGGCTCCTCGCGCAGCATGATCGGGACGCAGAGAACCGAGGTGGGGAAGAGCGGGCCCGACCCGCGCCCGGCCGACTCGGCCATCTCCTCCATGACCGGCTTGCCCGAGTCCATGACGTCGTGCGCGATGTCACCGCCGAGCTCCAGCGCCAGCTTCTCGGCGGTGGCGTGGTCGGTCCCGTAGGAGCCCACGATCTTGAGGCCGGCGCCGTTGAGGAGCGCGACGCATCCGATCTGGGCGCCGGCCGCCTTGCCCGCCCAGCCGAGGACGATCTCGAGCACCTGGTCGAGCTCGAGGGTGGAGGTCACCGCGCGCAGGCCCTCGTGCAGGTTGGTGAGCTCCCAGATCATCTTCTTGCTGGAGTCGTAGAGCTCGGCGTTCTTCAGCGCCACCACCGCCTCGTTGCCCAGGGTGGAGAGAACCCGGATGTCGTCCTCGGTCCAGCCCCGGGGCTGGACGTCGAAGACCGAGAGCGTGCCCCAGCGCTCGCCCCCCTCGAGCACGGGCACGCTGAGCGCCGACCGGATGCCGTGGGCGACCAGCGCGGGGTCGTCGAGGCCGTCCCAGGAGGCGGTCAGGTCGGAGATCGCCACCGGCCGTCCGGAGAGCATCACGGCCCCGATCACGCCCTGGCCGTTCTGGATCTCGGCGCCCGCGAAGTCCTCCCCGAACCCGAGCGCATCCAGGACCCGGGAGCAGGCCTCATCGGCCCGCCGCGTGATCACGGCGTGCCGGAGCCCGTAGAGGCGGGTCGCGCTCTCCAGGGTCTTGCGCTCGAGGACGGCGGCGCCCTCGGTGACCGAGGTCAGGGCCTGCGATATCTCGCCCAGGGCGTTGAGCGCGGTGTCGAGCTTGCTGGCCTGGCCGCTCACCTGCTCCAGCGCGTGAGCGTTCTCGACGGCGACGCCGGCCATGGTGCCCAGCTCGTCGAGGGCCGGCAGATCGGCGGTGCCGAAGGTCTTCGCCTGGCGGCGGCCGAGGCAGATGGCGCCAAGCACGGCCTGCTTGCCGCGGATCGGCACCAGCGCCTCGGATACGGCGTTGCCCTCGGGCGGCTCGAGTCCGCTGTAGAGCCCGTCGTGGCCCGTCACCGCGGCCCGGATCACCGTCTGCCCGAGCCATACGTCCTCCAGCCCGCCCGCGATCGGCGATGGCACCGGGCTGCCCCCGACCATCGTGTAGGTCCGGTTGGGACCGAAGATGGCCGCCCTCGCCGAGTCGTGGGGCATGAGCGTCCGGGCTCGTTCCAGGACCAGGGCCAGCACCTCTTCGAAGCTCATGCCCGAGGCCTGCTTGACGAGGTCGTTGAGAAGCGCGTAGTGCTCCGCCTCCTGCTTGCTCAGGGCGACGGCGTGCATCGAGGCCAGGTGAGCGCCCGCCCGCATGGCGAGGGTCGTGGCCAGGCGGCGGTCGTCCTGGCCGTAGCCGCCAGGCTTGTTGGCGATCAGGACGAAACCGCCGACCCTGTCGCCGGTTGGAATCGGCACCGCCAGCGCCGCCACCAGCTGGAAGTCGGGCGGGAGGTAGTCGAAAAGGCCGGAGAGGTCGCCCAGATCGACCGTGTGAAACGCCTGCGCGGCCTCGATGGCGGCCAGCAGGCGGTCGCCCTGGCGGCGGCGGTCGACCGGGTGCGGCTTGAAGGAGCGCATGCCCACGCCCGGCTCCTGGGGAACGAAATGCGTGCCCTCGGCGCTGGCCAGGTAGTAGCAGCAGATCTCGGAGGAGGTCTGCCGGGCCGTGCTCTCGGCGAGGTCGGCGAAGCCGCCGGCCTGCACGGCGGCCTCGTCGGTCGCCGCCAGGAAGACCCGGTGCTGCTCCTCGAGACGCCGGTTGAGCCGCTGCAGGTCATCCATCCGGCGACGCAGGTCGTCGGTGATCCAGCTGTAGGCGATGAACGCGATCATTCCGGCGGCAGCCAGGGTCAGGAGGCCGGCCGAGGTGATCGGGAAGTAGTGGTCGCGCAGGTTGAAGTGATAGGTGAAGAGCTCGATCGCGACGGCGCCGGCGAAGGCGCCGAGGGCATATCGCCACCACTGGTGGGCCACGCCCGCCCCGAAGGCGAGCAGGGCGGCGAGGAGCGAGAGGAGGACCGTCTCGCCCGTCCGGCCCTGGATGTTGAACGAGGCGCCGGCCAGTAGGGCGACGGCCGCGCTCACGAACAGGGCGAGCGGGACGGAGATCCGCGACCTGGGATCCGGCATGGGGCGGCACATTCTAGGGCCGGCCCGAATGAATCGAACCCGTTTCTGGTAAGAACCTGAGCGAATTGAGCATCTCCGAGCTCCTGCGCATCGCGGCCCACCTGGAACCGGGTGACCGGGAGATGGTCTCGCGCGCCTACGAGATGGCGGCGCGCGCCCACACCGGGCAGCGGCGGCTCTCCGGAGAGGAGTACGTGCAGCACCCGCTCGAGGTGGCCAGCATCCTGGCCGACATCAACCTGGACGCGGCCACGATCACGGCGGCGCTGCTGCACGACACCGTCGAGGACACGCCCCTGACCCCGGAGGAGATCAGGGCCGACTTCGGCGCCGACGTGGCCCACCTCGTCGAGGGTGTGACCAAGCTGTCCCGGATCTCGTTCCGGTCCAGCCAGCAGCTGCAGGCCGAGAACATCCGGAAGATGCTGCTGGCGATGGCCGAGGACGTCCGCGTGGTCCTCATCAAGCTGGCCGACCGCCTGCACAACATGCGCACGCTGGACCCGCTGGCGGAGGCCAAGCGCCGCCGCATCGCCAAGGAAACGCTCGAGATCTACGCACCGCTCGCCCACCGGCTTGGCATCGGCCAGGTCAAGTGGGAGCTCGAGGACCTGGCCTTCCGGCACCTCGAGCCGGAGGCCTACTCCGACGTGGTGAGCCGGGTCTCGCGCAAGCGCCAGGAGCGCGAGCGGCTGGTCGAGGACCTGAAGGAGATCCTTCAGCGCGAGCTCGAGAAGATCGAGATGTCGGCCGACATCACCGGCCGGCCCAAGCACATGTACTCGATCTGGCAGAAGATGGAGCGCGATCAGAAGGACTTCAGCCAGATCTACGACCTGCTCGCGATCCGGGTCCTGGTCGACAGCGTCAAGGACTGCTACGGCGTGCTGGGCGTCGTCCACTCGCTCTGGAAGCCGCTGCCGGGCCGCTTCAAGGACTACATCGCGATGCCCAAGTCGAACGGCTACCAGTCGCTGCACA
>CAYLIP010000072.1:0-10168 GCA_964383855.1 uncultured Actinomycetes bacterium | reverse complement strand
ACAACATCTGGGAGGTGCCGACGGCTGTCCGGGTGATGTCGGGGTCGACGTCCCAGTGGCAGATGTACCTGCACTCGCGGCCGCACCGGCTGGTCGCCTTCTCCAGCTACACGTGCTCGCTCAAGTTCTGCGACGACGTCGGCTACTGGGACAAGGACGTGATCCCCGAGGACTCCCGCTTCTACTGGAAGGCCTTCTTCACCTTCGGGGAGCGCTTCCGGGTGCGGTCGGTGTGGCTGCCCATCTACGGCGACTCGCCGCAGTCACGCGACTACGCGTCCACCCACCTGAACCAGTACAACCAGATCAAGCGATGGGCGTGGGGGATCACCGACGTCCCCTATGTGCTGCATCGTTTCTTCAAGCACCCCGAGATCCCGCTCTGGCTTCGCATCCGGGCCTTCATGAACCTCTTCCTGAACCACCTGAACTGGATCTTCCTGCCCGTTTTCCTGATGTTCGGGGCGGCGGTGCCGATCTGGATCTCGGTCGACTTCTCGATCACCGACCTCGGCCAGAACCTGTTCAACCTGTCCAGCCGCATCCTGAGCGTGACCATCGCCACCGTGATCGTGCTGATCCTGCTCGAGCACCTGATGCTGCCGCCCAAGCCGAGGCACTGGAACCCGGTGCGCAAGGCGCTGGTCTACCTGCAGTACTTCTCCTACCCGATCGTGGGCCTCATGCTCTCCGTGCTGCCGGCCCTGGAGGCGCACACGCGCCTGCTGCTCGGCAAGTACCTCGAGTACCGAGTCACCGAGAAGGTTTGAGGCGCGGCCGCCGGGTGAGCCCGTGCGCGTCCGGTGAGGTAGGCTTCGAGCTTCGATGGGTCAGTTCAAGCGGGCTCGGCTGAAGGGATCTGAAGAGCTGTTCCGGCCCACGCGGCCGGCCGAGCCAGACGTCGAGGGCTCGATCGAGGCGGCGCCCACGGAGGCGGTCACCGACACCCTGGCTGTGGAGCTGACGGTCCCCGAGGTGGAGTCGATCGTGGAGGCGCTGCAGCTGGCGCGCTTCCCCGAGCGTCAGCGGAAGCGGCCCACCATGGGTGAGTTCGAGCGGCTCGGCGAGCTGCAGGACCGCCTGCGCCGGCTCATCGCCGAGTAGCTGTCAGCCGTCTACCGGAGGTTCGCCCGGAGGCGCGGGGGGCGTGCCGCGTCCCGGTCCCCGGCGCGGCCGGGGAGTGGTGGACCGGCGCTTGGGCCTGGCCTCGTCGTCGGGGGGCGCGGTCCGGCCCCGGTAGCGTCCCTCCAGCTCCTCGAGCAGCCCCTGGGTGGCGTCGAGCGCCTGGTGGATCTCCTCGTCCGCTCGCCCGCGAGCCGGGGCCGGCTGGGCGAGCTCAGGCTCGGGCGCGAGCGAGGGAGCGGCGGCCGCCGGCGCGGAGGCCGACGGCTGACGGCCGCGCAGCAGCCAGGCCAGCGAAAACCCGGCCGCGAACCCGACGGCGAGCCCCAGGACCAGCCAGCCGATCAAGGGGCGAAAGCGCTAGCCGCCGCTGATGCCGAAGATGGTGACACCGGCCAGGGCCCACAGCGTCAGCAGGAGGATGAACCCGAGAAACAGGATCCAGCCGGTCCCCGTGATGATGTTGCGGCCCGGAACCGGCCAGTGCGACCAGCCCAGGCGGTGTGCCAGCCGGGTCCCGCCCAGCGAGTCGATGAAGGGCCAGAAGAGAAGACCGATCACGACCAGCGGCGGGATGACCAGCGACATGATCAGCTCCGGGCCCAGCTTCAGGAACTGGAACAGGAAGAGGAAGTACCAGTCCGGCCGGGGCAGCACCACCGCCCGGGGGTCGGCCGACTGCTCGAGCTCCATGTTCTGCCGGACGAAGGCGGCCATGAGGCCGACCGTCACCAGCATCAGCACCATGATGATCGGGTACGGCCAGAAGTGGTCCGGGAAGAAGGGGTGCGTGTCCTCCTCGGGCATGTCGTCGGCCAGGTGGTGGCCGGCCGCCCCCATCAGGATGGGGAAGAGCCCGAGGCCGATCATGATCGGGTAGAGGATGTGGTCGGGCCCGATCGGCATCCGCTTGTACTCGGGCTCGAGCGTGTGCCCGCCGTGGCTCTCGACGTCGATCACGGGCACGGCGGTGGTCGCCGCTCCCGGTCCCTCGCGCAGGAAGCCGTCCCATTGGGTGACCGCGATCTGGTCCTTGCTCTCGCTCACAGCCTTCCTCTCCATGGAGCGCCTAGAGCGGCTCCGAGATGCCGTGCTGGCGGATCAGCCGGAAGTGAACGTACATGAGAAGCGTGACCAGCGCCGGCAGGATGAAGACGTGGATGGTGAAGAAGCGCTGGAGCGTGTTGGGACCGAGCGCGGGACCACCCATGGCCACGCTCTTGATCAGGGGGCCGAGCACCGGCGCCGAGGCGCCGATCTGGATCGTGACCGCGGTCGCCCAGTAGGCCTTGGTGTCCCACGGCAGCAGGTAGCCGGTCAGGGAGAAGGCGAGGACGACCAGGAGCAGGATCACGCCGACCATCCAGTTCAGCTCGCGCGGCGCCCGGTAGGAGCCGGTCCAGAAGACGCGGGCCATGTGGAGCACGATCATGATCACGAGCAGGTTGGCGCCCCAGAAGTGGACGCCGCGGATCAGCCAGCCCAGGTAGACCTTGGTCATGATCTCGTTGACCGACGTGTACGAGGGAGCCGGGTTCCCGGCCGCGTCGGGCACGTAGTAGAAGCTCAGGAAGATCCCGGTGATGAGCTGGAAGATGATCAGGATGAAGACCATCCCGCCAAAGCAGTAGTAGAAGGCGTTGGCGAAGTTGGGCACGCGCTGGTAGAGCGCCTCGTCGATGGCGCTGGTGAACGGGTAGCGCTCGTCGAGCCAGTTGACGACGGCGAGCTGGATCTGGCGGGGGTGCGGAATGCTTGCCATCAGCCGAGTCCCGGAATCTCCATGCCCTCGACGGTGATCTCGTTGCCTGCCTGCCCCTTCTGCCACTTGAGGTAGGACATGGGGGCGACCGCCGGTCCGTGCGTGACCTTGCCGTCGAGGCTGAACTGAGAGCCGTGACACGGACACAGGAAGTGGTCGGCGCCGTTCTGGAGGCCGACCGAACAGCCGAGGTGAGGGCAGCGGACGGCGAGCACGTGCAGCTGGCCGTTCTCGTCCTTGACCGCCCAGCCCCCGAAGGTCGGGTCGCCGGCGGCGTTGTCGCTGCCCGAGTAGTCGCCATACATGATGAAGGCGCTGTTCTTGGGCGCGTTGAACTGGACGCCCTCCTTGTTGCCCAGCTCCTCGACGCTCTTGTCGAGCGCGACCTTGAGCTGCAGCTTCTTGTTGCCCGTGGAGGGCGGATAGATGTAGACGAGGAGCGGTGCGACGATCGCCAGCCCGGTGGCCGTGAGGAGGGAGGCCAGGTACCACACGATGAAGTTGCGGCGGCTGACCGGCCGTGCGGAGGCGAGGGGCGGCTGCTCGGCGGTGGTGGCTATCTCAGGTGCTCTCCGAGCCCGAATTTAGCACAGGCCAGAAGCCGGGCTCGGTGCTGCGGGTAGCATTGGCGCGCTTGCCAGACGCCGCCGCCCAGGGACCGCAGCCAGGCCCTGCCGAGCCCCGCCCGCAGGCGGCCGGTCAGGGCTCGCGCGCGCTCCGCAACACCGCCCTCGTGCTGGCCGCGCGCTTCCTCAGCCGCGCCCTCGCGCTCTTCACCGTCGTGCTCACCATCCACCACCTGGGCGCCGGACGGTTCGGGCGCTTCAGCCTGCTGGTCACGGTGGCCAGCATCGTCACCGTCCTCATCGACCTCGGGTTCAACAGCCTCTACCCGCGCGAGGCGGCCCGGCACCCGGGGGAGATGAGCCGCTACCTCGGCAACCTGGTCACGCTCCGCCTGGTGATGGGGCTGGTCGCCTTCGCGGTCCTGGCCCTGGCGCTGCTGCCGTACGGGCTCGACTACCTGGCCGTGCCCGGCTTCCTGATGCTGCTCCTCCAGTCCTACTCGGGACTGCTCCGCCAGACCTTCTACGCGAGCCAGCGCGTCGGCTTCGAGGCGGTGGGCATCGTGGTCGAGGCGATCGTCCTGCTCGCGCTGACCCTGGCCGGGATCGCCGCCGGCGCGCACGAGGCCTACTTCGTTTGGGCCTACGCGGCGATGTGGGGCGTGAGCTGCGCCTACATAGTGGCGGTCCTGCAGGTGACCGGGCTGGCGCGCCTGCGTCCTCGCTTCGAGTGGGGGCTGATGCGGAGCTGGCTGCGCCAGAGCCTGCCCTTTGCCATGACCTTCGTGATCACGACCGTCTACTTCAAGTCCGACCAGCCCATCCTCGGGCTCTTCCGCCCCAACGCGGAGGTCGGGCTCTACGCCGCCGCCTACAAGCCCTTCGAGGCCCTCCTCTTCATCCCGGTCTCCATGCTGAACGTGGTCTATCCGGTTCTCTCGGTCTTCCACCGGGAGTCCCGCGATCGGCTGCGGCCGGGCATCGAGCGCTTCTACAAGCTGCTGCTGCTCGTGGGCTGGCCGCTGACCGTGGGCACGGTGGTGCTAGCGCCCGGCTTCGCCCGCCTGCTCGCGTACCCGGAGTCGGCGCCCGCGCTCGCCATCCTGGGCGGCGGCATCGTGCTCATGTTCGTGAACAACGCCTTCATCGGAGCGCTCAACTCGATCGACCGCCAGGCCGCTTTCACCGGCGCCTCGATCGTGTCGATGGTGGTGAACGTGGGCCTCAACCTGGTCATGATCCCGATCTGGGGCTACATCGGCGCCTCGATCAGCACCGTGCTCACCGAGGCGGTCCTGCTGTCGGTGTCCTGGTGGCTGGTTCGCCGCCACCTCTTCGCCCTGCCCGCGCTGCACCTGAGCTGGCGCATCCTGGTCGCCGGCCTGCTCATGGGGCTCGTGATCGCCCCCTTCCGCGCCGGCGGCCCCTACTGGGCGGTCGCCGCCATCCCGGCCGGCGCGGTGGTATATGCGGTCGCGGTGTTCCTGATCCGCGCGCTCGACCCGGGCGAGCTCGACCTCTTCCGGCGGGCGGTGAGGCCGTGACCAACGCCCGCGTGATGACCGCCGGGCGGGTGCTGACGGACGCCCTCATGGCCACGCTCAGCGTCGCCCTGGCCTACTGGTTCCGCTACTACGTGGTCGGCAGCCGGATCCCCCTCACGGGCGGCGAGGTCCCCGACCCGCAGCGCTACCAGCAGGCGGCGCCCCTGGCCGCGCTGGTCGTGGTCACCGTCTTCGCGCTGACCGGGTCGTACCGGCACCGGCGCGGCCTCCAGTTCATCGACGAGCTGTTCGCGATGGCGGGCTCGCTGCTGGTCGCCGACGTGGTGGTGCTGGCCGCGATCGGGCTCTTTCGGGAGCCGCACTTCGAGTTCTCCCGCCTCGTCTTCGTCTCCTGGGTGGTGATCTCGGCGCTGGCCCTGATCCTCTCCCGCTACACGCTCCGCCGCTACCAGGCCCAGCGGCGGCGCCGGGGCAAGGGGGCCGATCGCGCCCTGGTGGTGGGCTGGGGGGCGGCCGCCGACCTCCTCATCCAGCGGATCCGGATGTTTCCCGACTACGGCTACCAGCTGGTCGGGGTGCTCGCCGACCGCGTCGAGCCGGGCGCCGAGCTGGCCGGCGTGCAGGTGCTCGGGGGGGTTGACGATCTGCCCGCCATGGTCCGCCGGGGGCGGGCCGACGTCGTCTTCATGGCCATGACCGACGTCAGCCAGGAGCGCCTGCTGGCGCTGATCGAGCGCTGCGGTGAGGACTCGGTCGACTTCCGGATCGTGCCCTCGATGCTCGAGATCATGACCAGCCAGGTCACCGGCGACCAGCTCGACGGCATCCCGCTCCTCCAGTTCCGGCGCGGCCTCGACATCGACGGTCCCGCGCAGGCCGTGAAGCGCGCCTTCGACTTCGTGTTCGCGGGTCTCGGGCTGATCCTTCTCTCACCGGTCCTGGCCTTGATCGCGGTGCTGGTCCGGGCGACGAGTCCGGGCCCGGTGCTCCTCCGCCAGGAGCGGGTGGGCCTGCGCGGCCGCACCTTCCGGATGCTCAAGTTCCGCAGCATGCGGGTCGACGCCGAGCGCAGGAGCGGCCCGGTGTGGGCCAGCAAGGACGATCCCCGGAGGACCGGGGTGGGCCGGGTCATCCGCCGCCTGAGCCTGGACGAGCTGCCCCAGCTCTGGAACATCGTGGCCGGCGACATGAGCCTGGTCGGCCCCCGCGCCGAGCGGCCCAAGTTCGTGCGGGAGTTCACCGGGCGGCTCCCGCGCTACGGCGACCGGCTCCGCGTCCGCCCCGGGCTTGCCGGCTGGGCCCAGGCCAACGATCTGCGCGGCCAGACGCCGGTCGAGGAGCGGCTGATCTACGACCTCTACTACATCGAGAACTGGAGCCTGGCCTTCGACCTCAAGATTCTGCTGATAACGTTGTTCCGCGTCTGGACCCACAAGAACGCGTACTAGCTGTCTGGCTCAAGCCCAGGGAGGGCGGGCCGGTCCTCTTCGAAGAGCTTGCCTTCGCCGATGACCCGGTCACCCCGGAAACCCCTCTCGACGCCGCCGAGTATGTCGCCCTCGACGTCGAGACGACGGGCAACAGCCCCTTCCTGATCATCGAGATCGGCGCCGAGCGCTTCCGGCTCGACGGCCCGCTCTCCTTCTACGACACCCTGGTCGACTGCCGGGCGCCGATCAACCGCTACGCCCAGAAGCGCCACCAGATCGACCGCGCCATGCTGGCCGGGGCGCCCCAGTTCGGCGACGCCCGCAAGGCCTTTCTGCGCTTCGCGAGAGGCGCCGCGCTGGTCGAGCACAGCCACGACGCGTTCGACACCTACCTGGTCGGCCGGGGCCTGAAGCAGCCGCTGGAGCACCCCGTCATCGACACCTCGGCCATGGCCCGGCTGGTCCTCGACCTGCCCGGCGGCCAGACGCCCGGGCTGGCGCGGGTGGTCGAAGAGCTGGGCATCGAGGCCAACCCGGCCCACGCCGCGCTCAGCGACGCGCAGGCGACGGCGGCGGTTTTCCGGGAGCTGGTCCGGCGGGGCCGGGCGAGGTTCGGGTGGACGGTCCTCGGGCAGGTGCTGGAGGCGCTCCCGCGGCCGTCGATCGACCGCTCGCGGATCGAGACCGGGGCGCCCAGCCGGCGGCCGCCGCGCCGCCGCGGGCGGCGGGTGCCCTCGAGCTCGACTTCGAGCTCGACTTCGAGCTCCTCAAGCTCCACTTCCAGCTCGTCTTAAAGCTCCGCACCACGCGTCCAGAGCGCTTTGCGGGCGCGGGATGGGCCCTCAGTCGAAGAGGCTCATCTGGAGGTCGGGCTGGGGATGGACGAGGCCGGACAGGCCGACTCCGATCAGGCGCACCGGCCGCGACTCGAGGTGGGACTTCTCGAGCGCCGACTTGGCGGCGCGGAAGATCGTCTCCACGTCGTCGGTGGCGCTGGTGCGGCTGACCTGCCGGCTGACGAGCCGGAAGTCGGGCAGCTTCAGCTTGACGTAGATCGTCCGGGCCCGAACTCCCTCAGCCTTGAGCCGCTCGGTCACGCGGTCGGTGAGGTCGCGCAGCGCCAGCTCGAGCTCGGTGCCGTCGGCCACGTCCCGCTCGAAGGTCGTCTCCGCGCTGATCGTCTTGGCCGGCCGCGTGCCGTCGACCGGCTCGCGGTCGCGGCCCTGGGCCAGCCGCTGCAGCACCGCTCCGCTGGTGCCCAGCGCCTGCAGCAGCCGCTGCGTGTCGTGGGCGGCGAGGTCGCCCACCGTGCGCATTCCCATCAGGCGCAGCCGCTCCGCCGTCTTGGGCCCGAGCCCGGGCAGCGCCGCGATCGGGAAGGGCGCCAGGAAATCGGCCTCGGTCTCGGGCAGGACGATCACCAGCCCATCCGGCTTGCGGCTGTCGCTGGCCACCTTGGCCACGAGCTTGCTGGTCGCCACGCCGACGCTGCACGTGAGGCCGACATCCGTCCGCACCATGAACTTGATCCGGCGAGCCACCTCCTCGGGGGTGGTGGTGCCGTGGCGGGTGCGGGCGGTGACGTCAAGGTAGGCCTCGTCGAGGGCGATCGGCTGGATGCGCTCGGGCGGTGCGAAGTGCCGCAGGATGGCGTGCACCTGGCGCGATGCCTCGCGGTATTTGGCCGGCGCCGGCGCCACCACCGTCAGCTGCGGGCAGAGCCGCTCCGCCTCCGCCAGCGGCATCGCCGACTGGACGCCGAAGGCCCGCGCCTCGTACGAGGCGCCCATCACCACCGAGCGCCGCGAGCGGCCGGCCACCGCGACCGGGATCTCGCGCAGGGTCTCGTCGTCGCGCTGGTGAACCGACGTGTAGAAGGCATCAAGGTCGACGTGGACGATCGTCCGCGGCCATGCATCCGCCCTCGGCATGGGCCGGAGTTTAGCCCCAACATATGGCGTTTGGCCCCTCGCCACGGCACCATGGAGCCCAGCCCACCAGCCGGACGGAGTTCCCGGCCGGGGCCGCTGGGCCCGGCGCACCCCTCCTGCCCGATAATCTGGCCCGGTTAGAATCGCCTGAGTTGAAGGGCGTTGTCCTCGCAGGCGGCACCGGCAGCCGCCTGTCCCCGCTGACCCGGATCACCAACAAGCACCTGCTTCCCATCTACGACCGCCCGATGATCAGCTACGCGGTCGAGGCGCTCGTTCGAGCCGGGATCACCGAGCTGATGCTGGTGACGGGCGGCACGCACGCGGGCGAGTTCCTGCGCCTCCTCGGCAACGGCCACGAGTACGGGCTGGAGCGGCTTTTCTACGCATACCAGGAGCGCGCGGGGGGCATCGCCGAGGCGCTCGGCCTGGCCGAGCGCTTCGTGGGCGGCGACCGCGTCGTGGTGATGCTCGCCGACAACATCGTCGAGCGCTCGATTCGGGGCGCGGTCGAGAACTTCAGCGCCCAGGCCGGGGGCGCTCGAATCCTGCTGGCGGCGATCGAGGAGGCGCAGCACCTGCGCCACCTGGGCGTGCCCGAGTTCGGGCCCGACGGCCGGCGGGTGGTGCGGATCGTGGAGAAGCCCGAGACGCCGCCCAGCAGCTTCGCGGTGACCGGCATCTACTTCTATCCGCCCGAGGTCTTCAGCATCCTTCCCGATCTGCGTCCGTCGGGCCGGGGCGAGCTCGAGATCACCGACGTCAACAATCACTTCGTGGCCGAGGGGATGATGGAGTACGACGTCCTGGAGGGGTTCTGGGGCGACGCCGGAGAATCGATCGAGGCCTACTACGCGGTCAACGATTACGTGCGCCAGCACGGTGCCAACAAGGAGTCCTGATGATCGAGGGAGTCGAGGTCAAGCAGCTGGTCACGCACGCCGACGAGCGGGGCTTCTTCCGCGAGGTGATTCGCGAGACCGACGGCTTCTTCGACCATTTCGGGCAGTGGAGCCACTCGCTCATGCACCCGGGCACCGCCAAGGCCTGGCACGTCCATCGCACGCAGATCGATTGGTGGTACTGCATCGGCGCCCTCAAGGTGGCCCTCTATGACACGCGGGAGGAGTCGGCGACCCGTGGCGAGCTCATGGAGCTGCTGATGGGCGACGCCTATGGCTCCTCCTGTCTGCGGATCCCGCCCGGCGTCGCCCATGGCTGCCGGGCGATGGAGCTGACGCACCTCCTCTACATCACCTCCAGCGTCTACGACCCCGAGGAGGAGGGCCGCATCCCGCATGACTCCCCGGAGATCGGTTACGACTGGCGGCGCGGCCCGGAGATCAAGTGAACGATCGGTCATTCCGCCGGCTGCTGGTGACCGGCGGCGCCGGCTTCATCGGGTCCAACTTCGTCCGCCTGCTCCGGCGCGAGCGCCCGCAAACCGAGGTCTGGGTCCTGGACAAGCTCACCTACGCCGGCAACCCGGCCAACCTGAGCGAGTTCGAGGGCGACCAGGGATTCCGCTTCGTGCACGGCGACATCTGCGACCGCGAGCTGGTGGGCCGGCTGGCGGCGGAGGTGGACGCGATCGTCAACTTCGCGGCCGAGACGCACGTCGACCGCTCGATCATGGACCCCTTCGCCTTCGTGGAGACCGATGTCCACGGGGTCGCCGTGCTCTGCGAGGCGGCCCTCGCCAACCGGCACCAGGTGTTCCACCTGGTGAGCACCGACGAGGTCTACGGCGACGTGGCGGAAGGGCGTTCACGGGAGGACGACTGCTTCCGGCCGCGCAGCCCCTACGCGGCCAGCAAGGCGGGCGGCGAGCACATCGCCCGCGCCTACGCGA
>CAYLIP010000071.1:0-10413 GCA_964383855.1 uncultured Actinomycetes bacterium | reverse complement strand
GTGACTTTGACCCTGCGCGACCGGCTCGACCTGGGCGCCGAGTTCGTTCGCTGGGAGGTGGCAACCGCCGTCGCCGGATCGATCCTGGGCATCGACGCCTTCGATCAGCCGAACGTGCAGGAATCGAAGGACAACACCAGGCGGGTGCTCGAGCAGTTCAAGAAGAAGGGCGCCCTGCCGGAGGCGGAGACGCTGGAGCCGGCGGCCGCGGGCAAGGCCCTCGCCGCCCTGCTGGCGCGGGCCAGGAAGCGGTCCTATGTCGCCTTCATGGCCTACACGGCCGCCGATCGCGATTCCCGCCGCGCCCTGGACGGGATGCGGGAGGAGGTGCGCGACGAGACCGGGTTCGCCACCACCGCCGGCTACGGGCCGCGCTTCCTGCACTCGACCGGCCAGCTGCACAAGGGCGGGCCCAAGGAGGGGGTGTTCGTGCAGGTGGTGCAGGACGACCGCACCGAGATCCCGATCCCCGGCGAGCCTTACGGCTTCTCGGTTCTGAAGCAGGCGCAGGCCCTGGGGGACGCCGCCTCACTCCGCAAGCGCCGCTACCCGCTGGTGCGGGTGAACCTCGGTCCCACGCCGGCCAGGGGCTGGAAGGAACTGGTCACCTCCCTCCGCAAGGCGCTCGGGTAGCGCCATGGAGATGGGGATGATCGGCCTGGGAAGAATGGGGGGGAGCATGGCCCGCCGGCTGCTGAAAGCAGGGCACCGGGTGATCGGGTTCGACAGCTTCCCCGACTCGGTCGCCCGCTACGAGGCGGACGGTGGTGTGGGCGCCCGCACGCTCGAGGATTTCGTCAAGCGGTTCGAGGCGCGTCCGCGGGTGATGTGGGTGATGGTGCCGGCCGGGGATCCCACCTCGCAGACGATCCGGGAGCTGACGCGCCTCGGCGAGCGGGGCGACATCATCATCGACGGCGGCAACACCAACTGGAAGGTGGCCCTCAACGACGCGCTCGCCGTCCGGGATGCCGGGTTCCACTACCTGGACGCCGGCACCTCGGGCGGCATCTGGGGGCTGGAGAACGGCTACAGCCTGATGGTGGGCGGTGAGGACGCCATCTTCGAGCACTGCCTGCCGCTGCTGCGCGACCTGGCGCCCCCGGAGGGTGGCCTCGTGCACACCGGCCCCGAGGGGTCCGGGCACTACGTGAAGATGGTCCACAACGGCGTCGAGTACGGGCTGATGCAGTCGTACGCGGAGGGCTTCGAGATCATGAAGCACTCACCGCACTATCCGAACATGGACATGGCCGCGATCGCCGACGCCTGGCGGTTCGGCTCGGTGGTGCGCTCGTGGCTGCTCGACCTGATCGCCGACGGGCTTCACCAGGATCCCGACCTGACGAGCCTCAGGGGTTGGGTGGAGGACACCGGCGAGGGCCGCTGGACGGTGGAGGCGGCGCTCGAGGAGGCGGTGCCGGCGACCGTCATCACCCACGCGCTGTACGCCCGCTTCCGCTCCCGGATGCAGGACACCTACGCGGACAAGATGCTGGCCATGATGCGCAACCAGTTCGGCGGTCACGCGGTCAAGAAAGAGACTTCATGACGAGGGCCAGGCCCGAGGCCAACCCTCTCAGCGCCGGCCTCCACGAGTACCGCACGGCCGATCCGGCGCTGATGGTGATCTTCGGCGCCACCGGTGACCTCTCGCGGCGCAAGCTGCTGCCCTCGATCTACAACCTGGCGCGCCAGCGGATGCTGCCGCCCGGCTTCGCCGTCGTCGGCGCCGCCATGGACGGCATCTCGGAGGACGAGTTCCGGGAGAGGTCGGTGGCGTCGATCCGCCAGAACTCGCGCACGCAGCCGATCGAGGAGGAGGCGCTGCGCGAGCTGGCCGGCGCCCTCTTCTACCAGCCGCTCCACTTCGAGAACGCGGAGGAGTGGAAGGCGCTCCGGCACCGTCTCGACGATCTGTCGCAGCAGCGCCACACCGGGGGCAACGCGATCTTCTACTGCGCCACCCCGCCGCCGACGTACCCGGCGATCATCGAGCAGCTCGGGGCCGCCGGGCTGAGCGACGGCGGCAGCGGCTACCGCCGCATCATCGTGGAGAAGCCCTTCGGCAGCGACCTGCGCTCGGCCCGAGAGCTGAACCAGCTGATCCAGCGGGTCTTCCATGAGGACCGCGTCTACCGCATCGACCACTACCTGGGCAAGGAGACGGTCCAGAACATCCTCGCCTTCCGCTTTGCCAACTCGATCTTCGAGCCGATATGGAACAGCCAGTACGTCGACCACGTGCAGATCACGGTCGCCGAGGAGCTCGGGGTCGAGGGCCGGGGTGGCTACTACGAGCACGCGGGCGCCCTCCGCGACATCGTCCAGAACCATGCGCTGCAGCTGCTGACCCTGGTCGCCATGGAGCCGCCGGTGGCCTTCGACGCGACCAGCGTCCGCGACGAGAAGGTCAAGGTGCTGCGCGCGATCCGGCCCCTGCATGCGGATCACATGGGGACGAACACCGTGCGCGGCCAGTACTCCAAGGGGTTCGTGCTCGGCCAGCAGGTGCCCGGCTACCGGGAGGAGCCCTCGGTCCAGCCCACCTCTCAGACCGAGACCTATGCCGCGGTCAAGCTCCAGGTCGACAACTGGCGCTGGTCGGACGTGCCGTTCTACGTCCGGACCGGCAAGCGCATGCCCAAGCGGGTGACCGAGATCCGCGTGCAGTTCAAGCGGCCGCCCCACCTGACCTTCGGCCGCGACCAGACGCGCGAGCTGGAGCAGAATGCGGTCACGCTTCGCATCCAGCCCGAGGAGGGCATCTCGCTGCGCTTCGGCGCCAAGGTCCCGACGGCCGGGATCAGGATCCGGAGCGTGAACATGGACTTCCTCTACGCGTCCTCGTTCCTGGCCGAGGCGCCCGACGCCTACGAGCGCCTGCTGGTCGACTGCATGCTGGGCGACCCGACCCTTTTCACCCGATCCGACGAGGTGGAGACGGCCTGGCAGTTCATCGACGCCATCGAAGACTCCTGGCGCGTGGGCTCGCCGCCGCTCGAGGCTTACAAGGCGGGGACCTGGGGTCCCAAGGCGGCCGACCGGCTCCTGGAGGCGGACGGCCGCCGCTGGCACCGGCCGTGAGCGGTCCGCCGTGATCCGGCAGCACCCTGATCGCGTTCGCTCCCTGGAGTGGCACGAGCCGGGTGTGACCCTGGGCGAGGTCCTCTCCGAGCTGACCCGGCTGCACGCGCGCCTGGGCCGCTACGAGACGGAGAGCGAGGAGGAGCATCCCCACCCCCGCAACTGCGTCATGAACCTGGTCGCCATGGCGTCCAGCCGCGAGGAGGCGACGGCCGTACAGGAGGCCGGCGCCCAGCTCTCGAGCCATCACCCGATGCGCCTGCTCGTGCTCCTGCTGGAGGCGGCGCACAACACGCCGCGGCTCGACGCCTGGATCCGGACCGAGGCGCACGAGCTGCCGGGCGGGATGCCGATCCAGTTCGAGATGGTGAGGCTCCGGGTGACCGGCCAGGCCGCGCTCGAGCCGACCAGCCTGGTCGAGCCGCTGCTCGTGCCGGATGTGTCGACCTATCTCTGGTGGCACGGCACGCCGCCCATGGGAGCGCCCCATTTCCGCCACGTGCTGGAGCTCGTGGATGCCCTGATCGTCGACTCCGCAACCTTCGAGCGTCCTCTCATCTCGACCATCGAGCTGGCCGAGCTGGCCGAGCAGCGGGCGCCCCGCACCGGCGTCTTCGACCTGCAGTGGGGGCGGCTCGGCTCGTGGCGGGAGACGCTGGCGCAGTTCTTTGCGCCCGGCGACCGGCGCCCCTTTCTGGAGGGGATCAACGGCGTCGGCATCGACTACGTGGGCGAGGCGCGCGGCAACCGCGTCGGCGCCGCGCTCCTCACCGGCTGGGTGGCTTCCACGCTCGGCTGGCGGCTGCAGCGCGCGGCCGGCGGTACAGGTGGCATCGTCGAGGCCTTCTACACCGCGCCCCGCGGCCACCCGGTCGAGGTCTCCTTCCGCTCGGTGAGCGCGCGGGACCTGCGCGAGGGCGAGGTGGCCGCGATCCGGACCCAGTCGGCGGCGGCCGGGCGCACGAGCGCCTTCGCCCTGGAGCGCGACCTCGAGCATCGTGGCCGGGCGCGTGTGCAGATCGACATCGGCGAGCGCGAGACCTACTCCGAGTGGCGGCCGGTGGAGTCGCCGGGGGAGGCGGAGCTGCTGGTCGAGATGATCCCCACCGGCCGGCGCGACCCCGTCTACCTGGCCGCCCTCGCGCATGCAGCGGAGCTCTTGCGAGCCCTGCGCTGATGCCCGATTTCGAGGTCCTGGAGAGCCCGGCGGCGGTCGCCGTCCAGGCGGCGCGGCTGATTCGGGACGAGCTCGCGGCGGGCGCGCGGACGCTGGTCCTGGCGGGGGGCACGACACCGCGCCGGTGCTATCAGGAGCTGGCCGGGTTGGACGTGGCCTGGGGCCGTGTCACCGTGCTTTTCGGAGACGAGCGCTGCGTTCCGCCCGGCGACCCCGAGAGCAACTACCGGATGTGCTTCGAGACGCTGCTGGCGCGGGTGCACCCGGCCAGCGTCCACCGGATGGCGGGCGAGCTGGGACCGGAGGCGGCGGCGGTTGCCTACGATGCCGTGGTGCGCTCGCTGCCAGGGTTGGACCTAGTGCTGCTCGGGGTCGGCCAGGACGGCCACACCGCCTCGCTCTTCCCGGACAGCCCGGCGCTGGCCGCCACCGGCACCACGGTCGCGGTACGCGACGCGCCCAAGCCGCCCCCGGAAAGGGTGTCCCTGACGCTGCCGGCGCTGCGCTCGGCTCGCCGGGTGATCGTGCTGGCGACCGGCTCCGACAAGGCGCAGGCGGTCAGCCTGGCCCGCGCCGGCCGCGTCCCCTCCGGCATGATCCCGCAGGCGCGGTGGCTGCTCGACGCCGAGGCGGCCGGCAAGTGAGGCGGATCGAGATCGTCCCCAGCGTGCTGGCGGCCGACTTCAGCCGCCTCGGCGAGGAGGTGCGGGCGGCCGAGGCGGGCGGCGCCGAGCGGATCCAGGTCGACGTCATGGACGGGCACTTCGTGCCCAACCTGAGCATGGGCCCGGGCATCGTGGCCGCGATCCGGCGGGTGACGCGCCTGCCGATCGAGGTGCATCTCATGGTCGAGCGCCCCGAGCTCTTCCTCGAGGCCTTTGCCGCGGCCGGCGCCGACCTCATCCAGGCCCAGGTCGAGTCGACCTACCAGCTCTTCCGCGTTGTCCAGCGCATCCGGGAGCTGGGGAAGCGGGCCGGGGTGGCGCTCAACCCGGCCACGCCGGTGAGTGCCCTGGTCGAGATCCTGCCGCACGTGGAGGAGGTCAACGTGATGACCGTCGAGCCGGGGTTCGGCGGGCAGGCATTCATCGCATCCTCGCCCGACAAGATCCGCCGGCTGCGCGAGCTGGCGCCGGACATCGACATCGAGGTCGACGGCGGAATCGATGCGGCGACGGCGCCCCTGGCCGTGCAGGCGGGCGCCAACGTCCTCGTCGCCGGCAGCTCGGTGTACGGCCATGGCGGCGGGCCGGCGGCCGGCATAAGGGCGATCCGGGATGCGATTGGCTGATCCGTACGGCGGGCGCAAGGCGGCCGCCGCCCGGGCCGCGCTCGACCTGGTCGAAGACGGCATGCTGATCGGGCTGGGCAGCGGGTCGACGTCGGCCGCCTTCGTGGAGCTGCTGATCGAGCGCGTGCGCCAGGGGCTGCGAGTGAGGGGTGTGCCCACCTCCAACGCCATCGCCGAGCAGGCGGCGGCGGGAGGCGTGGAGCTGGTGGCCGCCCTCGACCGCGAGATCGACCTCGCGGTCGACGGCGCCGACGAGGTCGATCCCCAGCTGAACCTGGTCAAGGGGAGGGGAGGGGCGCTGGTGCGCGAGAAGCTGGTCGCGAGCGCGGCCCGGCGGTTCGTGGTCATAGCGGATTCGACCAAGCTGGTGCCCCGGCTGGGCGTCGGGGTGCTGCCGGTCGAGGTCCTTCCCTTTCTCTGGCAGGAGACGGCGCGGCGCCTGGAGCCTCAGGGGCTGCGGTGGGAGATCCGGGGCGGCGCGGCGGCGCCCTTTGTCACCGACAACGGCAACGTGGTGCTCGACTGCACGGTGGCCGGCGGCATCGCCGATCCGGCGGCCCTGGGGGAGCGTGTCAAGTCGACGACCGGGGTCGTCGACCATGGCATCTTCGCCGGACTGGCGGCGACCGCCTTCATCGGCGGCGAGGGCGGCGTGACCGTCCTCAGACGCAGCTGAACGGACAGGGGCCCGCGATCTCCGGTAAGCCGGCCCGCCCCACTTGTCTGCTTGCCCCGGAAGGACGGCGGTCGGGATCGCGAGGCCCCTTACGTAACAGTCACGCTATCACAATTTCCCACCACGCGATGGGGGCGAACGGTCGCGGGTAGACTAGCGAGCGCAGCGGACGGGTCGCCTAGTCCGGTCGAGGGCGCGGCACTGGAAATGCCGTACACCCGCAAGGGTGTCGAGGGTTCGAATCCCTCCCCGTCCGCCATTTCGCCCGGCGCCCGGCTCGCAAGACCGCTGCCCCGCCGCCGTTTTCGGTTGCGATGGTCGCCGCACCCCCCTCCGCCAACCCCGTCCACTCCTACGCCGAGTGGTTCACATGGGCACGGCGCCAGGTTGCCGACCCGGCTCGCTGCCACGCCGCGGCCGGAGCGGCGATGACGACGCTCTCGGCCGGTGGCGACGCGAGAGCGGCGGCCCAGGCGGCCCAGGCGGCGGCAACGGCGCCGGATGCCGCGGCCCGGCCGCCGATCGCCGACGCCGGCACCCAGGCCTATGCCGGCTGGCATGCCTTCGCGACCTTTGAGATGGGGCTCGAGAACGCCGCCGCGCACGCGGCCGCCCAGGCTGCCACCAACGCGCAGATGCAGGGTGCGTCGCCGGCGCAATCGATCGAGCAGGCCAGGGCGGCCGTCCAGGCGCCTCCCATGACGGCTCAGCCCGCCTTCGCGGCTCAGCCCCAGCCGGCCTACGGTGGGCAGCCCCAGGGCGCGCCGCCGCGGCCGGCCCCCGTCTCCTCGGGCTTCGGCCTGGCCATGCTGGCCGACCCCGCGGCCCGCGGCATCGCGTGGGGAGTCCTCTGCCTGGTCGTTCCATTCGTGGCCCATTTCTACTTCCCGGTGCTGCCGCTGGTCGGGCTTCTCTACGGCTTTCGCGCCCTCGGCCGCAGCAACCCGGTCCTGGGCATGGTCGGGCTCGGCATCAACGGCCTTGCCCTGCTCCTGAACCTGGCCATCATCTTCCGGCTCGTCTAGATCCCCGTCTGACCCCGCCCGAAGCCTCCTCGGAGACTTGAAGGCTAGCCTTCGAGGATGCCCTTCCCTTATCCGGAGCTGGCCTCCGCCTCCGCCATCGATCTGGCGGCGCGGCTGGCGGCCGGGGAGCTGACCGCTCGCCGGCTGGCCGGGATGTACCTCGAGCGCATCGATGCCATCGACCGCTCCGGGCCCACGCTGCGCTCGGTGATCGAGGTCAACCCGGATGCCCTCGAGATCGCCGGCGAACTGGATCGCGAGCGCGCGGCCGGACGCGTCCGCGGTCCGCTCCACGGCCTGCCGGTGATCGTCAAGGACAACATCGACACCGGCGACCGCATGCTCACGACCGCCGGCTCGCTGGCCATGATGGCGGCGCCGGCGCCCGCCGACGCCGCCCTGGTCGCGCGACTGCGAGCGGCCGGCGCGCTGCTGCTCGGAAAGGCCAACCTCTCCGAATGGGCCAACTTCCGGTCGAGCCGCTCAGCCAGCGGGTGGAGCGGCCGGGGGCGGCAGACTCGCAACCCGCACGTGCTCGATCGAAGCCCGTGCGGGTCGAGCTCGGGCTCGGCGGTCGCGGTCGCCGCCGGGCTCTGCGCGTTTGCGGTCGGCACCGAGACCGACGGCTCCATCGTCTGCCCGAGCTCGGTCTGCGGCGTGGTCGGCGTCAAGCCCACGGTCGGGCTGGTCTCGCAGCGGGGCATCGTCCCCATCTCAGCCAGCCAGGACACGGCCGGCCCGCACGCTCGCACGGTGGCCGACGCCGCGCTCCTGCTGGGGGCGATGGCCGAAGACCCCCGGGACCTGACCGCGGAGCTGGCCGGGGCCACGCTGGCCGGGCGCCGGATCGGCGTTCTCCGGGAGCCCTACTCGGGCTACAGCGAGCACATGGACGCGGTCTACGAGGAGGCGCTGGGGGCGCTGCGGGCGGCGGGCGCCGAGCTGGTCGAGCCGGTCGCCATCGAGACCACCGAGGAGCTGCGCACCTCGGGCGTCGAGCGCGCCATCCTGCTTCACGAGTTCAAGGCGGGGATCAACGCGTACCTGGCGACCCGTCCGGGCCTGGGCCTGGCGTCGCTGGAGGACCTGATCGCGTTCAACCGGGCCCATGCCGCCGAGGAGATGCCCTACTTCCGGCAGGAGATCTTCGAGGAGGCCCAGGCCAAGGGCGGCCTGGACTCGGATGAGTACACCCAGGCGCTGTCCAGGGCCCGGGAGCTTGCGCGCACGCGGGGCATCGACGCCACCATGGCCCGGCATCGCCTGGACGCCCTGGTCGCCCCCACGCGGCACCCGGCCTGGGTGGTTGACCACCTGAGCGGCGACCGGAGCCTGGGGGGCTCCAGCCAGGCGCCCGCGGTCGCCGGCTATCCCAATGTGACGGTGCCGGCGGGAGCGGTCCGGGACGCGCTCCCGGTCGGCGTCAGCTTCTTCGGCCGCCCCGGGCAGGAGGTCGACCTTCTGCGAATTGCCTGCGCCTTCGAACGAGCCCGGCCGGCGTGGCGGGAGCCGCGCTACCTCCCGACCCTGGAACTGCCGTGAGCGCCGGGCCGAACATCTACGAGCTGGCAGGCGGGGAGGAGGCATTCCGGAGGCTCGTCGCGCGCTTCTATGCGGGGGTGGCGGCCGACCCCATCCTCCGGCCCATCTATCCGGAGGCGGACCTGACCGGTGCCGCCGAGCGGCTCCGCCTCTTCCTGGTCCAGTACTGGGGCGGCCCCACCACTTACAGCGACCAGCGCGGGCACCCGCGGCTGCGGATGCGCCACGCGCCCTTTGTCATCGGGCGGCGCGAGCGCGAGGCGTGGATGCGCCACATGCGCGAGGCGGTTGCCTCACTCGAGCTGGAACCGGCCATCCACGAGCAGCTGCTCACCTACTTCGAGCGCGCCTCGCTGGCCATGATCAACTCGCTCAGCTGACGCCTAGCAGCTCGACGTTGAAGAGCAGCGTCGCGCCGGCCGGGATGGGCCCGGCGCCGCGGTCCCCGTAACCGAGCTTGGAAGGGATCACCAGCCGCCGCCGGCCGCCGACCTTCATTCCCGCAACCCCCTCGTCCCAGCCGGCGATGACCTGGTGGGCGCCGAGGTTGAAAGTGAAGGGCTGGCCGCGGTCGCGGGAGCTGTCGAATTTGCGTCCGTCGGTGAGCCAGCCGGTGTAGTGAACGGTGACCTGCCGTCCGGCCGCCGCGGCCTCCCCGGCCCCCTCCTGGATCTCGATGATTCCGAGGCCGGTGGGCGTCTCGGAGGGCGTTCCCGGCACGTTGAAGTCGTCACTTGCCATGGCCCCACCATAGTTGCCGGGCTACGCTGATGGCTGCAATGCCGAACTGGAACGGCGCCCAGGGGCAGCTTGGCGAGCCGCTGGAGGCGCCCGGGCCGCGCCGGCGCTGGCGGGCCGAGGTGGGGGGCCGGCCGGCCGTCGCCATCGAAGCTCACATGGCGTCGCCGCGCGAGGCCGCCGTCGTCGGTGAGCGCCTGCGCCGGCTCCAGGCCCGGCCCGATCCTCGCCTCACCCAGCTCCTGGGCTGGGCGGTGGAGGGGGATGCGGCCTGGGTGCTGGTCGCCGGCGACGAGGGCGGCCGCCGGACGCTGGCTGACCTGCTCCGCTCGGGGCCGCTCTCGCCCCCGGAGGCGGCGGCGGTGGCCTGGTCGGTGCTGAGCGCGCTGGAAGCCATGCACGAGGCCGGCATCGCGCATGGGGCGGTGGGCACCGACAGCGTGCTCGTGGACCCCTCGGGCGCCGTGCGGCTGGACGGCGGCTGGTTCGTGCCCGAGGCGCGCAGCGGCTCCGATCAGATGGTCGCGGACATCGAGGCGGCGGGCGCGGCCGGCCTGGCCGCGCTGGGCATGCGTGAGGCCTCGGGCGGTCCCGCCACCCAGGCCGAGCTGACGGCACCGGCGCTGGCCAGGATGATGCGGGCGATCGCAGCCGGCGCCAGCGGCTCCAACGTGGCCGGGGCCCGGATGGCGCTGACCGCGACCGCGGGCTCGATGGTGGACGCCGAAGGTCTGGCGCGCGCCAGGTCACTCCTCGCCCGGCGGGCGGGCGGGGAGGAGGCGCCGGCGTCGGCCTTGCCGCCTCCCTCGCGGCCGGCCCTGCCCGCGCCCGTCCCCGCCGAGCCCGTGCCCGTGGCCAGGCCGGCCACGCCGGTTTC
>CAYLIP010000070.1:1156-11248 GCA_964383855.1 uncultured Actinomycetes bacterium | reverse complement strand
GAAGAGGTCGGTCTCCGTCTCCTCCTTGAAGGTCGTGTCCAGGATCCCGGCGCGGCCGGCCCCGATGCCGCGTGCGTAGGCGAGCGTGCGCTGGCGGGCGCGTCCGGTGGCGTCCTGGTGGATGGCGAGCAGGGCCGGCGTCCCGTTGCCCTCCACGTAGGTGCTGCGCACCAGGTGCCCGGGGCCCTTGGGCGCGACCATGGTCACGTCCACGTCGCGGGGCGGCTCCACCGTGCCGTAGTGGATGGCGAAGCCGTGCGCGAACATGAGCATCATCCCCGCGCGCAGGCTGGGCTCGATCTCCTTGCGGTAGAGCTCGGCCTGGCCGACGTCGGGCGTCAGCACCATCACCACCTCGGCCTCGCGCACGGCGTCGGCCACCTCGACCACGCGCAGCCCGGCCTGCTCGGCCCTGGCCCATGAGCGCGAACCGCGGTAGAGACCGACGCGGACGTCCTCGCCTGAATCCTGGAGGTTGAGCGCGTGGGCGTGGCCCTGGCTGCCGTAGCCGACGATGGCGACCTTCTCGCCGAGGCGGTCCGGGCAGTCGGCGTCGTAGTACATCTTCACTTGGGGTTTGATCTCCTCATCGCGACAGGTCCCGAGCGTGCAAACTCCGTGAGCCCGTACGGGCGCAGCAGGGACAGGTAGGTCTCGACCTGGGTGGGCTCGGCCGTGATCTCGACGATCACGTGCCCGTTGAGGGCGTCGACGACGCGGCCGCCGGCGCGGGCGATCCGGGCCACCGCCGCCTCGCGCTGGGGTTGGGGCAGGGCCAGCCGGGCCACGATCAGCTCGCGGGTGACGGTCGCTTCGTCCGTTATGTCGTGGACCTCGATGACCTCGATCAGCTTCTCGACCTGCTTGGCCACCTGATCGACCTCGGCGTGCCCGGCGTCGACGGTCAGGGTCATGCGCGAGCGGCCGTCCTCGACCGGGCCCACCGAGAGCGCCTCGATGTTGAAGCCGCGGCGGCGGACCTGGGAGGCCACCCTCTCGAGCACACCGGGGTGGTCCTCGACGACCAGGCTGAGCACCCGGCGCTTACTCACCCGGGTGCTCCAGGAAGTCGTTCAGGCCCTTGCCGAGCGGCACGATCGGGTAGACGTTGGCCTGCGGGTCGATGCGGAAGTCGATCAGGTACGGCCCCGGGGTGGCCTCGGCCCGGTCGAAGGCGCCGGCCACCTGCTCGGACGTGGTCACCACCTCGGCCGGGATCCCGTACGCGTCGCACAGCTTCACGAAGTCGGGCATGAAGCTGAGGTCGACCTGGGAGCGGACGCCGCCGTAGAAGTCGTCCTGGAACTGGCGCACCATCCCCAGCGAGAAGTTGTTGAGCAGCACCACCTTGACGTCGAGCCGCTGCTCGACCGCCACGCTCAGTTCCTGGGCGGTCATCACGAAACCGCCCTCGCCGGCCACGCACCAGACCGGACGCTGGGGCTGCGCCACCTTGGCGCCGAGCGCCGCCGGCAGGGCAAAGCCCATGGTCCCGGCTCCACCGCTGTTGATGAAGAGACCGGGCTGCCGGTACTTCCACCAGAGCGCGGCCCAGATCTGGTTCTGGCCCACGTCGGCGACCACGATCGCCTCGTCCCGGCAGCGCTCGTACATCTCGGTCATCACGTCCTGCGGCTGCAGGTGCCCGTTGGAGCGCGTGTAGCGCAGCGGGTGCTCCTCCCGCCAGGCGTCGATCTGGGTCAGCCATCGCCGTCGCTCCTCGGTCGCGGGTCCGGCCTCGATGTGGGGCAGCAGCGAGCGGAGAGCGTTGCCGGCGTCGGCCACGATCTCGAAGTGGGGCCGCACGTTCTTGCCCATCTCGGAGCGGTCGATGTCGATGTGGATGAAGGTCTCCGCGTGGGGAGCGAACTCGTCGAGCTTGGCGGTGACGCGGTCGTCGACGCGCATGCCGACCATGACCAGGCAGTCGGCGTTCTGGACCGCCTTCAGGCACCAGCCGGTGCCCATGAACCCGGTCATGTGCAGGGACAGCTCGTGATCCGTGGGGAAGGCGCCGATCCCGAGCAGGGTCGTCCCCACCGGGATCCCCGATCGCTCGGCCAGCTCGATCAGCTCCCGCTCCGCCCGGCTCAGCAGCACGCCATGCCCGGCCAGGATTACCGGGCGCCGGGCGGCGTTGATCTTGCGCGCCGCCGCCTCGACCATGGAGAGGTCGGGCTCCACCCGCACCCGGTACCCGGGCAGGTCGACGGTTTCCGGATAGACGAACGGCCCCGACGCCTGCTGCACGTCCTTGCAGATGTCGACCAGGACCGGTCCCGGCCGCCCGGTGGTGGCGAGGCGGAACGCCTGCTTGAGGGCGCCCGGAAGATCCTCGATGTGCTTGACCAGGATGTTGTGCTTGGTCACCGGCATCGTGCAGCCGATCACGTCCGACTCCTGGAAGGCGTCCCTGCCGACCACGCTCGAGTTGACCTGGCCCGTGATCGCGACCATCGGCACCGAGTCCATGAAGGCGGTGGCGAGTCCGGTCACCAGGTTCAAGGCTCCCGGCCCGGAGGTGGCGAAGACGACGCCCGGCCGGCCGCAGGCGCGCGCGTAGCCGTCCGCCATGTGGGCGGCTCCCTGCTCGTGGCGGACGAGCACGTGCCGCAGTCGCGGGTGGCCGGGAAGACGCTGGTAGATGGGCAGGTTGGCGCCTCCGGGGTAGCCGAAGACGACCTCGACGCCCTCGCGCTCGAGGGCCTCGAGGACCATGTCGGCTCCCGTCATCACGGGCGGGGCGCTGGTGGCTGCTGGTGGCTGGGCTGGTATCTCGATCATCAGGTCTCCGAAAAAAACGGAGCCCCCGCCGGGGGCGGGGGCTCGCGTCGCGAAGAGGGTGTTGTTGCTACCTCAGCGCGCGCGGCCCCGCCCTGAGAAGGGCAATGAGCGAAAGCTCAGGAAGGAGGAACCGCGTCACGTTGAGCCACTGTAGCGGCGGCCGCCGGCCAGCAATAGGCTTTGGTCAACAAAGGAGGGGGCCGGCTCTGGTGGCGCGCCGCCAAAGGGCTCGCCTGGCGGCTCCTTACACTAGGCAACCGCCATGCCCCGAACGATGGCCCAGAAGATCTGGGACGAGCACGTGGTCGCCGCCGGTACGGAAGGGCAGCCCGACCTCCTCTACATCGATCTCCACCTCGTGCACGAGGTCACCAGCCCACAGGCGTTCGAGGCGCTGCGCCTCAACGGGCGCCGGGTGCGCCGTCCCGAGCTGACGATCGCGACCATGGACCACAACACCCCGACGCGGGGCGGCTATGAGGCCGCCGACGAGATCGGCCGGCGGCAGCTGGAGGCGCTGCGGTCAAACTGCGAGTGGGCGGGAATCGAGCTCTATCCCCTCGGCCACCGCCACCAGGGCATCGTGCACGTGATCGGGCCCGAGCTGGGCGCCACGCAGCCCGGAATGACCATCGTCTGCGGGGATTCCCACACGTCGACCCACGGCGCCTTCGGCGCCATGGCCTTCGGCATCGGCACCTCCGAGGTCGAGCACGTGCTGGCCACCCAGTGCCTGTGGCAGCGCCGGCCAAGGCAGATGGCGGTCACGGTCGACGGCGACCTCCCGACCGGGGTCACGGCCAAGGACGTGGTCCTCGGCCTGATCGCCCGCCAGGGCGTCAGCGGCGGTCAGGGCCGGGCGGTCGAGTACCGGGGCTCGACGATCCGGGGCCTCTCCATGGAGGGCCGCATGACGGTTTGCAACATGTCGATCGAGTGGGGCGCCCGGGTCGGCATGGTGGCTCCCGACGAGAAGACCTTCAGCTACCTTGAGGGGCGCCGGCGGGCGCCCCGGGGCGCGGAGTGGGAGCGGGCCCTGGCGCGCTGGGAAACGCTCCCGAGCGATCCCGGCGCCGGATTCGACGAGGAGGTCAGAATCGACGCCGGAGCGCTCGAGCCGTACGTCACCTGGGGGACCAACCCCGGCCAGGCGGCGCCCATCAACGGGCGGGTGCCGGAGCCCTCGAGCGAGACCGATGCGCGCGCGCTCCGCTACATGGACCTGGAGCCCGGCGTCGCGCTGGCCGACATCGCGGTCGATCGCGTCTTCATCGGGTCCTGCACCAACGCCCGGCTCGAGGACCTGCGCGAGGCGGCCCGGATCGTGGAAGGCCGCCGCGTCCATCCCCGCGTCCGGGCGATGGTCGTGCCCGGCTCGGCCCTGGTCAAGATCCAGGCCGAGCAGGAGGGGCTGGACGGCGTCTTCACGGCCGCCGGCTTCGAATGGCGCGACGCCGGCTGCTCGATGTGCCTGGGCATGAACCCGGACATCCTCCAGCCCGGCGAGCGCTGCGCCTCGACGTCCAACCGCAACTTCGAGGGACGCCAGGGCGCCGGAGGCAGGACTCACCTGCTCTCGCCTCCCATGGCGGCGGCGGCCGCCATCACCGGGCACCTGGCCGACGTGCGCGAGCTGGCGTCGTGAAGGCTCTTCGCACTCATCGCGGCCGGATGCTCCCGCTCGACCGGGCCGACGTCGACACCGACCAGATCATCCCCAAGCAGTTCCTGAAGCGGATCGAGCGCTCGGGTTTCGGTCCCTTCCTCTTCCATGACTGGCGCCGGCAGCCGGGCTTCCCGCTCGACGACCCGCGATTCAAGGGCGCATCGATCCTGGTCGCCGGGCGCAACTTCGGGTGTGGATCGTCGCGCGAGCACGCGCCGTGGGCGATCGAGGACGCGGGCTTTCGGGTCGTGATCGCGCCCAGCTTCGCCGACATCTTCCGCAGCAACTGCGGAAAGATCGGCCTGCTTGCGGTCACGCTGCCGGAGTCACAGGTGTCGCAGCTGATGTCGATCGCTCAGGAGGCGCCCGAGACCGAGCTCGCGGTCGACCTCGCCGCGCAGTCGGTGACGGCGCCTGGCTTCGAGGCTCGGTTCGAGATCGACGCCTTCGTCAAGGAATGCCTCCTGAACGGCTGGGACGAGGTCGGCCTGACGCTGCGCCAGGAGCGGGCGATCGCCGCTTACGAGGCTCTCCACCCGCCCGCCTGAGGCGCGAGCCCGGCTAGACCTCTTCCCCGGGCAGGAGCCAGGGCAGGGCGGCCGCCATCGGCCCGACCAGGGTCCGGAAGTCGGGCCGCTCGAGACGGTCGCGCGCGAGGAGGCCGAGCAGGGCGCCCAGGAGGGCGCTCTCGGCATGGTGGCCCGCGGGGCCGTGCTCGGCCCGCCACGCGACCATCGCATGGCGGCCCTCGGTCTGCTCGTGAAAGCCCTGCCGCAGCGCGTCCCAGCGGGCGGTGCGGTTGGTCGCCTCCACCGCCGCCAGGGCCGCGCGTTCCGCGGCCAGCCAGCGCTCGTGGTCGAGACCGGCGGTCCGGGTCCAGGTCTCGGCCACCCGCTCGATGCCCGAGGGGCCGAGCGTCCGCGCGTCGCTGACCAGCCGGTCGAGGGCATCCTGCCTGGGGTCGGCGTCGTAGCCTTCCGGGTCGCTCACAGCAGACCTCCATTCACGTCCACCGCCTGGCCGACCATGTAGCGCGAGGCATCGGAGGCCAGGAAGCAGATCACCGCCGCGATGTCCTCGGGCTCGGCCATGCGGCCGATGGGCGTGCTCGCCTCGAGGGCGGCCAGCCGCTCCGGCTCGGGCATGTTGCGCTGCATGATGGCGCCGGTGGCGGCGCCCGGGCACACGCAGTTGATCCGGATGTTCTCCTTGATGAGCAGGGCCGCGGCGTGCCGGGTGAAGGCGATCACGCCGCCCTTGGAGGCCGAGTAGGCGGCGGTGGAGGAGAGGCTGCGCACGCGACCGGCGTAGGAGGCGGTGTTGACGACCGTCCCGCCGCCCGCCTCGCGCATCTGAGGCACCGCCGCCTGGGTGCACAGGAAGACGCCGTCCAGGTTTATCGCGAGCGTCCTGCGCCAGCTCTCGATCGAAAGCTCGTCGAAGGCGGCGGCGCGGGGCGCGATGCCCGCATTGTTGACCAGGGTGGTCACCGGGCCGAGCTCGCCGCGCACCTTCGAGAAGGCCTTCGCCACCGCGTCCGGATCGGCGACGTCGCAGGAGGCAAACAGGAAATCCGGAGGACCGGGCTGCACGTCGAGCACCGCCACCCGCGCGCCCAGCTCGGCGGCGCGCCGGGCGGTCGCCAGCCCGATGCCCATGGCGCCGCCGGTGATCGCCACCACGCGCCCGTCCAGCCGCAGGTCCTCGATCACCCTGTCGATGCTAACCTCGGCCGCGCATTGGCCCCGCGGTACGTCATCGCGCTCGGAGGCAACGCGCTGATCCCACCGGGCGGGAGCGGGACGGCGGAGGAGCAGATCCGCACCGTGCGCCAGGCGATGACGCAGGTGGCGCCGCTGGCGGCGACCGGCGCCGAGATCGTGCTGACGCACGGCAACGGCCCCCAGGTCGGCAACCTGCTGCTGAAGAACGAGATCGCGGCCGGCGTCGTGCCCCCGATGCCTCTCGACTGGTGCGTGGCCCAGACGCAGGCCACGATCGGGCTCGCCATCCAGGAGGCCCTGGAGTGGGAGCTGCGCCGCCGCGGCGCCAGGCGCACCGTGGCCGTCGTCCTCACCCGGGTCCTGGTCAACCCGCTCGACCCGCGCCGCCTGGAGTATGGGAAGCCGGTCGGCCGGCGGGTGAGCGAAGCCGAGGTGCGCGCGGAGGGGATGCGGGCCGGGCACCGCTACGCGCAGCAGCCGGACGGCGGCTGGAGGCGGGTGGTCCCCTCGCCGGAGCCGGCCGCGATCATCGAGGAGGCCGAGATCCGCCAGCTGATCCAGGGCGGTGCGGTGGTGGTGGCGGCCGGCGGAGGCGGCGTGCCCGTCGAGGAGGGCGCCGAGGGAAGGCTGCTCGGGGTGGAGGCGGTGATCGACAAGGACCTGACCGCCTCGCTGCTGGCGCGAAGGCTCGAGGCCACAACGCTTGCGATCCTGACCGAGGCGCCCGGCGCCGCCATCAACTTCGGGAAGCCCGAGGTGCGATACCTGGAGCGGGTTAGCCCCGAGATCCTCCGGGGCTTCCAGCGGGCCGGCCATTTTGCCGAGGGCTCGATGGGACCCAAGGTGGAGGCGGCACTCAGGTTCGTCGAGTCGAGCCCGCCGGGAGCCAGGGCCGGGATCGGCGGCCTGGACCAGGCGGGGGCGGTCGTGGCCGGCGAGGCGGGTACGCAGATAATCGGCCGGTGAGCCTTGCCCTCGAGGTGCGGCGCCGGCAATACCACGACTCGATCCAGCTCATGGTCGCCTCGGCCCGGATGGCATCGGTACCCGGGATCGAGGCGGCGATGGCCGCGATGGCCACGCCGCTCAACCGGGACATGCTCCAGGAGGCCGGCCTGTGGTCGGACGAGGTGGCGTCGGCGGGCGCGGACGACCTCGTGCTGGCCGCCCGTGGCGACGACCCGCAGGCCGCCATCGCGGCCGCCGACACGGCGCTGACCGAGCGCGCCCCGGCCGCCGATGACGCCGGGGCGCCGGCGCCGCGGACGCTGCGGACGGCGGCGGGCCGCCTGGCCGGCGCCAACCTCGCCGTCATCTCGGTGCCTGGGGAGCACGCGCCGTGGGCGGCCATGGACGCCCTGGCCCAGGGCCTCAACGTCTTCTGCTTCTCGGACAACGTGTCTCTGAAGGACGAGATCAGGCTCAAGGACGAGGCGCTGCGGCGAGGGCTGCTCTTCATGGGGCCCGACTGCGGCACCGCCATTCTCGACGGCGTGGGCCTCGGCTTCAGCAACGCCGTGCCGCGCGGCCGCGTCGGCATCGTCGGCGCTTCGGGTACGGGCATCCAGCAGTTCAGCTGCCTGCTCGCCCACCAGGGCGCCGGCATCTCGCACGCGATCGGGGTGGGGGGCCGTGACCTCTCGCCCGAGGTCGGCGGGCGGATGACTCGGGAGGCGATTCGCCGGCTCGAGGAGGATCCCGACACCGACCTGATCGTGGTCATCTCGAAGCCCGCGGAGGCCGACCTCTCGGCGAGCAAGCCGCTGGTCAAGGCTTTGCTCGGACCCGGTGTCGACCTCACCGCGATCGCGCTTCAGGTCGGCGGCGGGGCGCTGCCGGCCGATCCCGCGCCGGCCGCCTGGGACGGACCGGTGGACGGCATCTTTTCGGGCGGGACGCTGCGCGACGAGGCGGCGCTGATCTGGGGCGGCGACCCGCGCTTCACGGCCGTCGACTACGGGACGGACGAGTTCACGCGGGGACGGGCGCACCCGATGATCGACAACACGATCCGGCTGGAGGCGATCAGGCGGGCGCGCGGCCTCGTCTACCTCGACGTTGTGCTCGGCCGGGGGGCGCACCCGAACCCGGCCGCCGAGCTTGCCCCGGCGCTGGCCGGACGGCCGGCGGTGGTCGTCCTGGTCGGCACCGAGGGCGATCCGCAGGGGCTGGCTCGCCAGCGGGCGGCCTTCGAGGCGACCGGGGCCTCGGTGTGGCTTTCCAACTCGCGAGCCGCCCTAGCCCTGCTCTGAAGCTGCGGCTTGCCTTTGGCTGTACGGAGTCGTATCTCCGTTGGCATGGGATCGCCGCGCCTTTTCCGCCTGCTCGGCACGGGCGCCGCCGCGGGAATGCTGGCCCTGACCGGGGCCGGCGCCCAGGCAGCCTCGGGCTCCGCCTCGTTTGTCAACTTCGAGATCTCGGCCACGCCGCCCCGGCCGGTGGGAACGGAGTGCCCCCAGCCGGCCAGCCCGGCGAGCTGCACCAACAACGCCGCTGAGCCGCAGATCCGCGCCGCCGCCGACGGCAGCTTCTATGCCAGCAGCGAGAACGGTCTGGGCGGCGGCACCCTGGCCTGGAAGTCGACCGACCACGGCCAGCACTACGCCACGCTCGCGTCGCCCGACATAGCCGCCTCGAGCCGGGCGACGGGCTCGATCTCGCCGGCCGGCGGCGACACCGACCTCGCGGTGGCCCCTGTGAAGAACGCCGGGGGCCAGTACAACGTCTACGTCGCCTCCCTCGAGCTGGCGAACGTGATGATCTCGACCAGCATCGACGGCGGCCAGACCTGGACGAAGAACCCGATCGGCGCCAGCGTCCCCGGCGACGACCGCGAGTGGGTGGCCGCCGACGGGGTGAGCAAGGTCTGCCTCAGCTACCACGACATGGCCACCTTCAACATCGATGTCAACTGCAGCTACAACGCGGGCGCCACCTTCACGCAGCTGGGCGGCGCCATCGACGCGGCGCACGCGTGGCAGATCGACAACAACGAGATCGGCAACCTGGTCATCGACCCCGGCAGCCACAACGTCTACCAGACCTACAGCGCGATCACGGACGCCTCCGAGTCGGTCTGCTCCACGGCCGGCACCTGCGGCTATCACGGCGTCTACGTCGGGGTCTCCACGGACGGCGGCCGCACCTTCACCGACCGCGCGGTCTACGTCAACCCCAACGCCGCCACCGGGTACGGCCACCAGTTCGTGAACCTGTCGGTCGACCGGCAGGGCAATCTCTACTCGGTCTTCAGCGACAACCACAACACGTACATCGCGTACTCGCTCGACCATGGCACCAGCTGGTCGAAGCCGCTCCAGGTAAACAGCGGCCAGGCCAAGACGGCGATCATGCCCTGGAGCGTCGCCGGTGACGCCGGACGCGTCGACGTCGTCTTCTACGGCTCCAACTATTACGGCACCGAGCAGCCGGACAACTATCCGGCCAGCGCGCAGTGGAACGTGTTCTTCGCGCAGAGCCTCAGCCTCTTCAGCGGCGGCGGCTTCACCCAGGTGGCGGCGTCACCGGTCATCCACACGGGCGCCGTCTGCGAGGGCGGCATCTCCTGCAGCGGCAACCGCGATCTCTACGATGACTTCGGGGTGGCCGTCGACCCGGCCACCGGCCTGGCCTCGATCGTCTACAGCGACGACCAGTGGAGCCAGAACACAAGCGGCTGCACGCAGGCCCAGAACAACTCCCCGGCCTGCGACCACACGGCCATCGCCACCCAGACCTCCGGCCCGGGCATCCTCGCGACGACGGCCGGAGGTGGGCAGGGAAAGCGCTAGATGAGCGAGCACGGCGTCAACCCGTCGGGCACCGACCACATCCCCCGGCGCGAGGCGCCCGGGGAGGGTTCGGAGGGCGAGCGGGAGCTGACCGAGTACGAGGTGCCGGAGGGTGAGCGGGACAAGC
>CAYLIP010000070.1:0-1056 GCA_964383855.1 uncultured Actinomycetes bacterium | reverse complement strand
CGAGCGGGACCAGTTGACGGAGCGCGAGCGCGAGCGGGAGCCAGAGCCGCCCGAAGGCTGACCGGCCTACCCTTTAGCGATGCCGATCCTGGGCCAGATCCGCGCGGTGACCGCCGGGGCGGCAATGCTCACCGAGACGCTGGAGGCGCCTCACCTGGCCGTCGAGTGGCGGCCGCCACTGGAGCGGCTGGCGCCCGATCCCGACGTCGACGCGGCCAACGCCACGGCCGTGGAGCGCATTCTCTCCGCACGGCCTCGCTGGATCGGCGTCGGCACCGCGCTCGACACGGTGCCCGGCATGCGCCGCGACCTGCTGCTCCACAGCGGCCCGCCGCTGGCCTGGGAGGCCGCCAGCGGCCCCATGCGAGGCGCGCTCGAGGGAGCGCTGCGCCTGGAGGGGCTCGCCTCGGCCGACCTCGATCCCTGCCACCACCATGACGCGGTGGGGCCGATGGCGGGAGTCATCTCGGCCGGCATGCCGGTCGTGGTCGTGGAGGACGCCGAGAGCGGCCGGCGGGCCTACTCCAACTTCAACGAGGGCCTCGGAAAGGTCCTTCGCTATGGCGCCAACGACGAGCAGGTGCTGGAGCGGCTGCGCTGGATTCGCGATGTCCTCGCTCCCGACCTTGCACGCGCACTCGCGGCCGGCCCGGTCGACCTCTTCACGCTCATGCAGCAGGCGCTGCAGATGGGCGACGAGATGCACAACCGGCACCGGGCGGGCGGCGCGCTCCTGCTGCGCGAGCTGGCGCTGAGGGGGCTGTCCGGAGAGTCGCTGCGCTTCGTCGGCCAGAACGACTACTTCTTTCTCAACCTGGCCATGGCCGCCTGCAAGGTGGCCTGCGAGGCGGCGGCCGGCGTCGAGCGGAGCAGCCTTGTCATCACCATGGCCCGCAACGGAACCGAGTTCGGCGTGCGGGTCGCCAGCCTGCCCGACCGCTGGTTCGTGGCGCCGGCGGCGGTGCCCGTCGGCCTCTTCCTGGGGGCCTACACGCAGGCCGACGCCAACCCCGACATCGGCGATTCCGCGATCACCGAGACCTACGGGGTGGGCGG
>CAYLIP010000069.1:0-11307 GCA_964383855.1 uncultured Actinomycetes bacterium | reverse complement strand
CCACGGCGCCGGCCCCGGACGCGCCATCGACGCCGAGTCCGGCGTCCTCGACCGAGCCGGACGCGAGCGCCGGCGGCCCCTCGACGCGGGCGCGAACCGCCACCGCCGAGCGCCCCGTGAGCCGGCCGGCGCCGCCCGAGCGCCTTGACCTCGGCATCCTGGCGGCCTCCCTGGGCGGAGGCGCCCTGCTCGGGTTCCTGGTCCTGCAGCTGGTCGCCGCCCGGCTTCGCCCATGAGCACGCGCGCACTCGCGTGCTGGTCGGCGGCGGCGCTCGCGATCTCGCTCTCCACCACCAACCCGGTCTACCGCGGGCTCGTCATCCTGGCCGCCTTCAACCTGCTGGCCGGGCGCACGCCCGCCGGCCGCAGCCTGCGCCCGCTGGTCTGGGGACTCCTGGTGGCGGGCCTCGTCGCGGTCCTCTTCAACCTGCTCTTCGGCCACGTCGGCCGGGATGTCGTCGCCCGGCTCCCCGGCTGGCTGCCGGGCGTGGGCGGGCCACTGACCGTGGAGTCGGCCGTCTTCGGGGTGGGGACCGCGCTCGGCATCACGGGAGCCGTGCTCGCCCTGGCGCCGCTCTCGCTCCTCCGAGATCCGGCCGAGGTCGTCTCGGCACTGCCTCGCTGGCTCGTCGGGACCGGCACCGCGCTGGCTGCGGCCCTGAACCTGGTGCCGGCGCTCACCCGCTCTTTCACCGCGGTCAGCGACGCCCAGCGCATGCGCGGCTGGCGCCCGCGCGGTCCGGCCAGCTGGGCGGCGCTGCTGATCCCGGTCGTTCTGACCGCGCTCGAAGACTCGGTCCAGCTGGCCGAGGCGATGGAGGCTCGGGCCTACGGCGCCGGGACCCGGACGCGAACACCCGCGGATCGGTGGCGGCCGCGCGACGCCCTCCTCGCCGCCGGGGCGCTGGCGGCTGCCGTTCCCTTCCTGGGTGCGCGCCTGCTCGGAGCCCTGCCCGACTGGTACCCGTACCCGACCATCCAGCCGCCTTCGGTAAGTCCGCTGCTGGTCCTGGCCTGCCTCCTGCTCGCCCTTCCGGCGCTGGCGTGGCGATCGCAAACCTCCAGCGCCTGACCTACTGGTACCCGGAGTCGCCGGACGCCGCGCTCCGGGACGTCTGCGCCGAGATCGGCGGCGGCCTGACGCTGGTCACCGGCCCCTCGGGCGGTGGCAAGTCGACCCTGCTCCGGACCCTCAACGGCCTGGTCCCGCATTTCCACGGCGGGCGGTGGGCGGGCTCGGCCCGGGTCGGGGACATGGAGGTCGCCACGACCTCGACGGCGCGGCTGGCCCGGGAGGTGGGGTTCGTCTTCCAGGACCCGGAGCGGCAGACGATCGGCGCGACCGTCGAGGCCGACGTGGCCTTCGGCCTCGAGAACCTGGCCCTTCCCGCGGCCGAGATCCCCGGCCGGGTGCGGGAGGCCCTCGACCGGGTCGCGGCGGGCGGGCTGCGCGGCCGGCGCCTGGCCGAGCTCTCGGGCGGGGAACGGCAGCGGGTGTCGATAGCCGCCGCCCTGGCCATGAGACCGCGGCTCCTGGTGCTCGACGAGCCTGCGTCCCAGCTCGACCGGGAAGGCGCGGCGATGGTCGCCCGCGCCTGCCGCGCGGTCGCGGCGCAGGGAACGGCGGTTGTGGTGGCCGAGCACCGCACGCGGCTCTTCGCCGGTGCGGAGTCAAGGATCCAGGTCGAGGGGGGTCGCCTGGTGGAGCCCACGACCGATCCCGCGCCGCCGGCGGTCCGGCTGCCGGGCCCCGGGGCGCGGCTCTGGTCTGCCGAGGGCCTGGTCGCCGGCTTCCGCGGCCGGCCGGTCCTGGCCATCCCCGAGATGGCCGGGCACGCGGGCGAGCTGCTCGCGCTGACGGGCCCCAACGGGTCGGGCAAGACCACACTGCTGCGCACCCTGGCCGGTCTGCTGCCCCCGATCGCGGGCCGGATCAACCGGCCGGCGGGTCGCATCGCCTACCTTCCCCAGGACCCGGCGGCCCTGCTCCATCGCGCCACGGTGGCCGAGGAGGTCCGCTACAGCCTGCGGCTGGCCCGGCAGCCGCACGGGGAGCCGGAGGTCCGATCGGCCCTCCGCGCCTTCGACCTGGAGCCGGTTGCGGAGCGCTATCCGAGGGACCTCAGCGGCGGGCAGAGGGAGCGGGCGGCCCTGGCCGCCATCCTCGCCGCCAGGCCGGCCCTGGCCCTGCTGGACGAGCCCACTCGCGGTATGGACGCGCGTGCGCGAGGCCTCCTGCTGCGGGCGGTGGCCAGCCTTGCCGAGGCCGGTGCCTGCGTTGTGATGGCGACCCATGACGAGCAGCTGGCGGCTGCGGCCCACCGCCGCATCCCGATCGGGCCCGAGCCCGGGGAACGGCCATGATCCTGGTCGCCGCCTGCCTGGTCGGTGCCGCGCTCTTTCTGTGGCCGTTCTTCTGGCCTTTCCTGGGGAGATCCCTGGGGCTTCCGCTGCCCGAAGACGCGGCGGTGCTCGCCCTCGCCCTGGCGGCGGTGGCGGCCGTGCTCCTGCTCGAGCTGGCGACACGGCGCCTGGACTCCCGGCGGCTGGCCCTGCTGGCCGCCCTGTCGGCGATCGACGCGGCGCTGAGGATGGCGGTGGTTACGGGCGTCGGCGGCTTCAACCCGATCTTCTTTCCAATCCTCTGCGCCGGCTTCGTGATGGGCCCCAGCTTCGGCTTTCTGACCGGAGCCCTCTCGCTGCTGGTCTCCGCCCTGGCCACCGGGGGCGTTGGACCCTGGCTGCCATACCAGGTCTTCGCCGCGGGGTGGGTGGGCCTGGCGGCGGGTCTGGCCGGTGCCGGGATGAGGGGCCCGATCAGCTTTCGCCACACCGCGGTCCTGGCCGCCGTCGGCCTGGCGATGGGGTTCATCTTCGGCGGGGCCATGGACGTCTGGGACTGGACCGCCTACTACCGCGGGGCCGCCGGCTTCGGCTGGGAGCCGGGACTGGACCCGGCCGCCGCCGTGCACCGGTTCCTCACGTTCTATGTGGTCACATCGGCCGCCTATGACTCGTTCCGGGCGGCCGGCAACGCGGCCATGGTGCTGCTGCTCGGGGCGCCCGTGCTCGCCGCGCTCCGCCGCCTGCGCCTTCGAACCGCGTTCGAGGTGGTGCCTCTCGACTCCCTAGACTCCGCGGCATGAGGGCCTCGACGTATCCGCTGGTCGCCGCCGACGAAGCCGCTGCCCTGGTGCTCGAGCGGACGCCTGTCCTCGACACCGAGTCGGTCTCGCTGGCGGACGCCGGCGGCCGCGTGCTGGCCGCAGGCCTGCGCTCGCCGGTCGACCTGCCCCGCTTCCCGTCGAGCGCGGTCGACGGGTTCGCTCTGCGGGCCGCCGACGCCGGCCGGACGCTGCCCATCCGCGGCGAGTCGGCGGCCGGGCGGCCCTTTCCGGGCCCCCTCGACGCCGGCGCCGCGGCGCGGATCCTCACCGGTGGGGTGCTGCCCGAGGGAGCCGACACCGTGGTCATGGTCGAGGAGGTCGAGGTCGAGGGGGATGCTGTCAGGGTGCCCGCCGGCCTGGTGCCGGGCACCAACTTCCACGCCGTGGGAGCCGACCTCCGGAAAGGCGAGCTGGTGGTGCCCCAAGGCTGGCCGCTGGGCGCGGCCGAGATCGGCCTGGCGGCGGCCGTCGGGCTGGCCGAGCTCGAGGTCCACCGGCGGCCCCGGGTGGCGCTGCTCTCGACCGGCGACGAGCTCATCGAGGCAGGCGGCGAGGTCGGTCCCGGGCAGATCCACGATTCCAACCGCTGGGCACTGCTGGCCGCCCTGGCCGAGGCCGGGGCGCAGGTCGAACTGCTCGGAATCGCCCCCGACGAGCCGGACGCCCTGCGCCGCCTGGTCGAGGCGGCGCTCGATCGTAACGACGCGCTCGTCACGTCGGGTGGCGTATCGGTCGGCACCCACGACCTGGTCAAGCCACTCCTGGAGTCACTGGGCGAGGTCCACATCGGCCGCGTCCGCCTCAAGCCCGGAAAGCCGTTCACGTTCGCGACGCTTCCCGGCGGCCGCATCGCCTTCGGCCTGCCCGGCTTCCCCGTGTCCTCCCTGGTCACGTTCGAGGTCTTCGTCCGGCCCGCCCTCCGGCGCATGCAGGGATTCGCCCGCCTGGGCCGGCCCACCCTGCCCGTCCGGCTCGGCTACTCGGCCCGGGCGGCGGGCGACCGGACCGAGTACCAGCGGGTCACGCTCGCGCGGGAGGGGGACGGCCTGGTCGCCCGGTCGACCGGGTCGCAGTCGTCCTCGCGCCTGATGTCCCTGGCCGGGGCGCAGGCGCTGGTGCGGATACCGCCCGGGGATTCAGGCGTTCCCGAGGGGACCACGGTCGAGGCCATGATCCTGGACCTGCCCTGAGCGGACACGCCCTGCTCTGGTCGAGCGGGAAGGACTCCGCGCTCGCGCTCGGCCGCGCCCTTGCCCGCGGCCTGGACGTGCGGCTGCTGGTGACCTTCGTCGACCCCGCCAGCGAGCGCGTCCGGTTCCACGCGACGCGCTCGGCCATGGTTCAGGAGCAGGCCGCGGCGCTCGGGCTCGAGCTGCGCCTGCTCGCCGTGCCCTGGACGTCGATGGAGGCCCGGCTCACCTCCCTGCTGGCCGACCTGCGCGCCGAGGGGTACCGGGGCGTGGTGCTCGGGGACATCCACCTCGCCGACGTCCGGGCCTGGTACGAGGAGAGGGTCACGGCGGCCGGCCTCGAGCACGTGGAGCCGCTCTGGGGGGAGCCGCCCCAGGCCCTGCTCGAGGAGTTCGTGGGCTCGGGCGGCCGCGCCGTGGTCACGTGCGTCGACACCTCCCGTCTGCCCGCTTCCTGGCTCGGCCGCGTGATCGATCGCGAATTTGCGCAGGCGATCGCCGGTACGGGTGTCGACGCCTGCGGAGAGAACGGCGAGTACCACTCTTTCGCCTACTCGGGGCCCGGATTCCAGCGCCCGGTCCGCTGGGTGGCCGGCCGGCGCCGGACCGACGGGCGGTTCCGCCAGCTGGATCTCCTCCTCAGCCGGTAGGAGCAGGGCCTCCGCGAGAAGGCTGCGGTCGCAGCACCTCGGGGCAGAGGTCGCCGGCCGAGGTGCAGCCCATCAGGGCAAGCGCCCGCCGCAGCTCGGTGACCAGGATCCGGATGGCGCCTGCGACCCCGGCCTGGCGGCCCGCCGCCAGGCCATAGAGGTAGGGGCGTCCGATCATGCAGGCGCGGGCGCCCAGCGCCATCGCCTTGGCCATGTCGGTGCCCCGCCGGATGCCGCCGTCGAGGATCACCTCGCAGCGGTCGCCGACGGCCTGCACCACCTCAGGCAGCACGTCCAGGGAGGCCGGCGCGCCGTCGAGCTGGCGGCCGCCGTGGTTGGAGACGATGACCGCGTCGGCCCCATGCTCCACCGCCAGCCGGGCATCGGCGGCGCACATCACGCCCTTGACCGCCAGCGGACCCGGCCACAGGGCGCGCATCTCGTCGAGGTCCTTCCAGGTCACGGTGGGGTCGAAGAGGCTGTTGACGAAGGGGGAGAGTGCGAAAGGCGACAGCGACGCCGAGGGGTTGGCGGCGGCCACGTTCGCGAACTGGACCCGGCCGCCGCGCGAGATGGTCCACAGCCAACCCGGCCGGCGGAGATTGTCGAGCGCGTTGGCCAGCGTGACACGGGGCGGGATGGTCGCGCCGTTGCGGACGTCACGCTCCCGCTGGCCGAGGACCGGCGTGTCGAGGGTGACGACCAGCGCGCGATAGCCGTGGGCGGCAGCGCGCTCGATGAGGCCGCGGGTGATCCCGCGGTCCTTCCACACGTAGAGCTGGAACCAGTGCTGGCCGGGTGCCTCGGCCGGAATCTCCTCCAGCGTCACCGAGGACATGCAGGAGGCGGTGAAGACGATGGCCGCCTGGGCCGCGGCGCGCGCGGCATGGATCTCGCCTCTCGAGGTGGCCATGCCGCAGAGGCCGGTCGGCGCCAGCACCAGAGGCGCCGCCAGCCGCTGGCCCAGAAGGGTGGTCTCGGTGCCGACGCTGGAGACGTCGACGCCCACGCGCGGGATGAGCGCGTAACGGTCGAACGCCTCACGGTTGCGCCGAAGCGTGACCTCGTCCTCGGCGCCGCCGTCGATGAAGTCGAAGACGGCTCGCGGCAGGCGCCGCCGGGCGGCGCTCCGGAGCTCGTCGATGTTCAACGCCATGGATCGAGATCGTAGCCTCCAGCCGCCTTTCGACCGGCGGTGTCGGAGTGGTCCGGCGAACGAGTGTTCGCCGTAGAATTGACGCTTCGCATGGCCGGACCTCGATTCGATCTCCAGGCTCCGTTCGCGCCCGCGGGCGACCAGCCGGGCGCCATCGAGCAGGTCGCGGCGGGGTTCCGGGAAGGTCTGAAGGAGCAGGTTCTGATGGGCGTGACCGGCTCCGGCAAGACCAATGTCATGGGCTGGGTGGTCCAGGAGCTGCAGCGGCCGACCCTGGTGCTGAGTCCCAACAAGACCCTGGCCGCCCAGCTCTGCGCTGAGTTCAAGCGCCTGTTCCCGAACAACGCGGTCGAGTATTTCGTCAGCTACTACGACTACTACCAGCCCGAGGCCTACATCGCGCGTTCCGACACGTACATCGAGAAGGACTCGAGCCGGAATGAGGAGATCGACCGCCTCCGCCACTCGGCGACCACCGCGCTGCTCACCCGGCGAGACGTGATCGTGGTCGCCAGCGTCTCCTGCATCTACGGCATCGGCGCCGTCGAGGACTATCTGGGCGAGTCCCTGGAGCTGCTGAAGGGCGCGTCGATCCGCCGCGAGATCCTGCTCCGCAAGCTGACCGAGATGCTCTACGAGCGCAACGACTACGACCTGGGTCGCCTTCGCTTCCGGGTTCGCGGAGACGTCGTCGACATCGTCCCCGCCGCCGAGGAGCGCGTCTACCGGCTGGAGTTCTTCGGCGACGAGATCGACCGCATCCTGGAGCTGGACAACGTCACCGGCGAGATCCTGGCCAGCCGGGATGCCCTGAAGATCTTTCCGGCCTCCCACTACATCACGCCGCGCGGCAAGCTGGAGCTGGCGATCCGCGACATCGAGGCCGAGCTCGACGAGCGCTGCACCTGGTTCGAGGAGCACGGCCGGCTCCTCGAAGCCCAGCGCCTGCGCCAGCGCACCAACTTCGACGTCGAGATGCTGCGCGAGACCGGCACCTGCGCCGGCATCGAGAACTACTCGCGCCACCTGACGCGCCGCCAGCCCGGCGACGCGCCTTACACGCTGATGGACTTCCTGCCCGACGACGCGCTCGTCTTCGTCGACGAGTCCCATGTCGCCATACCGCAGGTGGGGGGGATGCTGGGCGGGGACCGCTCCCGGAAGGCGGCCCTGGTCGAGTACGGGTTCCGGCTTCCCAGCGCCTTCGACAACCGCCCGCTCAGCTTCGAAGAGTGGGAGCAGCGTGTGGGACAGGTCCTTTACGTGTCGGCCACGCCCGGCGACTACGAGATGCGCAAGGGCGAGCGGGTGGTCGAGATGGTGGTCCGCCCCACCGGGCTGGTCGACCCCGAGGTCGAGATCCGCAAGACCGAGGGCCAGATCGACGACCTCGTGGTCGAGCTGCGCAGGGTGGCCGAGAAGGGCCAGCGCGCGCTGGTCACGACGCTCACCAAGCGCTTCGCCGAGGACCTGACCGACTACCTGAAGGAGTTCGGCATCCGCGTCCGCTACATCCACTCCGATCTCGACGCCATGGAGCGGATCGACCTGCTGCGGGAGCTGCGGCTGGGCAACTACGACGTGCTCGTCGGCATCAACCTCCTGCGCGAGGGGCTCGACCTGCCCGAGGTGGCGCTGGTCGCCATCCTCGACGCCGACAAGGAGGGCTACCTGCGGGCCTACCGGTCGTTCATCCAGATCATCGGCCGGGCGGCCCGCAACGTCGAGGGCCACGTGATCATGTACGCCGACTCGGTCACCGAATCCATGCGCGGCGCGATCGACGAGACCAACCGGCGCCGGGAGATCCAGCGCGCCTACAACCGGGAGCACGGGATCACCCCGGAATCGGTCCGCAAGGCGATCTACAGCCTGGAAATCCAGGAGAAGGACGTGCAGGCGGACGCCGTCGAGCTGCTGGCCGGGGCCGGCCTGCCCCGCGAGGACGTGATCGCGATGATCCGCGACCTGGAACGCGAGATGAAGCGGCTGTCCCGGGAGCTGGCTTTCGAGGACGCCGCGCGCGTGCGCGACCGCATCATCGCGCTCCGCAAGCGGCTCTCCGGCGACGACACGGCGGGCGAAGACGACGCCGAGGTGGCACTGGCCATGGCGGTCGCGCCCAAGCGGCGGGGCCAGGTCTCCAACTGGCGTCGCACCCGGCGCGGACCATGACCAACCTCGAGAGGCTCCGCGCCGGCATGGAGGGCGAGGGGCCCCGGTCGGGCTGGCGAGAGACGGTCGGCGCGCGGATCGCCTCGGTGGAGAAGGGTCAGGGCGTGGTCGAGCTGGAGACGCACGCCGGCCATCGCCACGAGGGCGGCGTCGTCCAGGGCGGCATCATCGCCCAGATCGCCGATGCGGCCATGGCCATATCGCTGATGACGCTGCAGGCGCCCGGCGAGTCGAACGCCACCATCGAGCTCAAGATCAACTACATCCGGCCCGTCGTCGAGGGCCTGATCCGGGCCACCGGTCGCGTCATCGAGATGAAGAGATCGCTCCTCTTCGCCGAAGCCGACGTCACCGACGCCGAGGGCAGGCTGGTCGCCCGCGCCTCCTCCACCTGCATGGCGATCGCCGCGAGGCGCGATTGGCGCCAGTAGACCGGCTGCGGGTGTCGCCCGCCTGGCGGTGGATGGGCATCGAGGTGATCGAGGCCGGTGGCGGCCGGGCGGTGATCGAGATGGCGGCCCGCGAGGAGATGACCAACTTCACCGGCGTGGTGCACGGCGGGTTCATCTCCATGCTCGCCGACTCGGCCATGGGTCGCGCGCTCCACGGAGCGCTTCCGGAAGGCGAGCGGCATGTGACCTTCGACCTCAAGATGAGCTTCGTCAATGCCGCTGCCCCCGGCTCTCGCCTGCGGGCGGTGGCGGCCGTGGTCCACGCCGGCCGGCGCACCGCGCTGGCCGAATGCCGCGTCGAGGGTCCCGGGGGCGTGCTCCTGGCAACGGCGACGGGAACCTTTTCGGTATACCTGCCGGAGGTTCCGCCCGGCCAGGACCGGACGCTGCCAGCGCCCTCATGACCATCGATCGCATCACCATCCGCGGCGCCCGCGAGCACAACCTCAAGGACGTCGACCTGACCATCCCGCGCGACCGGCTGGTCGTGTTCACCGGCCTCTCCGGGTCCGGGAAGTCGTCGCTCGCCTTCGACACCATCTACGCCGAGGGGCAGCGCCGGTACGTGGAGTCGCTCTCCGCCTACGCCCGCCAGTTCCTGGGGCAGATGGAGAAGCCCGACGTCGACATGATCGACGGTCTCTCGCCCGCCATCTCGATCGACCAGAAGGGCACCTCCAAGAACCCGCGGTCGACGGTGGGCACGGTCACCGAGGTCTACGACTACCTCCGGCTGCTGTTTGCGCGGATCGGGCATCCGCACTGCCCGATCTGCGGCCGCGAGATCTCCAAGCAGACCGTCGACCAGATGGCCGACCAGGTCGAGCGGATGCCGGCGGGGACCCGGCTCATGGTCCTCGGGCCGGTCATCCGCGGCCGCAAGGGCGAGTACCGGCAGCTGCTCGAGGACGTGCGCCGGCAGGGGTTCGTGCGGGTCCGGGTCGACGGCCAGATCTACACCCTCGACGAGCAGATCCCGCTCGAGAAGAACAAGAAGCACGACATCGAGGTGGTCGTGGACCGGGTCGTGCTCGGCCCCGAGCAGCGCACGCGGCTGGTCGACTCGCTCGAGACCGCGGTCAGGCTCGGCGGCGGGACCGCCATCGTGCTGCCCGCAGAGGGAGGGGAGGCGATCGTCTTCTCCCAGGCCTACGCCTGCCCGGTCGACGGCATCAGCGTGCCCGAGCCGGAGCCGCGCAACTTCTCCTTCAACAACCCGCACGGCGCCTGCCCGGTCTGCACCGGTCTGGGCTCGCAGCTGGTCGCCGACCCTGACCTGGTCATCCCCGACCCCGCGCTCTCGCTGGCCGAAGGGGCGATCGCGCCCTGGTCGCGCTCCCAGTTCTTCTACCCGGAGCTCCTGGAGACCGCGAGCGAGGCGCAGGGGATCGACATGAATGTCCCGGTCTCCAAGCTGCCGAAGAAAGACCTTGACTTCCTTCTCAACGGCAGCGGGACCAAGAAGATCCGCTTCGCGTATCGCAACCAGTACAGGGCCAAGCGTTGGTACGAGGCGCCGTTCGAGGGGGTGCTGACCAACCTTGGGCGGCGGTACCAGGAGACGGAGAGCGACTTCCTCAAGCAGGAGCTCGAGAAGTACATGAGCTACAAGCCCTGCCCGGCGTGCGGCGGGGCGCGCCTCAAGAAGGAGTCGCTGGCGGTGACGGTCGCCGGCGAGAACATCGCCGAGGTCTGCGCGCTTTCGGTCGAGCACGCGATCCGGCTCATCGAAGGCTTGCCGGCCCAATTGAGCAACCGGGAGAACGAGATCGCGCGCGGGGTGTTGAAGGAGATCCGGGAGCGCCTCCAGTTCATGATGGACGTCGGTCTCGACTACCTGACGCTCGACCGAACCGCAACCACCCTCTCCGGAGGCGAGTCGCAGCGCATCCGGCTGGCCACCCAGATCGGCTCCAAGCTGATGGGCGTCCTCTACGTCCTCGACGAGCCCTCCATCGGCCTCCACCAGCGCGACAATCGCCGGCTGATCGACACCCTGATCCGTCTACGGGACCTCGGGAACACGCTGATCGTGGTCGAGCACGACGAGGAGACCATCCTGGCCGCCGACTACATGGTCGACATCGGGCCGGCGGCGGGCGAGCACGGCGGCGAGATCGTGGCCGCCGGACCGGTGGCCGAAGTCATCGCGGAGAGCGACGGCCTGACGGCGCAGTACCTGCGCGGCGATCGCGAGATCCCCATCCCCGCTCGCCGGCGGACCGGCAACGGCAAGCAGCTGGTGGTTCGCGGGGCGCGCGCCAACAACCTCAAGAACATCGACGTCGCCATCCCGCTCGGCACCTTCACCTCGGTGGCGGGGGTTTCGGGGTCGGGCAAGTCATCGCTGGTCACCGACATCCTGTCGCGGCGGCTGGCGCAGCACTTCTACCACGCCAAGGAGAAGCCGGGCCCGCACTCGAGTGTCGAGGGCCTCGACCACATCGACAAGGCGATCGACATCGACCAGTCGCCGATCGGCCGCACGCCGCGCTCGAACCCGGCCACCTACACCGG
>CAYLIP010000068.1:0-11793 GCA_964383855.1 uncultured Actinomycetes bacterium | reverse complement strand
CGCCGGCGACTCGGACAACCCCCTCATCTTGGAGGAGGCTCTGCTCCTATTAGCTGCCCGGCTCAGGCTCCGGGGGCGGCGGAACGCCGGCGATCTCGAGCACGGCGGCCACGAACTGTGGCTCGGGCAGCGCGCCGACGAAGGACCCCGACCGGTTGACCACGATGCGCGGCACGGAGGAGACCGCGAACTCGCGTGCCAGCTCGGGAAACTCGGTCGCCTCCACCGTCAGCGCGCTCACGCGCGGGGAGGCGATCGCCATCCGGTTGGCCAGGCTCACGGCCTGTGGGCAGTAGCGTCAACCGGGGGTGACGAAGACCAGGACCTCGAGGTCCTCCTCGATGCGGGCCAGCCCCTCCCCCGACTTCGGCCCCAGCGCCGGCTCCGAGCGGGACACCCGCTCCACGGCATCCACGAGCGCCGCGAACTCGAAGCCGGCCATCAGCCCCTGGAATGTGATCCGGGCCTTGTCGCCGGCCGCCGCCACCGTGAGGGAGGGCGCCTCGTGGCCGTCGAGCTGGGCGGTGACATCGGTGACCTCCAGGCGCACCTTCTCGGACGCCGCACCGGCGAGCGCCTCGGCGATCTCCTGGGCCTCGCCGCACGTGGCACATCCGTAACCGGCGGGCAGGACCAGGCGGCCGGTGCTCGGCCGCGTGTAGAGGTGAAGGTCGACCTCGCCGTCCAGCCGTTCCGCAAAGCGAGTGCGCAGCTGAGCGCGGGTCCCCGGGTCGACGATCGCCATCGAAGCTAGGGTACTGAGGATGATCGGTCTGATCGCCGACGACCTCACCGGCGCCTGCGACTCGGCCGCTCCCTTCCTCTCCGGCGGCCGCGTGCTCGTCACCATCTGGCCCGTCCTGCCCGAGGCGGGAAGCGCCGAGTGCCTGGCCATGTCGACCGAGAGCCGCTCTGAGGTGGAGGCGCAGGAGGCCCGGGCGCGGACCCGGATGGCGGTCGCCCACCTGGTCGGCGAGGGCGCCACCCTTCTCTTCAAGAAGGTGGACTCACGGCTCCGGGGAGAGGTGCGCGCCGAGCTGGAGGGGGCCCTGGGAGCGTGGCCGGGGACCATCCTGCTGGCGCCCGCCCTGCCTGGCGAGAGCAGGATCACCCGAGATGGGCTCCAGGTGACTCCCGAAGAGGAGATCGATCTCAAGGTCCTGGTCTCCGGCCTCGAGCGCGTGCGCCTGCTCGACGCCGCCACCGACGCCGACCTCGACCGCGTCGCCGGCGAGGTCCTCGCCGGCGACTCCATCCTGCCCGCCGGGACGGCCGGCCTGGCCGCCGCCCTCGCCCGCCGCCTTCCCAGCAAGCCGCCCTCCCCTGCCTGGCCCGCGGTGCGCAATCCGCTCGGGCTGGTGGGCAGCAAGACGGAGACCAGCGCCGAGCAGGTGGAAAGGGCGCGGGCGGCCGGCTGGACGGTGCAGCGGCGCTCGCGCGATGACGCGGTCGATCTCGACGGTCACGACGCGCTCTTCCTTTCGGGGGGCGGCACCGCGGCCGGCGTCATCACGGCGCTCGGGGCCAGCGCCCTCGAGCTGGCCGGTGAGGTGCTGCCCAGGATCCCGGTCGCCCGCCTTCGCGGCGGCCCGCACGAGGGTCTCACCGTCTGTCTCAAGTCCGGCGGCTTCGGCGGCCCGGAGGCCATCGACCAGGCGCTGCGGAGGCTCTGCCACGGTGCCTGAGCGAAGGCGCCTGGTGATCTCAAGCGGCGACCCGGCCGGAGTCGGCCCCGAGGTGACCGTCAAGGCCCTCGCCCGGCCCGAGGTGTCGGCGCTGGCCGACATCGTGGTCACCGGCGACCCCACCCTGATCGAGCGCACAGCCGCGCAGCTGGGTCTCCCGGCGCCGCGCGTGGCGGCCGCCGGCGACGCCTCGGAGACGGCGGCCGGCCGGCTCAGCGCCGCCGGCGGGCGGGCGGCGGTGGCGGCGATCGAGCGAGCCGTGGCGATGATCGCGGGCGGCGAGGCGGACGCGCTGGTCACCGCGCCCATCAACAAGGAGGCGCTCCGCCTGGCCGGGTACGGGTGGCCAGGACACACCGAGATGCTGGCCGACCTGACTCACACCCCCGAGGTCCGGATGCTGCTGGTGACCGACCGGTTGCGCGTCGCCCACGTGACCACGCACCGGTCGCTGCGGAGCGCGATCGAGGCGGCGACTCGGGATCGCGTGCTGACCACGCTGCGAATGACCTTCGAGGCGGGGCTGCGCCTCGGTTTCGATGCCCCGCGGATCGCCGTGTGCGGCCTCAACCCTCACGCGGGCGAGAACGGGCTCTTCGGCGACGAGGAAATCCGCGAGATCGGTCCCGCGGTCGAGGACGCCCGGAAGGATGGGATCCAGGCCAGCGGGCCCTGGCCCGCCGACACGCTCTTCTGGCGCGCGGCGCAGGGTGAATTCGACTTCGTGGTCGCCATCTACCACGACCAGGGCCACGTCCCGGTCAAGCTGGCCGGGTTCGACGAGGGGGTCAACGTCACGCTCGGCCTGCCCTTCCTGCGGACCAGCGTCGACCACGGGACCGCCTTCGACATCGCCGGTCAGGGTCGCGCGCGGTGGCAGTCGATGGCCTCAGCGATCAGGGTGGCGGCCGCCGAGCGCCGGTGAGCGCCATTAAAAGCCGGTGAGGCCGGTTACCCGGGCCAGATCCGGCGCGTTATCTCAAGCGTGAAGCTACTCGCAGCGGCCGCCCTTGCCGTCGCCCTGATGGCCTGCGGGGCGCCTGCGGGGTTGCCCGGGCCCGGCCATGTGCGGGGCCACGTGACGGTGTCGCCATGCACGCCCGTGGAACGGTTTCCACCCTCTCCGTGCCCGCCCGCGGCGGGAGTCAAGATCGCCTTCGGGAGCAGCATCGTGGTCGCCACCGACGCCGCGGGGAACTACGAGGTGACGCTACCGCCGGGTGACTACCAGGTCGTCGTCAACGCCGGGATGGTGCACCCGGTGCGGCACCTCCGGGTGGAATCCGGGGACAACCTGACGCTCGACTTCGCCGTCGATTCCGGCATCCGCTGAGGCCTCCGGCTTCACGCTAGCCGGCCGCGGGAGGCGTTTCTTGCGGCCTCAGTGACCCGATGGCGTCCAGGAGCTCGTGGGTGGCCGCCAGCTGTGCCTGGTTGTCGATGCCGAACCAGGGCACGTTGAAGCTCAGCCTGTCGCAGTGGGGCGACCAGCGCCTGACCGCCAGCTCCAGGTCGTCGAGGACGCAGACCGCCAGCAGGTGCAGGTAGCGGTCGGCGATGATGCCGGCCGCCTCCGCCCGCCGGCCCTCCCCGGCCGCGGCCATCACGGCGTCGGCGGCGTCGCCCAGACCCTCGAAGTCGAGCACCCGGCGGTAGCCGGGCACGGTGTAGGCGATCATCTGCTTCGCCGCCTCCTCGGGGGAACGGGCGGCCACGACCTGGAGGAGGATCGGCGGGCGCGGCCGGCCCGCCGGCGCCGCGCCTCGCTCCAGCTCCGGCCGCAGGACTTCCTCCAGGTAGCGCTCGGTGGTGAACATGTGGCCGGCAAAGCCGTCCGCGCACTCCCCGGCCACCCTTGTCATGTACGGGTTGACGCCGGCCAGGTAGATGGGCGGGGCCGCCACGTCCTCCTCCGCACCGGGCTGGAAGGCCGGCCTCCGGATGGAGTAGAAGGGCCCGTCGTGCCGGCCGTAACCGCGGGCGAAGGCCTGGAAGCAGTCGCGCACGGTGGCCACGTAGTCACGCATGCGGGGGCCGGGATGGTCGGCCTCGACTCCGAAGCGAGCCTTGAGCGTGGGTCCGGTCTGGGAGCCGAGACCGAGCACGAACCGCCCGCCCGACCACAGGCTCAGGTCCCAGGCGGTGGTCGCCGTGGCCGCCGGGCTGCGGGCGAAGGCCACCGCCACGTTGGTGCCCACCGCGATCGACTCCGTCGCGTCGAGTGCGGCGGCCGCCAGCAGGAAGGGGTCGCGCCGGACGTCGAGCGTCCAGACCGCATCACAGCCCAGGCGCTCGGCGCGCCGGGCGAGCTCGCGGGCCTCCTCCGGGCGCACGGCGCCGGGAAGCGCGATGCCGGGCAGGGTCATCGTCTGGCCGGCCTGCTACGGCACCAGGTTGAGGATCTTGTCCGGCACGTAGACGACCTTGCGGGCCCGGCCCCCGGGCAGGAACTGGCCCACCCGATCGCTCTGCAGGGCGAGCTGAAGAGCCTCCTCCTCGGTGATCCCGGCCGGCACCTGGAGCCGGTCCCGCACCTTGCCCGCCACCTGCACGACGAGGGTCACGGTGGGCTCGGCCGCCTGCGTGTCGTCGTGCTCCGGCCAGCCGGCGTCCGCGCAGAGGCCGTCGTGGCCGGTGCGCTCCCACAGCTCCTCGGTGATGTGCGGCGCCATCGGATGCAGCAGGCGGATCAGCGTGTCGACGGCCTGGGACCACTCCGCGCCTATCTCCCCGCCGCCCTGGACGTGGTCCTGGAGCGCGTTGCCGAACTTCATCAGCTCGGCCACCGCGGTGTTGAACCGGAAGGTCCGGTAGTCCTCGGTCACCGCCCGGACGGCCTGGTGGGTGCGCCGCCGCAGCACCTCGTTTGAGGCGCCCGTCCCCAGCCGCTCGAAGCTCTCGGGCTCCAGCGCCAGTCGCCAGACGGAGTGCAGGAAGCGCACGGGGCCGGCGATCGCAGCATCCGACCACTCGGAGTCGTCCTCTGGCGGACCGATGAACATCTCGTAGACGCGGCCGGCGTCCGCCCCCTCGCGCTGCACCAGGTCGTCGGGAGCGACGCCATTGCCGGCCGACTTGGCCATCACCTGGCCATTGCGCTTGACCATGCCCTGGGTGAAGAGCCGCAGGAACGGCTCCACCGCCTGGAGCATCCCGGCGTCATGCAGGACCTTCACGAAGAAGCGCGAGTAGAGCAGATGGAGGATGGCGTGCTCGACCCCGCCCGTGTACTGGTCGACCGCCATCCAGCGATTGGCCAGCTCGGGGTCGAAGGGGCTCGACTGGTCGTGGGCGGAGGTGTAGCGCAGGAAGTACCAGGAGGAGTCGATGAAGGTGTCCATGGTGTCGGTCTCGCGGCGCGCGCCGCCGCCACAGGACGGACAGGTCGTCGTGAACCAGTCGGGCTGCTCGGCCAGCGGCCGGTTGGCCCGGGGCAGCTCCACCGGCAATTGGTCGGCGGGAACCGGCACGATCCCGCACCGGGCGCAGTGGATCATGGGGATCGGGCAGCCCCAGTAGCGCTGGCGCGAGATCAGCCAGTCACGGAGCCGGTAGCGGGTCACGCGCTCACCCGCCCCCCGCGCCACCAGCGAGTCGACGATGGCGTCGAAGCCCCGCTGCCAGGGCATCCCCGAGAACTCACCGCTGTTGACCAGGGTGCCCTCCTTGCCGGTGTAGGCCGACTCGAGTTGGCCCTGGGCTCCGCCGGGCGGCGCCACGACCTCGACAATGGGCATTCCGAAGCGCTTGGCGAACTCGAAGTCGCGCTCGTCGTGGCCGGGGACGGCCATGATGGCGCCGGTTCCATAGCTCATGAGCACGTAGTCGGCGATCCAGATCGGGATCCGCTGCCCGTTGACCGGGTTGATGGCGTGGCCGCCGGTGAAGACCCCGGTCTTCTCGCGCTCGGTGGAAAGGCGCTCGATCTCGGTCTCCCGGCGCGCGCGCTCCCGGTAGGAGTCGACCTCGGGCCGGCGCTCGGCGGTGGTCACCGAATCGACCAGCGGATGCTCGGGCGCCAGCACCATGAACGTCGCCCCGAAAAGGGTGTCCGGCCGCGTCGTGAAGATCCGGATCCGCTCGTCCGAGCCGACCACGTCGAAGTCGACGTCGGCCCCCTGCGAGCGCCCGATCCAGTTCGCCTGCATCACCCTCACCTTCTCCGGCCAGGTGTCCTCGAGCAGGGAGAGGTCGTCCAGCAGCCGGTCGGCGTAGTCGGTGATCTTGAGGAACCACTGCTCGAGGTCCCGCTTTTCGACCGGCGTATCGGGGTGGCGCCAGCAGCAGCCGTTGATCACCTGCTCGTTGGCGAGCACGGTCTGGTCGATCGGGCACCAGTTGACCGGGGCCATCTTCCGGTAGGCCAGGCCGCGCTCCCAGAAGAGCAGGAACAGCCACTGCGTCCAGGCGTAGTAGTCGGGCAGGCAGGTGGTGACCTCGCGCGACCAGTCGTAGAGGACCCCCATCATCGCCAGCTGGCGCTTGGCGGTGGCGATGTTCTTCGACGTCTCGTCCCATGGATGCGTCCCCTTCTTGATCGCCGCGTTCTCCGCGGGCAGGCCGAAGGCGTCCCAGCCGAAGGGGTTCAGCACCTCCATCCCGCGCATCCGGTGGAAGCGGCTGACGAGGTCCCCGATCACGTAGTTGCGCATGTGTCCCATGTGCAGCTCGCCGCTCGGGTAGGGGAACATCACCAGGTTGTAGAACTTGGGCCTGGGCGAGGCGTCGCCGGCCCGCATGACACCTCGCTCGGCCCAGATCCGCTGCCACTTGGGCTCGATCTCCTGGGGGACGTAGCGCGCAGACTCGGTGACGGCCATGGTTGAAGGTTGGATTTTACGTTCGGCCCTGCCGGACGCCCGACTCCCGCCTCGGCGTCAGGCTCGGGCTGGACCCGCGGTCAGGGCGGCGGCCAGCTCGTGGCCGATGATCGCCAGCAGCAGCAGCCCGGCACCCACCGCCTGGACCGGTCCCAGCCGCTGGCCTGCCAGCAGCACCGAGAAGGCGAGCGCCCAGGCCGGCTCGGTGGCCAGGACGAGCGCTGTTCGGCTGGCCGTCAGGTGCACCTGCGCCCAGGTCTGGATGAAGAAGGCGAGCGCGCTCGCGAAGACTCCGGTGATCACGATCGCAAGCCATACAGCGCCGCTCGGAGCCCTCAGCTGGGTGGCGCCGCCGGCCGAGAAGAGAGCGGCGGCGGCCACCATCTGGACCAGCGCCAGCGGCCCCGTGGGCAGCCCCGGCGACCAGTGGGAGAGAAGCACGATGTGGACGGCGAAGGCGGCGGCGCAGCCGATCACCAGCAGGTCGCCAAGCCCGACCCCTGAGGCGCCGACGCCCGCCAGCATGGCGGTGCCCGCGAGCGCCGTGATCACCGCGATGTAGGTGCGGAGCGCCACCGGCCGGCCGGTCAGCCGCTCCAGGAGCGGGGTGAAGACGACGAAGAGGCCGGTGATGAGCCCGGCGTTGCCGGGCGAGGTGGACCGCAGGCCGACCGTCTGGAACAGGTAGCCGGTGGCCAGCGCGGTCCCGATGACGGCGCCGCGGGCCAGCGTCCGCCGGTCCGGGAGCCGGTGGACGATGATCGCCATCACCGCCGCCGCGAGCGCGAAGCGGACCGCCAGGAATGGGAGCGTCGGGTACTGTGAGATCGCGTCCTTGACGAGGACGAAGGTCCAACCCCAGACCGCGGTCACCGCGACCAGCAGGAGGACGTAGATCATTGGATCGCCTCTACGCGCCCTGGCGCATGGAGTACATCGGCGGCACACCCGAGGCCGGCTGCCTCTTCTGCCGCGTTCGCGCCGCCGATCCGGCGGAGGACCGCGCCAACCTGGTCGTCTGGCGCGGTGAGCGCTGCACCGTGATGCTCAACAAGTTCCCCTACAACAGCGGCCACCTGATGGTGGCGCCGGTCGCCCACGTCGGCTCTCCGGTTGACCTCGGGGCGGAGGACGGCCTGGCCCTGCACGAGGGCGTCCGCCTGGCTCTGCGCGCCCTCGCCGACGCGATGTCGCCGGAGGGCTTCAACGTGGGCGCCAACATCGGCCGCGTGGCCGGGGCCGGCATCCCCGACCACGTCCATCACCACGTCGTGCCCCGCTGGGGCGGCGACACCAACTTCATGCCGGTGCTCGCGGAGGCCAAGGTTGTCAACGAGCACCTGGAGCGGACGTGGGAGAAGGTGGCCGCGGCCTTCAGGAGGGTGGCCGCCTGAGGTACACCGGTTGGCCGCCCACCAGCGTGGCCGTGACCCGGTCGCCGTCGACCACGGTCAGGTCGCACCACATGCCCGGCCGCAGGCGGCCCGTCCGCGACTCGAGCCCGACCGCGTAGGCGGCGTCCCGCGTGTAGGCGCGCAGCGCGGCGGCGCGGCTGATCGCCAGCTCCGGATGCCACCCGGCGCGTCGCCGCCAGGTGGTGGCGGCCTCGATCCCGGCCAGGGGATCGGCCGGCTCGACCGGCGCATCGGAGCCGAAGGCCAGGCGCGCGCCCGCTCCCAGGAGTGCGCCCCAGGCGTAGGCGCCGCCGGTGCGGCCGGCCCACTCCCGGTCGGCCAGTTCGCGGTCGCTGACGGCGTGGATGGGCTGCATGGAGGCGATGACTCCGGCCCGCCGGAAGCGTGGAAGATCGGCGGCGGCGACGCACTGCGCATGCTCGATCCGCGGGCGCCACCAGCGGTGAGCCCCGGCCAGCGGCTCGAGCGCGTCCAGCGCCCGGCGCACGGCGCCGTCGCCGATCGCGTGCCAGGCGACGTTGAGGCCCGCTGCCGCGCATCGCCGGGCCATCTCGACCAGCTCGCCCTGCTCGAGCATGGAAACGCCGGAGCCGTCGAGCATCTCCGCGGTCCGGCTTCCCAGCGAGCCATCGAGGAATGCCTTCACGCCCCAGATCCGGAGCTGCCCGTCGCCCCACCCCGACCGGATGCCGAGGCGCTCGGCATGGGAGAGATCGGCGTAGGGAAGGTTGTAGGTGACGCGGACGGGCAGCCGGCCGCGCTCATGCAGGCGCTGAAGCGCGGCCAGTTCGCGAGCGCCGTCCATGGAATGGACGCTGGTCAGGCCGAGCCGGGCGAGGTCCCGCAGCGCCGTGTGCAGGCCCTGGTCGAGCTCGGCCGGGGCCGGCTCCGGCACCAGGCGGCGGACGAGGTCGAGTGCCTTCTCGCGCAGGATGCCGGTCGGCTCGCCCTCGGCATCCCGATCGATCACGCCGCCGGCGGGATCGCCGGACTCGCGGCTGATGCCGGCCAGCGCGAGGGCCGCCGAGGACGCCCAGCCGGAATGACCGTCCTTGCGAACCATGAGCGCGGGCCGGCCCTTCACCGCCTGGTCGAGCTGATGGCGGTTCGGGAAAGCGGGGTCGGGCCAGGCATCGTTGTACCAGCCGCGCCCGCGCACCCAGGCGTCCGGGCGCGAGTGGCGCGCGGCGAACCTCTCGATCCGGCGCAGCGCCTCGCCGAGCGAGCGGGCGCCCTCGAGCTCGACGCCCAGCCGGCGCTGCGCGAGCCAGCCCAGATGGAGGTGCGCGTCGTGGAGCCCGGGAAGGACCTGGCCACGTACCTCGACGATGCGCGCATCCGGCCCGGCCGCGCGGCGGGCCGCCGCTCCGGTCGCGATGATGTCACCGTCGGCGGAGGCCGCCACATCGAGAGAGCCGCCCCTCACCAACGTGGCCCGGCCGGCCGGCCGCCGTGACGATCCCATGCGCTCGATGGTCAGCGCGAGTGGTTGACGAGCGTCGCGTGAGGCTGCACCAGGACCACGCGATAGACGGTAAATCCGCCGGCCACGAGCAGGATCAGGACCGACGCCGCAACCAGGAGCCAGACGGCTCCTCGACTCATGTCGCCACTCCGTCACTCACGATCGACCAACCTTGACCACCTGAACATGAGGGCGAAGCCGGGGGCTATGTCAAGCTCGCATGCCCTTTGAGCTTCGCGAAATCGCAGATCCAGACACTCAACGGCTTTTTCATCGGCCGCTGCCGCCACAACCGGTCTAGAGTCCAGGGGTAGCGCACCGGGTGTACCGGGCGGCGTCGAGCCAGGGGGTGTTGGGATGTATATCCGAGTTACCCGCGTACAGACGCAGCCGGCCGCCGCGCCGGCCGCCATCGACAACTTCAAGCAGGTGATCCTGCCGAGAACGCGGTCGGCACCCGGGAACCTCGGCGGCGTGCTCCTCGTGAACCGCGAGAGCGGGTCCGCGGCCGGCATCACCTTCTGGGAGTCGGCGCGCGCGATGGCCCTGGCCGAGCAGCTGGCCATCGAGGTGCGCGCGCAGTCGGTGGACAAGGTGCCCGCCACCCGGATCCTCAACGTCGAGCGATTCGAGATCAGGATCATGGAGCGCACAGCCCCCCCTGAGCCGGGCGTCTCCGTGCGCTTCAACACCCTGAGCGGCGATCCCGAGAAGACCGACGCTCTGACCGTCTTCGTGCGCAACAGCGTGCTCCCGGTGGTCAAGGCCCAGCCGGGCTTCCGGACCATGGTCCATGGCGTCGACCGGCAGACCGGGCGAAGCACCGTGACCACGGTGTGGACAAGTCTCGACGCCCTGAAGCAGAGCGAGGACAGGGTCGCCGGACTGCGTGCCGAGGCCGCCAGGGTCGCGGGCGCGAGCGCCGAGCAGGTGACGGTCGAGCTCTTCGAGGCGGCCGTGGTCGACCTCGTCGGCGAGGCTGCGGCGGTCCGGACGACGGCTTGAAATCCCGACCGGCGGCGCCCCGGGGACGCCGCCGGTCCTTCATTGAGCCCATCCGCGCCGGCGAGGCGACGGCCCGGCCTCCGACCTCCCTACAGCCCGTACGTCTTGGCGATGATCTCCTTCATGATCTCGTCGGTGCCCGCCCCGATCCGCGCCAGCCGGGCGTCACGCCAGGCTCGCTCGACCGGGAACTCGGCCATGTACCCGTGGCCCCCCAGGACCTGGATCGCGTCGTCGGCGACCTCGACGCTGATCTGGGTCGCCAGCAGCTTGGCCTGAGAGATCTCTCGCACCGGGTACGCGCCCTCGTCCCAGCGCCTGGCCGTCTCATAGACGAAGGCCCGGATCATGGCGATCTTGTTCGCCATGTCGACCAGCCTGTGCTTGATGACCTGGAACTTCGCGATCGGGCGCCCGAACGCGCTCCGGTCCTGCGCGTACTGAAGCGCGTACTCGAAGGTGGCCTGAGCGCCCGCGACGTGGCCGCAGGCCGCGATCAGGCGCTCACCCTGCAGCTCCCACATCAGGTTCTTCCAGCCCTCGCCCTCGGCGCCCAGCCGGTTTTCCGCCGGCACCCGGCAGTCTTCGAAGACCAGCTCGGCGGTGTCGCTGGAGTGCATGCCGAGCTTCTTCAGCGTGCGCGCGACGGTGAAGCCGGGCGTTTCCTTGGGGACGACGAAGAGGCTGAAGCCGCCGTGGCCGGCCTCGGTGTCGGTCTTGGCCAGCACCAGGCACCAGCTGCAGCGGGCACCGTTCGTGATGAAGATCTTGCGGCCGTTTATGACGTACTCATCGCCGTAGCGCCTGGCCACCGTGCTCGTGCTGGCGAGGTCGGAGCCGGCGTCAGGCTCGGTCATGGCGATGGCGGCGATCGCCTCGCCCGAGATCGCCGGCGCCAGAAACCGGCGGTGCTGCTCGGGGGTACCGAAGCGGAAGACGGGCGGCGTCGCCATCTCGGTCTGGACCGCCACCGCCATGCCCAGTCCGCCCGAGTGTGCTCGTGCCATCTCCTCGGAGAGCACCACGGCCGAGAAGTAGTCGCCGCCCTGGCCGCCGAGCTCGGGCGGATAGCGAAGGCCGAGGAAGCCCAGCTCGCCCATCCGGCGCATGATCGAGTCGGGGAAGAGCGTCTCCTCCCACTCTTCCAGATGGGGAACGACCTCTCTCTCGAGGAATCTCCGGATGTGCATCCGCAGCTCCTCGTGCGCGTCGGTGAAGTAGTGGGCCGGCATCCTCCGATTCTAGGTTCGGCCGGAGACGGGCCCCGAGTTCGCTAGGCTATGATGCTTCGGGCCCCTCGGGGCTCAGGCCTCCCCACTCGGGCGGTCAGGCACGCACGGATGGAGATGACTTGGGTTCGGTAATCAAGAAGCGCCGCAAGAAGATGCGGAAGCACAAGCACA
>CAYLIP010000067.1:0-12237 GCA_964383855.1 uncultured Actinomycetes bacterium | reverse complement strand
CGAAGGCGAACGCCGAGAGCGTGGCGGTGGCGAGCTGCCCGAGCGTGCAGACGCCGGCGACCAGCGCGCTGTTGAGGTACTCGCGGGTCAGCGGGATGGCGCGGAGCACGTCGGCGAAGCTCTGCAGCTGCGGGTGCGCGGGCAGCAGCGCGGGCGGAAAGGTCGCCAGCTCCTGCGCCGTCATCATGCTGCCTGCGATCGCGTACAGCAGCGGGAACAGCAGGACCAGCGTGACGGCGATCAAAAGGACGTAGTTGAGGACGCGGCCCACCGAGCTCACCGGTAGAAGACCCTGCGTTCCAGCACGCCGAACTGCACCGCGGTGACGGCCAGCACGATCGCGAAGAGCACCATCGCCATCGCCGAGCTCAGGCCGAAGTTGCTGTTCCCGAAGGCGAACGCGTTGTAGTAGATCGCGTAGACGATGGTCGTCGTGGCTCCGGCCGGCCCGCCGCGGGTGAGGATGTGGATCTGCCCGAACGACTGCAGCGCCTGGATCGTGTTGACCACGAGCAGGAAGAAGAGCGTCGGCGTCAGCAGTGGCAGCGTCACGCTCCACGCCATCCGGCCGCCGCCGGCGCCGTCGAGACGAGCCGCTTCGTAGAGCTCCTCGGGTATCGCCTGGAGCCCGGCCGAGATGACGAGGACGCAGTAGCCCAGCTGCAGCCAGACGCTGGCCAGCGCAATGCTCGGAAGCGCGGCGTGAGGGTCTGTCAGCCACCCGACCGGGTGCAGGTGAAGGACCTGGAGGAAGCCGTTGAGGACCCCGACGCCGGGGTTGAAGAAGATCGCGAACACCACCGACGCGGTCGCCACCGAGAAGGCGAAGGGGGTGGCCAGCAGCGTGCGGAAGACTCCGATGGCTGCGATCCGCTGCTGCAGGAGGAGGGCGAGCAGGAGGGAGACCACGAGCGTCGGCGCCGTCAGGACTGTGAACTCGACCGTGTTGAGCAGCTGCTCGCGGAGACCGGGCGAGCTCAGCATGAGCTGGTACTGGGTCAGGCCGACAAAGCGCGTGGGCCGGCCGATGATGTCGTTTCCGTGCAGGCTGAGGTAGACCGTCCGCGTCAGGGGCCAGAAGATGAAGACGCCGAAGACGGCCAGCGAGGGCAGCAGGAACGCGAGCGCGGTGAGCGCGCCGCCGCCGGCCCGGCGTGGACGTCGAGCCGCCGCCCCGCTCGCGGGTACCCCTGGGTGGGCAGTGGCTTCCAAGGTCAGTCGCGGAGCATAAACAGCGGCCGGTTAAGAATTGGAGAGCCGATCAGAGCACCGGGCCGCCGAGGAGGAAGGTGAGCAGAAGCCCGGCCTGGAGCAGGAGCCCGCAGACGACGTAGGCGAGCTCGAACGTGCGGCTGGCCCGCATCCAGCCGGCGACCACGGCAAAGATCGGCGTCGCTGCCAGCACGTACCGGCCGGCCGACGCCATGACGTCGTTCTGGACGGTCACCGGGGCGGCGACCGCGGTCACCAGCACACCCGCCGCGAGGAGGGTGTAGGAGATCGGAAGCCGGCGCGCCCCGGCCACCGTTGCGATCAGGGCCGCCGTCCAGATCGAAAGGTCGAACGGCAGCATCCCGGCCCGCCGGTGAACCAGGTGTTCGGCGACCAGCCGCGCCGTCTGCCAGGGAGCCTGCAGCTGGTGATGCCACTGGCCGGCCTGCGTGTGCACGAAGAGCAGGGGGTCGCCGAAGCGGTAGCCGAGGTAGGCGGAGTAGAGCGCGATGCCCAGCAGCGGCGCCGCGCCGAGCGCGGCGGCGGTCGCCAGGCGGCGACGGTCGCGACCCTCGCGAACGGCCTCCCAGAAGAGCGGAAGCACCAGGATCAGCGCTGTCGAGCGGGTGAGGCCGGCCAGCACCGCGCAGGCGGCGGCGGGCGCCCACCGGCGCCGGCGGGCGAGGACCAGGGACAGGGTGGCCAGGGCGATGAAGGGGGCCTCGGTGTAGGCGGCGGTCAGGAAGAACGCGGTCGGGAAGGCGGCCAGGGCCAGCAGAGCCCGCTGCTGGAGCCCGGGCCGGGCATCTTCGACCAGCCGCCCGACGGCGGCCATGGCGGCCAGGGCGAAGAGGCTGCAGAGGAGCAGGGCCACCCCGAGCCGGAAGCTGTCGTCGGCCGGCCGCTGCCCGTGACCGAGGGCGCGGGTGGCCAGCCCGACCAGCGCAGGGAAGAGCGGGAAGAAGTTGGCGGAGTCTGCGGTGGCGTAGCCGGCCTGGGAGATCGTGAGATACCAGCCGGTGTCCCACTCCAGCCAGATCCGCAGCGGCGACGTCTGGCGGTGCAGCATGTTCGCCGAGAAGGAGGCCGCGAACACGCTCATCGCGGCCATGCCCAGGCGCGTCGCCAGCCAGGCCGGCAGGGCCGGGCCGAGCCAGCGGCTCAAGCGCGGAAAAGGGGGGCTATCTCGCGCGGGCGGTTGGTGAAGACCGAGTCGGGCCGGCAGTGGCGGCACCACATGACGCCGGCCGGGTCGTCGACCGTCCAGACGCCGACCACCCGGCCCGAGGCATGGACCTGGGCCACAAGGTCGGGGTCGATCGCCCCGTAGTGAGGCGCGTAGATGTCAGAGCCGGCCTCCTCCAGCAGGCGCACGGGGTCGATCGGGCGCGCGCCTTCCAGCAGCCCGACCTGGAGCGCTGGCTCGATCTCCTTGATGAGCCGGCAGGAAGGATGGAAGAAGCTGATGACGGCGGCCTGGCCGACCATGTCCTCGGCGCGCAGCGCCTCGACCAGCCGCTGCTCGATGCCGGGGTAGGGAATCGGGAGCTGCTTGATCTCGATGCAGAGGCCGGTGCCCGACTGCCGCGCCAGGTCGATCACCTCCTCGAGCAGAGGCAGCCGCTGGCCGCCGCCGGCGTCCAGCCTCGACAGCTCATCCCAGTCGTGGTCGCGCACCATGCCGGTGCCGTTGGTCGTGCGCTCCAGGGAGTGGTCGTGGATCACCACCATGCGGCCGTCGGCCGACTGGTGGATGTCGCATTCGATCATGTCGACGCCCAGCTCGATGGCTGACTGGAAGGACGCCATCGTGTTCTCCGGCTGCTCGGCAGGGTTGCCGCGATGGCCGCCGATGAGCGGCCTTCCGCTCGCCGCCGCACCCGAGTAGCGCTGCGCAAGCGTCTGGGTAGGGCTCACCAGGAGCCAAGTCTATAGTTGAGCCCGTGACCCACCCGGCCACTTCGCGACCCTCCACGCTGGGCGAGCTGAGAGCGTCCGGACATGCCCGGGAAACGGTCAAGCAGGAGATGCGGCGCAACCTGCTGGCTCGGATGCGGACCGGCGAGCCGCTGCTTCCAGGGATCGTCGGCTACGACGCGACGGTTTTGCCGCAGGTCGCCAACGCGGTCATCTCCGGGCACGACATGATCCTGCTCGGCGAGCGGGGGCAGGCCAAGAGCCGGCTCATGCGCTCGCTGATCGCCTTCCTCGATCCCGAGGTGCCGGTGATCGAGGGCTGCGAGATCGCGGATCACCCCTATGACCCGATCTGCCGCCGCTGCCGCGACCTGGTCGCCGAGAAGGGCGATGCCACCCCGGTCGGCTGGCTTGCCCGGGACCGCCGCTACGGCGAGAAGCTGGCCACGCCCGACATCTCGATCGCCGACCTGATCGGCGAGGTGGACCCGATCAAGGTCGCCGAGGGCCGCTACCTGGCCGACGAGCTGACCATCCATTACGGGCTCGTGCCGCGCTGCAACCGCGGCATCTTCGGGATCAACGAGCTGCCCGACCTGGCCGAGCGGATCCAGGTCGGCCTCCTCAACATCATGGAGGAGAAGGACGTGCAGATCCGCGGCTACCGGATCCGCATGCCCCTCGACCTGCTGGTGGTGGCCAGCGCCAACCCCGAGGACTACACGTCTCGGGGCCGCATCATCACCCCCCTGAAGGACCGCTTCGGCTCCCAGGTCCGCACGCATTACCCGCTCACCGTCTCGGAGGAGATCGAGATCATGGAGGGCGAGCGGATGCTGCCGCCCTCCGACGTCGAGGTGCTCGTTCCCGGGTTCATGAAGGAGATCGTGGCCGAGCTCTCGCACGGCGCCCGGCGCAGCCCGCACATCTCGCAGTCCTCCGGGGTTTCGGTCCGGATGTCGATCGGCAACTACGAGAACCTGGCCTCCAACGCGATCCGGCGGGCGGTGCGGGTGGGCGAGCGCCTGGCGGTGCCGCGCATCTCGGACCTCGACTTCCTGGTCGCCTCCACGGCCGGCCGGGTCGAGATCGAGGCACTCGACGAGGGCCGCGAGGAGCAGGTGCTCCAGCGGATCCAGCGGGCGGCGGTCTCCTCGGTCTTCGGCCGGCACTTCGCGACGCCCCAGTTCGAGCCTCTCGTGCAGCGGTTCGACGAGGGCACCATGCTCGAGGTCGGCGAGTCGATGCCAGCCTCCACCTACCTGAAGGCCCTGGGCGACGCCCCTGAGATCGAGAGCGCGCTCAAGCGCCTGGGCCTGCCCGACCGGCCCGAGGTGCGCGCCTCGGTGGTCGAGTTCATCCTCGAGGGCCTGCACCTGGCCAAGCGGCTGAACAAGGACGAGATGGAGGGCCGCGCTCTCTACCGCCGCTGACCCCGGGTAAGGGAGGTCTAGCGCTGGAACATGAAGGAGGCGACGAACCCGGCCGTCATCAGGGCGACCAGGGCCAGCGCGATCAGCTCGACCCGCAGGGTGAGCCGGACCATGCCCTTGGCGCGGCGCGTCCTCTCACCGCAGCGCTCGCAGTAGGCGGCGCCCGCCAGGAGCGGCGCCTTGCAGCGGTCGCACTCGGTCTGGATCGCGGTTGCCATCGACCCGATTATTCCTGATCACTACCCTTGTGCCGGTGGACGAAGCCGAGGAGGGCGGGCGCCAGCCTGAGCAGCCTGAGCAGCCGCCGGAGCGCCCGCACCAGGTGAGACCGGAGGACTACGTCGTCCTCCTGGCCCAGGTGCCCGAGCGGGTGGCCGACATCGTGCTGTCGCTCGACGAGGAGCGCCTCAGCTACCGCCACGCTCCTGCCCTGCCCACGATCGCCGAGCTGGTCGCGCACGTGGCGCAGAGCGGCACGTTGATCGATGCGCTCTTCCGCCACGTGCTCATCGATGGCGCCACCGAGGTCGACCTGAGGTCGGCGCTCGAGCCGGCGCCCACCGCCGCCGGCGGCGAGGATCTCCTCGAGGGCTTCGCACGCGACCGGCGCCGGACGGTCGACCTGCTGCGGGGCCTGAGCCCGAGCCGGTGGGCGGAGACGGTGGCCGACGGCGAGCGCGGCCAGCTCAGCCTGTTCGCGGTCTGCGAGCTGGTCGGCCGCCACGAGGCGGGCCACCTGACGCAGCTGCGCAACCTGATCGCACAGCTGCCGGAGACGAGGGACCTGGGCCTGCTGCCGCCACGGAAGCCGGGACGGGCGCTGCAAGAGGGCTGAAAAGAGGGCTAGAAGAGGGCTGAAAAAGAGGCTAGAGGCGGGCTGAGACGCTTCTCTCCGCTCTGGGGAGCGGTGGGTCCCCTCCGTCGCCGCTTCGCGGCGACACCTCCCACCAAGTGAGAGAGGAGGCTTCTAGTCTCGTGGCGGAAGCGGGATCAGGAGCGCCAGCTGGCGCGACTGGGCCACCAGGCGGCCGTCCCGCGTCCAGAGCTCCCCGTCCTCCTCGAAGAACCCGCTCTCGACCCGGTGCGAGCGGAAGACGCCGAGCACGAAGTCGTCGGGCCCCAGACCGGCCAGCGGGAATTCGGCCCGGATGTGGACGGTGAGGTCGATGGTCGGCGCCCCGGCTCGAAAGTCGATCCGCGTGAAGATGGCCGGCATCCAGGCGTCAGTGAAGCAGGCGATCGCCGGGGCGTCAATCCGCGAGGCCTCGTTGAAACGCATCCAGCCGCCCGACATCGCCTGCGAGCCGCCCTTGAAGACCAGTCCGCCGAGGACCGGCCGGAAGTCGAAATGGCGGGCGAAGGGCGGCGCGTGGGGGCGGTCGGGGGTGGGCGCCACCTTCTCGGGCGGGAAGACGTCGGGGAACACGGCGTCGGTGATGTCCGGGCTCTCGCGCGGACTCGAGAAGGCGCCCAGGGCGAGCGCCATGACATCGCCGCCCTGCGTCAGCCGCGCGCTGACAAAGCTCATGCGTCCGCCTCGGCGCTCCTCGTGGACCTCGATCTCCGTTGCACCGGTGGCGATCCGGGCCGCGAAGTGGACGGTCAGCGATCGCGGGTGGCGCGCCGGGTCGACCTCCGACATCATCGCGCGCAGCAGGAGCGCGGCCAGGAAGCCGCCGTGAGGTCCGCCGAGCCCGAACCAGGCGTCGTCGAACACGTATCTGTAGCGCCCGGGCGCGGTGGGGACCGCCCGGGCCGCCTCGTCGAACGTCAACCCGCCACCTCGCGCCGCAGCTCGGCCAGGCGACCGTCCGAGATGGCGTCCCGAACGCGCTCGAGCAGCCGGGTCGTGAAGCGCAGGTTGTGCTCGGCCACAAGCGCGATTCCGAGCATCTCGTGCGCCCGGAAGAGGTGCGCCAGGTAGGCGCGAGAGAAGCGCGCGCAGGTGGCGCAGTCACAGTCGCGATCGATCGGGCCGTCACCGTCACGGACCTCGGCGCGGGCCGAGGCCAGGTCGAGCCGGAAGCGCGGCCGGCCCAGCACCAGCGCCTGCGCGTGCCGGGCAACGCGGGTCGGCATCGCGCAGTCGAAGGTGTCGATGCCGCGCAGGGCGCCCTCCACGAGGTCATCGGGCTCACCCACTCCCAGGAGGTGCCGCGGCCTCTCGCGCGGAAGCAGGGGGGTGACCACGTCGACGACACGGTACCAGTCGGCCTTGGTCTCACCCAGGCAGTCGCCGATGCCGAAGCCCTCGAACCCCAGAGCCGACATCTCCCGGGCCGACACCTCCCGGAGGTCGGGGTAGACGCCCCCGTGGACGATCCCGTAGAGGGCCTGCCTCCGGCCCATCTCGAGCCGCTCGAACTCGTCCCGGCAGCGGCGCGCCCAGCGCAGGTTGCGCTCGGTGGCGGCGGCCGTGTAGCCGCGCGTCACATGGAAGGGTGTGCACTCGTCGAGGCAGAAGAGGATGTCGGCGCCGAGGTCGCGCTGGAGCGCCATGTTCGACTCCGGCGTGAAGAGGTGCCGCGAACCGTCGAGGTAGGAGCGGAACTCGGCCCCCCGCTCATCCACGCGGACCGCCTCCAGCGGCTCCTCGCCGGCCACCGGCGCCGGCAGGCGCCGCCTGCCCTTGAGCTCATCGGCGACCTGACCGTGCCGGAGGCTGAAGACCTGGAAGCCGCCCGAGTCGGTGGCCAGGACGCCGGCCTGCCAGTCCATGAAGGGCCGCAGGCCGCCCGCGGCCGCGATCGCCGGTCCTCCGGGCTGGAGATGAAGATGAAACGAGTTGCAGATCAGTGCCTGCACGCCGGCGCGCCGCGCGGCGGCCACGTCGACTCCCTTGAGCGCGGCCCGGGTGGCGACCGCGAAGAAGCCGGGCGTCTCCATCCGGCCATGGGCGGTCTCGAGGAGGCCCCGGCGGGCGGCGCCGTCCTCGGCCAGGATCGTGAATCGAAGCACCCGGCTATTCTCACGAGCCATGGCCGAGGAGATGGAGATGACGGAGGTCGCCGAGGGCCGTCCCCGCCGGCGCAGGAAGGCGTCGAAGCCATCACGCAGCGCTCAGCACTGGATGATCGTGAGCTCGCCCGAGAACTTCCGGAAGACGAGGGAGCATGGCTTCACCGCCCAGGGCGTCAAGTCGCGGCACCGGCGCCGCGCGGAGAGCATCCGGAGCGGCGACCGCATCCTCTGGTACGTGACCGGGCGCATGGCCTTCGCGGCCACCGCCACCGTCAGCTCGAGCATGTACGAGGACCACGCCATGGTCTGGCGATCGGTGCGCTGGGACGAGGACTACCCGTGGCGCTTCCGCATCAAGCCCGACGTGGTGCTCGAGGAGGCCGACTGGGTGCTGGCCAAGGATCTCGCCTACCGCCTCGACTACGTCCGCAAATGGCCGCCCGAGAGCTGGACCCTGGCCTTCCAGGGCCACCTGCACCAGCTCGCGCAGAAGGACTTCAAGCTGGTCGAGGACGAGCTCAGGCGGGTGCGGCGCTCGCGCCGGGCAGACCCGGCGGCTTCGAGCTGAACCGGTGCGCGTGATCGAGCTCTACCGGGAGCACATCAACGCCGACGCCCGGCGCGAACGCCTCTTCCTGTCCTGGCTCTCCTTCTTCCTGACCTTCGGATCGGTCCGGGCGATCACCCACCTGATCCGTGCCCACCGGGGACCCTTTCACGACGTCACGCACGGCACCGAGCACGTCCACCACCTGGTCTGGGGCATCCTCCTGCTCCTGCTCGTCGGCTACCTCTGGCTGAACCAGGTGGGCACCGGGATGCGCGCCACCCGGACCTGGCTCTCGTGGTTCACCGCCGTGCTCTTCGGCGTCGGCGCGGCGCTGACCCTCGACGAGTTCGCGCTCTGGCTGCTCTTCCGCGACGTCTACTGGGAGCCTCAGGGTCGCGACTCGATCGACGCCGTGGTCGCCTTCGGCGCTCTGCTTGCCATCGGCGGTTTCGGGGCGCCCTTCTTCCGCGCGATCGGCCGCGAGCTGGCGCGGGCCGGCCGTCGTTGAGAGCGCCGGTCCTCAGATGACCTGATCCCGCCACCCCGCGCGGGGCGGCGGGCCGCGGCGCTCGCCCTTTTTTCGTTGATGTCACAAACTGTCCGGCCACGGTGCTGAAGGAGCGGATGAAGGCCAGGTCGATGAAGCCGAGCGAGCCGGATCCGAGCTCACGGCGGCGCCCGGCGCCCGCCGATCCTTTCGAGGACCTCTTCATGCGCGAGTACGGCCGCGTGGTGGCGGTCGCCAACCGCGTGCTGGTCGACAGGGGAGAGGCCGAGGACGTGGCGCAGGAGGTCTTCCTCGACCTCCATCGCCGGCATGGGCCCGATCCACCGTTCGCGGCCGCCTGGCTGCACGGGGCGGCCGTGCACACCGCGCTCAACCGGCTGCGCGGCCGGCGGCGTCGGGAGCGCCGGGAGCTGGCCGAAGCGCAGTCGCGGTCCGAGCAGGAGACGGGCGACCCCGCGCGCGAGGTCGAGATCCAGGAATCGCGCCGGATCGTGCGGGAGGCGCTCGGCCGCCTGCGACCCAAGGCGGCGGCCGTGCTCGCCCTCCGCTACAGCGGCCTCAGCTACGCCGAGGTCGGAGCCGCGCTGCACGTCTCCACCGGCCAGGTCGGGACGCTGCTGCGCCGCGCCGAGCAGGCACTCAAGAAGGAGTTGGAATCAAGTGGCTCACCTCTCTGACGGCGTTCTCCGCCGCATGTACGACGAGCCGCACGCGGTCACCGAGCTCGCGCGCGGCCACTTCAACGGCTGCGATGCCTGCCAGCGGCGCTTCTCGGGAATCGCCGCCACGGCCCGGGCGGTCCAGGATGCGCTCGGCGCTGGCGCGGTCACCGTCGACCCTGACGCCGCCTTCCGCTCGGTCTCGGCGCGAGTCGAACCGCCCCGGCGGGGGCTGCTGCCCCGGGCCTGGCGGCCTCGTATCCGGGCCACCGCCCTGGGCGCGGCGCTGGCCGCCAGCCTGGCCGTGCTCGCCTTCGCGTCGCCGCTCGCGCAGACCGTCACCAACCTCTTCTCGCCGAGGACGGTGCAGCCGGTGGGGGTGCAGCCGGCGTCCTTCGAGGGCATGCCCGACCTCTCCAGCTGGGGCACGGTCAAGGTGACCAGCCAGCCTGAGCTGAGCGAGGTCTCGACACCGGCGGCGGCAGCCGGCGGGGACCTGCCCTCGCTCGCCGGCGCCTGGGCGCCGGCCGGGCTCCCGGCCCCCAGCTTCGCGCGCATGAGCAAGGGCGCGGGCACCTTCACATTCGACGCCGCCAAGGCGCAGCAGGCCGCCGGCCCCAACCACCCACCGGTGCCGGCGAACCTCAACGGCAAGGTGATCGCCGTCTCCGGCGGGCCCGCCGAGGCGGCCATCTACGGGACGGTCGACCCCAGGCAGGTCAGCCAGGGCCAGGTTCCTCAACTGGTCGTCGGCGTGGCCAGGGCGCCGGTCGTAACCTCCCCGACCGGCACCTCGGTGGCCGAGATCGAGGCCGGGCTGAAGCAGGCCGGCGTGCCCCAGAGCCTGATCGACCAGATCGGCGATCCCACCTCCACGCTGCCGATCCCGATTCCGCCCGGGGCCAGGTCGGACACCCCGGTCCTCAGCGACGGCAGCAAGGCCGTCTTCATCGGCGACAACACGCGGGTCGCCGCCGGCCTGATCTGGATCAGCGACACCGCGAAGTACGGCAGGCTCGTCTACGTGGTGGCCGGTTCCCAGGATGAGGCGACCCTGATCAGGGTCGCCAACTCGGTGATCGCGGTCTCCAGGGCCTATTAGGCGGGCGAGCGGGTGAGCCACCTCCCATCAAGAAGGGAGATGGGCTGCTGAGGCCTTGCTCCTAGTAGGCTCAGCGGCCTGGTAGACCTGCGCGAGCGGCAGGCGACGGCGAGCGCCGCCGCCGCCTCGCCCGCCATCCACACCTCGGACCTGGCCAAGCGCTTCGGCGACAAGCTCGCCGTGGCCGGGCTGACCATGACCGTGCCCCGCGGCGAGGTCTTCGGGTTCCTCGGGCCCAATGGAGCCGGCAAGACGACCGCCGTCAAGCTGCTCCTGGGCCTGCTTCCCCCGTCGGGCGGCGAGGGCTTCGTGCTCGGCCGCCCGCTGGGCGACCGCGAGGCCCGAAGGCGAGCCGGCTACCTGCCCGAGCTCTTCCGCTACCAGCCCTGGCTGAACGCGCGCGAGGTGCTGGCTCTCCACTGCGAGCTGGCAGGCCTCGCCCGGCCGACCTGGAACGACGAGATCACCTCGGCGCTCGACCTGGTCGACCTCGGCGCGCGGGCCGGCGACCGCGTCGGCACCTACAGCAAGGGCATGCAGCAGCGCCTGGGCCTGGGCGCCGCCCTGCTGGGGCGCCCCGAGCTGGTGCTCCTCGACGAGCCCACGTCGGCCCTCGACCCGGTCGGACGGCACGACGTCCGCCGCATCATCCACGAGCTGCGGGATCGGGGCACGGCGGTCTTCCTAAATTCGCACCTGCTGACCGAGGTGGAGATGGTGTGCGACCGGGTGGCCGTCGTCGACGGCGGCCGGGTGGTCGCCAGCGGCACCCTCGACGAGCTGCTGGGCGGCCAGGCGGTCAAGGTCCGGTTGAGCGGACTGACGGTCCAGCAGCGGGCCTCGCTCGCCAGTTTCGGCTCGCTCGACGACGACGGCGAGTGGCTCGTCGTCCGCGACATCGAACTCGAGCGCGTGCCCGACCTGATCGCCGAGGTCGTGGGCATGGGCGGGCGCGTCTACCAGGTCGAGCCTCGCCGCCAGACGCTCGAGGACCGCTTCCTGGAACTGCTGCGCGCGTGAGACCGATGCCGGCCCTCCTCACGATCGCGCGGCTCACGCTGGTCGAGGCCTCTCGGCGCAAGCTGCTGCTTGCCCTGCTCGTCCTCACGCTGGCGGTGATCGCCGCCAGCGGCTGGGGCTTCAGCAAGCTGTGGGATGCGCCCATCGGGCGCGGCCAGGCGCCGACGCCCGCCATCGTCCGCAGCGTCGCCTCGCAGCTCCTGATCCTGGTCGCCTTCATGTTCGAGGCGGTGCTCGCCCTCTCGGCCGCGGTGGTTGCGGCGCCCACCATTTCGGCCGACGTCGACTCCGGCCTCGTCCTGGCCATCCTGGCCAGGCCCATACGGCGCTCGGACTTCCTGCTCGGGAAGTGGCTTGGCCTGGCGCTGCTCCTCGTCTTCTACACGGTGGTCGCGATCTGGGGTGAGATGGCGGTCGTCGACTGGGCGACCGGCTACTTTCCGCCCCACCCCCTGGCGCTGACCGCGTACATCTCCGGCGTGGGCCTCGTCCTTCTCACGCTGAGCCTTGCCCTGAGCACGCGCCTATCCGGCATCACGGGCGCGGTGATCGCGCTCGCCGGCTACTTCGTGGCCTGGGTTGGCGGGATCGTGGGCGGCATCGGTCAGGGGCTCAACAACCAGGCGCTGAGCGCGGCCGGGACCTTCATCAAGCTGACGCTGCCCACCGACGGCCTCTGGCGGGGCGCGGTCTGGTCGATGGAGCCGGCGGCGATCATCGCCGGGTTTCGAAGCGCCGGGCCCGGCTTCGCCGCCAACCCCTTCGGGGCCGTCGATCCCCCGCCCGCCGCATTCGATCTCTGGGCGCTGCTCTGGACCGTGGCGATGCTGGCGATCGCGGTCTGGAGCTTCCGCCGCCGCGAGATCTAGGGGCGC
>CAYLIP010000066.1:6932-12280 GCA_964383855.1 uncultured Actinomycetes bacterium | reverse complement strand
CGCGGCCGCGCTGGCCGCGGCCGCCGCGGGCCTGCTCGGCGCCGGCCCCGCCGCCGCCGCTCCCTCGCCCTCCCCCTCCCCGTCGATCTGCCCTTCAGCCGGCCCCACGCCGGCGCGTCCGACGCCGGCGCCGCAACCCGCAACCGCCGACCTCTGCGCCGAGCAGGCGGCCCTGAAACAGGCTCACGACACCCTGAGCTCCAATCTGGCCGCGGCGCAGGCCGCCGCTGAGAACCTGCGTCAGTCGCTGGCCGCCAACGCCAGGCAGCAGGACGAGGTCCGCCAGCTCATCGGGCAGAGCGATCGACAGATCGCCGACCTCGACGCGTCGATCCAGCGCCTGGACGCCCAGATCGCGGCCACGCAGGCGCGGATCCAGCTTCAGCGCCGGCGGCTAGTAGCCATCGAGCGGGCGCTCTACCGGGTCCCCGACTCGCCGGTGGTGGCGATCATGCAGGCGGGCAGCCTTCGCGACGCACTGGTCGAGATCGGCGACATCGCATCCGCCGGGGTGCGCGCCCAGCAGCTCCGGCGTGCCCTCCAGGCCGACGAGGCAAGGCTGCGAAGCGACCGGCAGGAGCAGCGCGCCGACCGGGAGAAGCAGCTGTCGATCCGGACCCAGCGCCAGCAGCAGCTGGACCGGCTCGACCAGCTCCGGCAGGAGCAGGAGGTCACGAGCTCGCAGCTGTCGGAGAAGATCCGGCAAACGCAGGCCGCGCTCAACCGGCTCGACGCCCAGTCCGCCCAGGTGTCCGCCCAGATCGCCGCGATGCTTCAGCGGCAGCAGCAGGAGATCATCGCCGCCGCGGTCCAGCAGGCCTGGGAGCAGACCATGGCGTGGCTGAAGGCCAACCCGCTGGGGTCGGTTCCCATGAGCGCCGGCCACTCGACGCGCTACCGCTTCATCTGGCCCGAGCCGGCGGCCCAGATCAGCCAGCCCTTCGGCCCCAGCGACCTGGCGCTGGAGCCGGCCTTTGCCGGCTACGCCCACTTTCACACCGGCATCGACCTCGTCGAGCCGGACCTGAGCCCGATCCTGGCTGCTGACGACGGCTATGTCGCCGCCGTCGGCTCCGGCACGACCGGTTACGGGAACTACGTCGTCCTCGCGCACGCCGGCGGCCTGCTCACCCTCTACGGCCACCTGAACCAGGCGGCGGTCAAGGTCGGCGAGGCGGTGATCCAGGGCCAGCCGGTCGGCCTGGAGGGGTCGACCGGCAACTCAACCGGGCCCCACCTTCATTTCGAGCTTCGGGTTGGCGGGCTGCCCGTCGACCCCGCGCCCTACCTTCCGCCCGGCCCCAGCGCGGACAAGACCTAGGTTCGGCCTTAACCAGCCTTGTGCGTTCGTTAACAACTACGGGGCCGCCGGCGGATAGTCTTCCGGATAGCAATGCCCCAGCCTGAGCCGATCGCTCGTCTGCGCGTGCTGCTTGTCGACGACAGCCCTCTCTTTCTCAGAGGACTCGAGGTCCTGCTCGCCGACGAGCCCACGATCGAGGTTGTGGGCACGGCCGCCGACGGTGCGGCGGCGCTCTCGGTCGCCGAGCGCCTGCGCCCCGACGCGATCCTGATGGACGTTCACATGCCGGTTCTCGGCGGAGTCTCGGCGGCGAGCGCCCTGGCCCGGGACCTGCCCGGCGTGGCGGTGATCCTGCTCAGCGGGCTCTGGAGGCCGGCCGGCCGGCGGGACATGCCCACCGGCGTCCACGCCGTGCTCTCCAAGGCCGCCTCGCTGAGTGAGATCGTGGACACCATCCACTCCGCCGCCGCCGGCCGGCGGGCGCCTGTGGCCGCCAGGGGCAGCCGCGACAGCGTCGGCAGCGACCGGCTCACCGGCCGGGAGATCCAGATCCTGTCGATGCTGGCCAAGGGCTACCAGAGCGCCCGCATTGCCGGCGAGCTCGACCTGAAGCAGAAGACCGTGCGCAATTACATCAGCGTGATCTACGACAAGATCGGCGTTCACGGCCGCTCGGGCGCGGTGCTGCATGCCGTACGCACGGGATTGCTCGACGAGATCGACTAGGCCTTAGCGGCGTCTCCGCCAGCCGAGGCGGATTCGAAAATGCGCAATTCCGAATCGATCAAAACGCGGTCCTGACGCGGTCATCCCGGGGTCACCGCCGGCGCTTTTGAATTGCCGGAGGGCGCTTGCGGGGAGGTTTCCCCCAGCGCCCTCCTCCGCAGCGCCGCAAGTAACCAAAGCGCGCCTCGTTTGACCCCGAGGAGGTGAGTCCAGCTTTGACCTTTGTTGTGAAAACCGTCGCATTCATCACATTCCTTACGTCCGCCATGGCCTCCAGCCTGGCCGCCATCCACGTCAATCTCCCGGCCTCGCATGCCGCCAAGCATCCCGCGCATGTGTCGGTGCCGGCGGTGCCGGCGGCGGCGGGTGTTGACGAGTATCCGACCCCGCTGAACGCCACTCTCGACAGCCGGCAGGCAGCCGAAGACCGCGCCGCCGCCGCTGCCCAAGCCGCGGCTGAAGCGGCCGCGGCTGCCGCAGCCGCGCAGGCCGCCGCCGATGCGGCCGCCGCGCAGGAGGCCGCCGACGCTGCCGCCCAGGCCGCGCAGGCCCCGCAGTACCAGGCTCCGGCCAGCGTCTACGTGCAGAGCGTGGCGCCGTCTCCGGCGCGGCAGGCTCCGCCGCCCCCGCCCGCGATCGTGATCGGCTCCGTGCAGCAGTCGCTCATCAACCAGGACCGTTCGGCCGGGGGTCTGGCCCCCCTGAACTGGAGTCCGTGCCTGGCCAGCATCGCCTACGCGCAGGCCCAGGCCATGGCGAGCGCAGGCAACATCTTCCACGGCAACGGCGTGCAGCGCGACTGGAGCTGCGGGCTCGGATCGTCTCAGACCGGCGAGAACGTCGGGGTCTGGGGCTCAGGAATCAACGACGGCGGCATCAACGGGCTGTTCGTGGCCAGCGCTCCGCACTACGCGAACATCATGGGTCCCTACCACTACGTGGGAACCGCCTGGGTCGTGAGTGGCGGCAAGGGCTACATCGCGGTCGAATTCGCCTAAGCGAATCCTCCCCTCTCAGTGGCATGAGGTGGTCCCCACCGCCTCATGCCACACCCCCCTCTTCCTCGGCTGAGATCACGTAGCGCCGGTCGGCCAGCGCACCCGCCCAGAGCGGCCAGCAGGTCGTCATCGTGAGCCGGTAGCCGGAGCCCTGGGCGAACACAGTTCTGTCGTCGGGCCGCACGACGCGGGTGCCGGTGACCCGGTAGGTGAAGGTCCCGCCGCGCGTCTCGAGCACGATCCGGTCACCCGCCCTCAGCTCGCCGAATCCCAACCAGTAGCTGTTGTGTGCCGCGATGCCGACATTGCCCGGATGCCCGGGAAGTGGGGTGTTCGGGTAGTGCCCGGGCCCGAGGGCCAAATGGCCGGTGTCGACGCCCTCGACGACCGCGGAATAGTAGTTCAGACGGGGAACCCTGATGCCGAAGGCGATCGCCGGCCCGCCTGACCGGCCGGCCGTCACCACGGGAGCCGCCGTCGGGACCGCCACCGGCGCCGCGGCTGCCTGCGGCGCCACGTCGGGGGGCGCCGTCTCCAGCGGTGCCGGCAGGGTGGAGACGATGTCATGCCACTGCTGCGTCAGCTGCCGCTGCTGCCAGGATTCGTAGCCGAGCAGACCGCCGCCGCCGAGGACCAGGAGAAGGCCGGCGGTGATCAGCAGTACGCCGAGCGCCCTCGACAGACCCGCAAGGTCAAGCGCGGGACGAAGGCGGCCGGCCGCCGGAGGCTTGTGGCCTCCGGCTCCGGCCTTGTAGATCAGTCCCATCTCACCCGATGGGTCGGTCACGCGCGGCGCCGCCGGCCCAAGGCCCGCAGCGCCAGCCCAATGGCCATCAGCGGGAAGCCGATGAGCATGAGCACGATCGGGATGCTGCCCGTCGGCGGCAGCGAGACCTCGGCCAGGACGGCCGCCGTCACGACCTGCTCGGTCGTGTCGCCGCAGGCGCCCGCGGATCCGAGGTTGTTGGGGTCGCCGCTGTAGCTGGCGACCCACTGGTAGACGCCGACGTCGGTGGTGGTGTAGCTGCCTGACGTGGCCGAGCCGCCGGACATCGGAACGTTGACGAACTTCGCCCTGTCCGCCGCGGCCAGCTTGTCGATCAGGTTGCTGGAGCAGGTGGTGTCACCCGGCCCGTAGAGGGCGAAGGTGACCGTGCCGCCGGGATTGCTGCCGCCGGAGACCTTGGCCACGTCAGCGATGGCCACGCCCACCGCGCCGGAGGCCGGCTGGGGAGTGGTCGCGATGGCGGTTGCGATCTTGGCGATGTTGAAGGCCTCCGAGCCGCAGGCGCTCGAGCTGCCGACGTTGTTGGCGTCGCCGCTGTAGACCGCCTGGAAGCCGTACGCACCCGCCGTGGTCAGAGCGATGCTGCCCGAAGCCGGCACGACCCCGTTGGTCACGTTGACGGCCCAGCTCTTGACGAGCGCGTTCGAGGTGCAGGTTGTGCCGGAGTAGAGGGTGTAGGTCACGGTGCCGCCGGCATTGGCCGTCGCACCCGAGAGCGCGGCGGTGTCGTGCACGGTCGAGCCGAAGGCGGCGGTGCCACCAGTGGCGAGGTTGGTGGTGCTGTTGCCGTTCACCGTCTGGACCTGCGTCGTGGTGCTGGTCGGGTTGGCGTTGACGAGCAGCTGCTCTTCGGTGCAGGCGCTGATGGCGCCGTTGTTGTTGGCGTCACCGCCGTAGATGGCCTGCCAGCTGTAGGTGCCGGCTGCGCTCGGCGTGAAGTTGCCGGAGTTGGGCACCAGGCCGTTGGTCACCGTCACCGTCCAGTTCTGGAGGGCGGTGCCGCTGCAGGTGTTGGCGCCCGCGTAGACGCTGTAGGTCACGCTGCCGCCCGCGTTGCCGGTGGCCCCGCTCAGGGTCGAGGAGTCGTGCACCGCGGTCCCGATCGCCGCCGTCGAGGCCGAGAGCGTGGTCGTGATGCTGGGCGAGTTGGGCTGGACGATCAGCTGCTCGTCGGAGCAGCCGCTGGTGGCGCCGTTGTTGTTGGCGTCGCCCGAGTAGACCGCCTGCCAGCTGTAGGTGCCGGCCGCGCCCGGCGTGAAGTCGCCGGAGTTGCCCACGACCCCGTTGGTCACGGTTGCCGAGAAGGTCTTGACCGTGCTGCCGGTGCAGGTGCTGGCGCCGGCGTAGACGTTGTAGGTCACGGTGCCGCCGGCGTTGCCGGTGGCCCCGCTCAGCTTGGCCGTGTCATGGACCGCGGTCCCGATGCTGACGTTGGTGGCCGAGAGCGTGGTCGTGATGCTGGGTGAGTTCTTGCCCACCAGCAGCTGCTCTTCGGTGCAGGCGCTGATGGCGCCGTTGTTGTTGGCGTCACCGC
>CAYLIP010000066.1:0-6832 GCA_964383855.1 uncultured Actinomycetes bacterium | reverse complement strand
CTGACGTTGGTGGCCGAGAGCGTGGTCGTGATGCTGGGTGAGTTCTTGCCCACCACAAGCTGCTCGCTGCTGCAGTCGCTGCTGGCGCCGTTGTTGTTGGCGTCACCCGAGTAGACGGCCTGCCAGCTGTAGGTGCCGGCCGCGCTCGGCGTGAAGTCGCCGGAGTTGCCGGCCAGACCGTTGGCGACGGTCGCCGTCCAGCTGCCCAGCGATGTGCCGCTGCAGGTGTTGGCGCCCTTGTAGACGCTGTAGGTCACGCTGCCGCCCGCATTGGGGGTGGCCCCGCTCAGGGTCGAGGAGTCGTGCACCGCGGTCCCGATCGCGGCCGAGCTGGTCGAGAGTGCCGTGGCGATGCTCGGCGAGTTCTTGCCCACGGTGAGCTGCTCGCTGCTGCAGGGGCTGGTGGCGCCGTTGTTGTTCGCGTCACCGCTGTAGACGGCCTGCCAGCTGTAGGTGCCGGCCGCGCCCGGCGTGAAGCTGCCGGAGTTGGGCACCAGGCCGTTGGTCACCGTCACCGTCCAGTTCTGGAGGGCGGTGCCGCTGCAGGTGTTGGCGCCCGCGTAGACGCTGTAGGTCACGCTGCCGCCCGCGTTGCCGGTGGCCCCGCTCAGGGTCGAGGAGTCATGGACCGCGGTCCCGATCGAAGCCGAGGTGGCCGAGAGGCCGGTCGCGATCGACGGCGAGTTCTTGATCACCGTCAGCTGCTCGCTGCTGCAGGGGCTGCTGGCGGGATTGTTGTTGGCGTCACCCGAGTAGACGGCCTGCCAGGAGTAGGTCCCGGCCGCGGACGGAAGGAAGTTGCCGGAGTTGCCGACCACGCCGTTGGTCACAATGGTCGTCCAGCTCTGGAGGGCGGTGCCGCTGCAGGTGTTGGCGCCCGCGTAGACGCTGTAGGTCACGGTGCCGCCCGCGTTGCTGGTGGCGCCGCCCAGGGTCGCGGTGTCGTGCACCGCCGTCCCGATCGCGGTCGACGACGTGGAGAGGGAGGTGGCGATCGTCGGCGACAGCTTGTTGATGAGCAGCTGCTCGTCGTAGCAGCCGCTGCTGGCGCCGCCGTTGTTGGCGTCGCCGCTGTAGACGGCCTGCCAGCTGTAGGTGCCGGCCTGGTTGGCCGTGAAGTCGGGCGAGTTGGGGACGGCGCCGTTGGTGACGCCAACCGTGTAGGAGGCGACGGTCGTCCCGGTGCAGGTGTTGGGGCCCGGGTAGACGTTGTAGGTCACGGTGCCGCCCGCGTTGGCGGTCGCGCCCGAGATCGTGGCCGTGTCGTGGACCGGCGTCCCGACGAGCGCCACGGAGGTCGAGAGCGTGGTCGTGATCGCGGGCCCGCTCTTGGTCACGGCAAGCGGCTCACACGGCGAGGTGGCACCGATGTCGTTGCCGTCCCCGCTGTAGACCGCGTTGTAGGAGTAGGAGCCGGCCGAGCTGATGACCTGCGAGGGCGAGTCGGGCACCGTCGCGTTGGTGACAGTCACCTGCCAGGAGTTCGCCGCCGTTCCCGCGCACGTCCCGTTGGCGAAGAAGCTGTAGGTGACGGTGCCGCCCGCGTTGGACGCGGCGCCGGTCAGCGTCGCGGTGTCGTGAACGCTGCTGCCGACGCTGACCGAGGTCGCGTTGGCGGCGCCGTTGATCGAGGTCGCCACCGTGGGCGTGAAGAAGATGGCGCTGGTCGACAGCGCGCGGTCCTGGCTGCCGATGGTCGTGTTGTCGAGGGACACGAGGGCCATGTGGTAGGGCGAGCCGCTGATCGCGCTGGCCGAGTTGCCGACGCCCCAGTCCTGCTGGCTGGCGATGTGACCGCCCCAGGCCATGACGACCGTCGTGGCGGTCGTCGTCGTGAACGTGACGGCGGCCGAGGTGCTGCACTGGCCGGTGCCGGAGGGGACGTTCTGGCTCGTGTAGATGAACCCGTTCAGGACGGTGCCGGCGGCACCGAAGATCTTGATTGCGCCACCGAGGGGAAACGCCGGGATCGGACTTGAGGAAGATCCGCCGCAGCCGGCCTCACCGGTCATGTTCGGCGCCGGGATGGGCAGGGAGGAGACGGGCGTCGCGGGATCGGTGCACCCCAGCACGTCGAGACACGGATTGTTCTGGTTGGCGTGGTAGCCGGTTGGGGCGGAAGAAGTCGTCTCGGTCGCGTCGAACGAGCCGAGGAAGTCGAGGGCGTGCTTGCCGCCGTGGACGGTGTCGTACGTGAACGTGAGCGTGTGCGAACCGGCCGTGAGGCCGGAGATGATCGAGCGGTATGCGATGTAATCGCCCTCGCGCCAGTGCGCCTTGCTTCCGTTGACGTTGCCGTTCACCCAGTTGCTGTTCCGGCACGACTCGGGCGTCGCCAGCTGGCCGTTGGCGCACTGGTCGATGGTGGCCGAGAGCGTCGCCGCCGACGCGCTGAGGATGGTCGAGGAGAAGAGGGCGGTGGCGGTGAGCGCCAGGATGCCGGTCACGCCGGCGGCGCGCCGGAGCCAGCTGAGCGCGCGCGCCACCGCGATCTGCGTCGGCCCTGATCTCTTCCGCATGTCCCCTCTCCTTCTTGTCGCCCCGGCTCGAGCCGGGGCCCCCGATTGGTCTCTTCTTCGCGGTGTGACCGGCGCTCCGGGGCGCACGGGCGCCAGAGTGCGGTCGGATCATCGGGCGCCATCCGGAGCCGGGCGTAGGGGGAACCGTCCCGGTAGCCCCCCGACCGATGTCCCGGAGGCGCCTGGGCAGGCGCCCTTCGGCGCCGCCCGCCTGAGCCCGGCCACGATCCGGCGAGGTCCGTTTTCACTCCCCGGCGGGTGGGCCATTGTCCCGTGGCGTTTGGGAGTAACGTCCGTCGCCCCTCCGTGATCTCGAGTGGCAATGTCGGGGCCCGGCGTTCGCTGCCTCGATTGACGCATCGGCATGCGATCGACCATCTGCCATGAGGAGTTGGGGACATTGATAGCCACAACGGCGAGCAAGCCGGCCCGAATCGGCGCCGCGCCGCGCCGAGGTCTTTTCGTGATCGGCCTGGCGATGGCCCTGCTCGCCTTCATCGCCGTCTTCGTGATCGGGCTGGCACTCGCCAACCGCGGCAGCACCTCGGTGCAGCATTTCCGGATCCTGGTCGCGACCCAGGACATCCAGGCTCGCGAGGAGCTGGCGCCGGGAATGGTCGCCGTCCAGGACTACGCCGCCGCGGCGCCGGTCGCCGGCGCCATCGCCACCGTGGAGGGCGTGAAGGGGATGGCGGCCCAGGTCACCATCCTCAAAGGACAGCCGGTGACCCAGAACCTGCTCGGCTCAGCCGCCGAATCCCTGGACGGCTCCGTCGGCGGGTACCTGCCGATCCCGGAGGGCTACGTCGGCCTGACGATCCCGACCGGCGAGCAGCAGGGCGTGGCCGGGTACATCGCGGCCGGCGACTACATCAACGTGCTGGCGACCGTCTCCACTTCCACCTTCGGGTCGAGCCCCTCGAAGACGGTCACCAAGGTGGTCTTCACCAACCTGCACGTGATCCGGGTCGGGCCGGCCCCGGTCTCGGCCGCCCAGGCGGCGCCGCAGAAGCAGGGCGTCTCCTCCAGCCTGACCGTGGTCGTGACGCAGTGTGACGCGCAGTACCTCTCGTGGATGATCGCCAACGCATCGGTCAAGTACGTCCTGCTCTCCTACAAGGACTACTCCCCGGCCGCCGTCGCCGCCGATCCCGGCTGCCCCGCCACCACGGCCCCCGCGCCCATCGGACCCGCCCAGGTGGAGTCTCGTTATGGCTTCACGAGGATCTAGCGGGTCCCGGGGATGGTGAACATCCGCGAGCAGCCACTGCCCTGGATACGGCGCGAGACCGGCGGGCGAGACCTGCTCCGAGTGCGGACGCCGGTCGAGCCGAAGCCGGCGCGGCGGCAGCGCTTCCAGGAGCCGGCTCCAAGCGAGCTTGCCGCGCGCTTCGACCTCCTGGAACAGGCGGCCGTCTTCTACATGCTTCCCGAGCGGGTCCTGAGGGCGCTCGCGCGCCGGATGCGGCCGCTCACGGCGCACGCGGGCGACGTGATCGTTCGCCAGGGTGAGCAGGGCAGCGCCCTCTTCTTCGTCCAGCACGGCCACTGCCAGGTGAGGCTGGAGGGCCCCGGCCATGCGGTGGCGGTGGCCACGCTCGGCCGCGCCGACTTCTTCGGATGGCCGGCGGTGATGGACCAGCCGGCGGCGGAGACCGTGGTGGCCCTCGACGACTGCGAGCTTCTGGTCCTGGACGCGACCGCGGCTCTGAACGTTCTCGGCGCCGAACCGGGCGCCGTCCAGGAGCTCGACTCCCTGAACGGGCAGCGGGCCGCCGGCTACGCGGGCATCGCCGCCCAGCTCGGGTGGGGGAGGCCCGCGGCCGAGAGCGTGACGGTGGCGGTCTATTCGCCCAAGGGAGGATCGGGGCGCACCACGCTCGCGCTCAACGTCGCCGGCGCTCTCGCGCGCCGCCATCCGGGCGACGTCCTGCTGCTCGACATCTCCTTCCCGTTCACGCAGGCGGCGCTGCTGGCCGGCCTGGCGCCCGTGAGCTCGCTGGCCAAGGTCGCCGACGCTCCCCCGCAGATGGCCGAGGAGCTTCTGCTCAGCGCCGTCCTCTTCCACCCCGCGAGCCTGATGGTCCTGCCCGGCTGCATCCGGCCGGAGGAGGCGGACCTGGTGACGCCGGAGGTGATCGGGCGGGCGATGGAGGTGCTGAAGCGCACCTTCCGCTACGTGATCGTCGACCTCGGCGTGGCCATGGACGACCTGACCCTGGCGGTGCTCGACCAGGCCCAGCACGTCCTCCTCGTGACCCCGCCCGAGCTGGCCGCGCTGAAGGCGGCCCGGGATGCGCACGACATCCTGACCGGCGTCCTGGGTTACGCCGGCGAGAACATAAGCGTGGTCCTCAACTCGCGGATGCCCCGGTCCTCCATAAGGCGGGAAGCCGTCGAGCGCAGGCTGAGCTCGCAGATCGCGGTCGAGGTCGGGTACGACGGATCACGGCCCGACGACGCGGCTCTCGAGGGCGCGATCCTGTCGCTCGGCGACCGTCCGTCGGAGATCGCGAAGGGCTCGCGCGCGATCGCCGACCTGCTCGAGAGCAAGGCCGGCGGCGGCGACCGCGCCGGACGCCGATCCGGGGCGCAGTCATGATCAGCGCCAAGCGCACGCTGGCGGGGGCCCGCCGGGCGGTGCTCCTGGCCCGGGTCCGGGCGGCGCTCGCGGGCCGCGCCCCGCTCCCCGCACTCGACCTCGACCGGGACGCCAACGGCGCCGTCGATGCCCTGGTACGGGCCGTCCGCGAGATCGCGCCCAACAGCTCGATCCTGTGGTGGGTGCGCGACGAGCTGCGGGCTCGGGGCACCCTCCAGCAGGTGATCGACGGGCTGCTCAGCCCGTCCGACGCGGTCAGGATCCGCTCCGCCCGCCTGGCCGGCGCACTGCGCCTGGAGGAGGCCGTGCCCTGGCTCGGGCGCTTGCTCGGCCATCAGAATCCCCTGGTCCAGGCGGCCGGCGCCCGGGCCCTGGGGCGGCTTGCCGGGGCTCGCAGCTCGGACGCGCTGGTGCGCGCTCTCTACTGGCGGCGCGGGACGACCATGCGCCTGACCATCGAGCTGGCCAAATCGGCGCCCGACCACTATATCGAGTCGGCCTTGATGAACGCGGAATTCGATGACATCCGCATGCACCTGGCCCTGGCGCTCGGGCTCCGCGGCCGCCGTTCGGGCGTCCCCGTGCTGCTGCTGCTGCTGCCGGACGGAGTCCGCAGCGAGCGCGTGGCATGCTGCCGGGCGCTGGGCTGGATCGCCGACCCGGCGGCCGTGCCGGCGCTGGCCTCCGCCCTCGAAGATCCGACCTGGCAGGTCCGGTTTGCCGCGCTCAAGGCGCTGACCCGCATCGCCGACCCGGCCAGCGTGCCCATGATCGAGGCGCTGACAGTCGACCGGTTCCGGGATGTCTCGGTGGCGGCCAGGATCGCGCTCCGGCACATCCGGCCCGCCAGCCCGGTCGACGCCCCGGCCATCCCGCTGGTATCGCCGGCGGTGGTGATTCCATGAGCCTGCTCGACCGGATGTCCGACCGCAGCGCCGCCACCCAGCGGCGGCTGGAGCTGAAGGTGGTCGAGCGCGCGGAGGCGGCCACCGGTTCGACGGCGGCCGGCGCCGAGACGGTGGCCGCCCGCCCGGCACGGGTGGACACCCCACAGTCGATCGCCATTCCGGCGATTCCCGAAGCCAAGACCGCGATCCACGAGATGCTCGTCCAGCGCCACGCCGACGAGATCGACATCACCGACCGCGACGGCGTCCGCGCGCTGATCGCGACCCTGTCCGACGAGTATGTGCGCCGGAACGGGCTGGGCCTGAGCCGCCTCGACTACGACCGCCTGGTGGAGTCGCTCCTCGACGACGTCCTCGGCCTGGGGCCGCTGCAGCAGCTGATCGACGACCCCTCGATCTCCGAGATCATGATCAACCAGCCGGGCAAGGTCTTCGTCGAGCGCAGCGGCCGCATCTCGGAGAGCAGCGTGGTGTTCGAGAGCAACCAGCAGCTGCGGCTGGTCATCGACCGGATCGTCAGCACGATCGGGCGGCGTGTGGACGAGAGCTCGCCCATGTGCGATGCCCGCCTCCGGGACGGCTCCCGCGTCAACGTGATCATTCCCCCGCTGGCCATCGACGGTCCCTGCATGACGATCCGCAAGTTCTCCAAGGAGAAGCTGCGCGCAGCCGACCTGGTGGACCTCGGCAGCGGCTCGGAGGAGATGCTTCGCTACCTGGGCGCGGCCGTCCGCAGCCGGCTCAACATCCTGATCTCGGGCGGCACCGGCTCCGGCAAGACCACCCTCCTCAACATCCTCTCC
>CAYLIP010000065.1:0-12310 GCA_964383855.1 uncultured Actinomycetes bacterium | reverse complement strand
GCCAGTGCACCGGGTCGGGAGTGCGGCCGGACAGGCCAGCAGCCGGGCGGGCTAGGCTTTCCCCGTGAGGGTCGACGGTTCCGAGGCTCTCGGTCAGCTCTCCTTCGAGCACGAGGCTTTCCCGAGCGCGCTTCGCCCGATGCAGGCCGTCTCCGCCGAGGCCCCCTTCAGCTCCGACGAGTACATCTTCGAGGTCAAATGGGACGGCATTCGATGCCTCTGCTTCATCCATCCGGACGGCCGTGTGCGGCTGCAGGACCGCTCGCTCCGCGACATCACGGACCGCCTGCCGGAGGTGGCGCGGGCGGCCGCGGACCTGCCGCCCGGAACCGTGCTCGACGGCGAGCTCGTCAGCATCGACGCCGACGGGCGCCCCGACCTGCAATCGATGCGAGCCAAGGTTGCGGGGCTGCCGGGCACCGAGCACGTGCCCTACTCGCTCCTGACCTTCGACCTGCTCTGGCTGGCCGGCCGGCCGCAATTGCGGCAGCCGCTGGTCCGGCGTCGGGCCCGTCTCAAGAAGACCGTGAGCAAGGCCGGCGCCATCCTCGTCCCGGACTGGATCGAGCGCGATGGAGCCGAGCTCTTCGAAGCCTGCCTGGAGCGGGGCATGGAGGGCGTGATGGCCAAGCATGTGGAGAGCACGTACGTACCCGGGCAGCGCTCGCCCTTCTGGCTCAAGGTGAAGGCCGTGAAGAGCGACGACTTCGTCGTCATCGGGTTCACCGAGGAGCCCGGCCGGCCCTTCGGTGCCCTGATGATCGGGTTCTACGAGCACGGGCGGCTGCTTCCCTGCGGCACCGTCACCGGTGGCTTCGACGCCGTCGGCGACCGGCTCGCGGCCGAGCTGGCGCGGCTGGAGGTCGAGCAATCGCCGCTGCTGCCGGCGCCCGTCATGACGGCGCCCGTCCGCTGGGTGCGTCCCGAGCTGGTGGTCAGCGTCCGCTACTCCGAGTGGTCGGCCGACGGCACCCTTCGCTTTCCGATCTTCAACGACCTGCGGCCCGAGATCCATCCGGCCGAGTGCGTGCGGCGCCGCCCGCGCGTGGTGCTGGAAGGGCGCACGCCGCCCGGCTCGCCGGCTCACGGCCTGACCCGCTTCCCCTTTTAGGGCTGGTTCAGAGCACCTCGTCCAGCAGCTCGACGCTGGTGACCTGGCCGTCTTTCATGGTCAGGGCGATTACCGCGAAATCGACCGGTCCGCGCCATCCGGCCAGCGCCCGGTATTCGGCGGCGGCCGCCGCCAGGGTCCGCCGCTTGCGGTACCCGACGGCCAGCGCCGGGGAGCCGTAGCGGTCGGAAGCCCGGGTCTTGACCTCGACCAGCACCAGACGGTCGCCGTCGCGGCACACGAGGTCGATCTCGCCACGGCGGGCCAGGAACCCGGCCCCGATGACGCGCCAGCCCAGCGACTCCAGGTGGCGCGCCGCCGCCCGCTCGCCGGCCCGGCCCAGCTCGAGGTGGGCCGGGCGCGTCAGCTCGACGGCGTGCCCAGGACGGCTCGGATCGGCGCCCATGACATGCGGTGGATGGGACTCGGGCCGAGCTCTCGCAGGGCTCGGCGGTGGGAGGCGGTGGCGTAGCCCTTGTGCAGGGCGAAGCCGTAGCCCGGGTAGAGCGCGTCGTACTCGACCATCAGCCGGTCGCGGTGGACCTTGGCCACGATCGAGGCGGCCATGATCGAGGCGCAGGTGGCGTCGCCCTTGATCACCGCCAGCTGAGGCAGGGGCAGCTCAGGGACATCCCAGGCGTCGATCAGCAGGTACTGGGCGGCCGGCTGCAGCGCCATCACCGCGCCGTGCATGGCGCGCTGGCGGGCCCGGGTGAGCCCGTGGCGATCGATGTCCGCCGGCGGCACCTCGGCGACCGCCCAGGTGACCGCCAGCCTCCGGATGCGCCGGTCCAGTACCTCGCGCTGCAGCGCGGTGAGCTGCTTGGAATCGTTGAGCCCGGGCAACCGGGCGCCCGCCGGCAGCACCACCGCGGCCGCCACGGCGGGGCCTGCCAGCGGTCCCAGTCCGACCTCGTCGATGCCCGCCACGACGGTGAAGCCCATGGCCTGGGCCAGGCGCTCAGAGGCCCAGAGCTGGGGGCGGCGGGTTCTCTTGGGGACGGCCATGGCCGCGAGGTTAGCCATCCGGGCCGGCCCGGGGCAACGCCGGGTGTTAAGACCCGGCGCTACTCCTCGACCTGCTCCGCAACCGGCTCCTCGACCTGCTCCTCGACCCGCTCCGCAACCGGCTCCTCGACCTGCTCCTGGGCTGGCGGAGTCTCCTCGGCCGCCGCCCGGGCGCCACGCGGCGGCGCCGTCTCGAGCTCGGTCACGGCACCCTCCTTGGCCCGCCGCTCCCGGATCCGGGCCGCCTTGCCGACCTTGCCACGCAGGTAGTAGAGCCGAGCCTGGCGGACGTCGCCGTGCCGCACGACCTCGATCTTGTCGATGCGCGGCGAGTGGATGAGGAAGGTCCTCTCCACGCCCACGCCGTGGGTCACGCGCCGGACGGTGAAGTTCTGGCGCAGGCCACCGCCGGTGACCCGGATGACCAGGCCCTCGAAGACCTGGATCCGCTCCCGAGTCCCCTCCACCACCTTGGCATGCACCTTGATGGTGTCGCCCGGGCGGAGCGCCGGAACGCGCGCCTTCTGCTGCTCCCTCTGGAGCTCGTCGATCACATTCATTTCGCTGTCTCCGTCAACTCCTTGATGCGCGCCGGCCGCCGCGCGTGGCTGCGCCGCCACGACTCGATGCGCGCGTGGTCGCCCGAGAGCAGTACCTCGGGCACTCGCATACCCCGGTACTCGGCCGGGCGTGTGAACTGCGGGTATCCCCCGGCCTCGCCGCTGAACGTGTCGGCGGCCAGCGACGCCGGATCGCCGACGACGCCGGGCACCAGCCTGGCCACGGCGTCGACCAGGACCATGGCCGGGATCTCGGCCCCCGAGAGGACATACTCGCCGATCGAGATCTCCCTGCCTCGGAGGCCTTCGCGGACGCGGTCGTCGATCCCCTCGTAGCGGCCGCAGACCAGGATCAGGCCTGGCTCGCGAGCCAGTTCAGCGGCCAGCCCCTGGGTCAGCGGCTGGCCCCATGGCTCCATGAGGAGGACCGGCCCCGGGTTGGAGGCGCGGATCGTCTCCACGGCCTCGAAGATCGGCTCCGGCTTGAGGACCATGCCCGGGCCGCCTCCGAAGGGGACGTCGTCGACCTGGCGGTGGCGATCGTGTGTGAACGCGCGCAGGTCATGCGTCTCGAGCTGAAGCCTGCCGGTCCGAATGGCGCGCCCGACGACCCCGGCCTCGAAGGCCGGCCGGAACACCTCCGGAAATATGGAGAGGATGTCGAAGCGCATCAGCGCACGTCCTCGGTATCCAGAAGCCAGTCGGCGACCGTGATGCTACCGGCCTCCAGGTTCACCTCGAGCACCGCCTCCCGGGTCGCGGGCACCAGGTGCTCGACGTTGCCGTCCCGCGCCACCCAGACGTCGTTGGCGGGGCGCTCGAGCACCTCGACCAGCCTGCCCAGCGGGCGCCCGGACTCGGTCCGGACGCCGAGCCCCACCAGCTGATGGTGGTAGTAGACGCCGGGCGGCAGCTTGTGCACCTGGTCCTGCGGGATCTCCAGGTAGCGGCCGCGATGCAGCTCGGCCAGGGTTCGGTTGTCGAGGCCCGTGAGCTTGACGACCATCCACTGCGGCTGCTCGCGGCTCCACTCGACATGGCGCGTGACGCCATCCACGACGAGCTCGGAGCCCGCCCGGAAACGGTCGTCGAAGTCCGTCAAGGGCAAGACCTTGACGGCTCCGTCGACCCCGAAGGCGCCCAGCACCTGGCCGACCTTGATCACTGCCCGGTCGTCTCCGGCCGGGGCTCGCGCCGCGGTGTGCGGGGACGGCCCCCTCCCCGCTCCTCGCGCGGGGTCCAGATGTCGACGAAGACGCGCTTGCGCTCGCGGAGCGAGGCGACCCGCACGAGCGTGCGCAGGGCCTCGATGTTGCGGCCGGCCTTGCCGATCAGGCGGCCCATGTCCTCATCGGCCATCTTGATCTTGAGCGCGAGCGTTCCATGGCCCCGCTCGACGGCGATGATGTCGACGTCCTCCGGCTTGTCCGCGATCGACCTGGCCACGAACTCGACCAGGGCCTTGTAGTCGACCGGCGGGCCGCCCGCGGGCGGGCCGCCATAGCCGCGGCGAAAGCCGCCGCCACCGCGCTCCCGGTCGAACCCGCGCCCGCCGCGCGAGTCGAACGGGCGTCTAAACGGCCGATCCTGACTTTCGGGACGCTGCATAGCGCTCAAGAACTCCCTCACGCTGGAGAAGGCTGCGAGCGGCGTCCGAGGGCTGCGCGCCCTGGGAGAGCCACTTCTGGACTTTGTCTTCGTCGATCTTCACGGTCGCCGGCTCGGTCAGCGGGTCGTAGTAGCCCAGCTGCTCGATGAACCGGCCATCGCGCGGCGACCTCGAGTCGGCCACCACCAGGCGGTAGAAGGGCCTCTTCTTGGCCCCCATCCGCCGGAGCCTGATCTTTACCAAAGCTGTCGTTACCTCCTTTTGCTGCGGCCGGTGCCGCCGAACAGGTTGCCCAGCCCGGGCGGCAGGCCCGGTATTCCACCCCGGCCCCTGGCGCCGGGTCGCTGCAGCTGGCGGACCAGCTGCTGCATCTGCTCGCGGGACTTGAGCAGGCGGTTCACGTCGGCGACCTGGGTCCCCGACCCACGCGCGATCCGCCGCCGCCGCGAGCCGTCGATGATCTCCGGGTGCGAGCGCTCGCGCCTCGTCATCGAGAGGATGATCGCCTCCATCCGCCTGACCTCGGCGTCGGTGTCGGTGCCCGACATCGCCTGCTTGATCTGGCCGCCCCCGGGCAGCATGTCGAGCACCCCCGCCATCGAGCCCATCGACCGCAGCTGCTTGATCTGGAGCAGGAAGTCGTCGAAGCTGATCGTGCCCGCCCGCAGGTTGCGCTCGACCTGCCGCGCCTCTTCGAGGTCGAGGGTGCGCTCCGCCTTCTCGATCAGGGTGAGCACGTCGCCCATGCCCAGGATGCGCGAGGCCATGCGGTCGGCATGGAAGACCTCCAGGTCCTGCGGGCGCTCGCCGATGCCGGCGAAGCGAACCCGCTCGCCGGTCGCCACCCGCAGCGAGAGCGCGGCGCCACCCCGCGCGTCGCCGTCGAGCTTGGTCAGCACGACGCCGTCCACGCCGACGCTCTCGCCGAAGGCCTTGCCCACGTTGACCGCCTCCTGGCCGGTCATGGCGTCGGCGACGAGCAAGGTCTCCCGCACCGGGACCGCGCTCTTCAGGCGGCGGAGCTCTTCCAGCAGCTCGCCGTCCACGTGCAGGCGGCCGGCGGTGTCCAGGATGACGAGGTCGGCGCCCCCGGCCCGTGCCTGGTCGACCGCCGCCTGCGCGATCGCCTCGACCGTGCCCTGGCCGCTGTGGAAGTCGACCCGCTCGCGCTCGGCCAGCATCCGCAGCTGGTCGATGGCGGCCGGCCGCCGGAGGTCCAGGGCGACCACCATCGGGCGCTTGCCCTGGCGCCGCGCCCAGAGTGAGAGCTTGACCGCCGTGGTCGTCTTGCCCGAACCCTGCAGCCCGACCAGCATGACCACGGTCGGCGGCCGCTCCGCCCAGCGCAGGCCCTCGCTGTTGGCCCCCAGGAGCTCGACCAGCTCGTCGTGGACGACCTTGACCACCTGCTGGGCGGCGTCCAGGTGGCCCTCCAGCTCGGCCCCGACCAGCTTCTCGCGGACCCGCTCCTGGAACTCCTTGACGACCTTGAAGTTGACATCGGCCTCGAGCAGCGCCATCCGGACCTCGCGAAGCGTGGCCTCGATGTCCTCCGGCCTCAGCACGCCCCGGTTGGACAGCTTGCGGAGGGCCGCCGTCAGGCGCTCGGAAAGCGACTCAAACATCGGCCAGGTCCTGCTCGACGCGGGCCAGCCGCCTTCTGAGCTCGGCCAGCTCGAGCGCGACCTCGGCCGCCCGCCTTCGTCGAGCGTGCTGCTGCTCCAGCAGCCCCAGCCTCTGCTCGTAGTCCTCCAGCGAGCCGGCGGCGCGGCGGATGAGGTCGTGCACCGCCGCCCGGGAGGTCTCCTGGTGGCCGGCGATCTCCGACAGCGACCAATCCTCCTGGAGGTAGAGTCTGAGAACCTCCCGCTGGTGCTCGGTGAGGAGCGCGGCGTAGAGTTCGTAGAGAGCGACCTGGCGCTCGCGCGAGGTCAGGCTGTCAAGGAGCACGCCTTGACAGTATAGACTGCTCTTAGCGGGTTGCTGTAGCCAGGCAACCGGTGATACGGTGCTGCTCGGCGTTCACAAACCATGGTCCCAGCACGCACCGCAGCACTCATCTGCCTCTCTGTCGCCTTCGCGGCCGCAATCGCCGTGGCCGACGATCATCCTGCCAGCGCGTACGTCGTGCGGCGGGGTGACACGCTGTGGACCCTGGCCAGGCGCTCCGGCCTCACGGTGCAGCAGCTGGCCGAACGCAACCACATCTCCAATCCAGACCGGATCTACGCCGGCCAGGACATCGACCTCAGCTCGGCGCCGCCGCCGCCGCCTCCTCCTCCTCCGCCGCCGGCCGCTTCCGCGCCCCCGGCCGCACCGCCCAACCCGCTCAGCCGCCAGCAGGCGCGGGCGATCCTGGTCGGGGCTGCACAGGGGCAGCGCGTCGACCCCGCGCTGGTGCTCGCCGTGGCGGAATGGGAGAGTGGCTGGAACGCGGCCGAGGTGTCCCCGGCGGGAGCGGTCGGCATGATGCAGGTCACCCCGGGCACCGCCGCCTGGGCCGGACCGGCGCTGCTCCATCGTCGCGTCGACGTGCACCGCCCGGAGGACAACGCGGCGGTGGGCGCGGCGCTGCTTCGCCGCTACCTCGACGAGTTCCACGACGAGCGCAAGGCGCTGGCCGCCTACTACCAGGGATCCACCGCCGTTCACAAATACGGCATCTATCCCTCGAGCCAGGGCTACATCACGGGCATCCTGGCGCTGCGCGACCGGGCCCGGGCGGGACAGCTCTAGAAAGCTCGCTTCCCGCGGTCACGTGCGGCCAGCACGTAGTACGTGCTGCTCGTCGTCAACGAGGCCCCGGCGCCCCGCATGGCGACCGCCCGCAGGCCGGCCGCGGCCAGGTGCTCATCGATCCGCTCCGGCCAGCGCAGCTCGGCCACCGCCCGCTGGACGTGGCCTGACGGATAGGGCACCAGCACCTCCACCCTGCCGTCGTCGAGCAGCCGGTGCCGCACCTCTTCCTGGCCGGGCGCCAGCAGCCAGTGTGGGTTCATGAGCTCGATGCCGACGTGGCCGCCGCGGGCCAGGTGGCGCGCCGCGGCTCGCAGCGCCGCGCCGGCGGTGAAGGCACCGGAAGGACCGATGACGAGGTCGAATGTGCGTCCCAGTTCGAGGGTTTCCCAGCGCTCTTCGATGATCTCCATCCCCGGCACGCGGTCCCGCAGCCAGGCCGTCATGCCGGGGTGCACGTCCACCCCGACCAGCCGGATCCCCGCCCTCCACAGCGGTACGGCGAGGCGCCCGGCACCCGGGCCGAAGTAGAGAACCGGCCCTTTGGCGGACCGGGCCCAGCTCAGCCAGGGCTCTAAGTCGACGGCGTCGGGCAGGCGCCGGTAGGCCTCGGCAAAGCCCGCGTCGCCGGGGTCATCGATCATGTACTCGGGCACGGCGTACCATCTTCGACCGATGGTGACGGCCGTGGTCCTGGTCAAGGCGACCCGCGAGGGTGTGCGCAGCCTCGGCCCCCAGCTGGCCGACGTCGAGGGCGTCGCCGAGGTCTACACGGTCACCGGCGACTGGGATTTTGTGGGCATCATCCGCGTCCGCGAGCACGACGAGCTCGCCAGGACCGTCACCCAGGGTCTCCTCGGGCTGGAGGGCATCGAGCGGACGAACACCATGGTCGCCTTCCAGCAGTTCTCCTCGCACGACCTGGAGGCGATGTTCGGGCTGGGACTCGAGCCCTGATCGAAGTCGCCCTCGAGGCGGCTCGCGCCGGCGCCGCCGTGCTCCGCGAGCGCGGGCTGCCCAAGCCCGGCGACGCAGGCCGGCTCAAGGCTCCCGGCGACTATGTGACCGCCTCCGACCTGGCCAGCGAGCACGCCATCCTGGAGGTGCTGGCACGTCTGGCACCCGGCGTCCCGGTGCTCGGCGAGGAGACGGGCGGCGAGCCGGCCGCGACCATGTGGGCGGTCGATCCGCTCGACGGGACGACCAACTTCACCCGCGGGTTCCCGGTGGTCGGCATCTCGGTCGGCCTCCTGGATCGCGGCCAGCCTGCGGTCGGAGCCGTGCTCGCCCCCTGGCTCGGGCTCGAGTTCGCGGCCGCCCGCGGGGGCGGCGCGACGCTCAACGGGGAGCGCCTGTCGCCGCCTCGGCGCGATCCCCAAGCAGCCGTCGTCGCCACCGGCTTCCCCTTCCGCAGGCGGCAGCGGATGGGACGCTACCGGCCCGTGCTGGAGGGCGCCCTCCGGCGCTTCGAGGACCTGCGGCGCCCGGGCGCGGCCGCGCTCGACCTGGCCTGGACCGCCTCGGGCAGCTTCGACGGCTTCTTCGAGCTCGGGCTGGGCGCCTGGGACGTGCTGGCGGGTGCTCTGCTCGTGCTGGAGACGGGCGGCCTGGTGACCGACTGGACGGGCGGCGCCGAGTGGCTGACCAGCGGCGACGTGGTGGCCGGCGCGCCGGCGGTCGTCTCCGCCCTCTTAGAACTGGCCGCGCAGGCGCCGGATCGGTAGCTCGACCAGGCTCCGCACCTGCTGGCGGGCGGCCAGCCCGGCGGGCACCCGGCGCCGCACGCCCAGGTGCGGCCGCGTCGTCGCCGCCTCCACGGCCCGGCGGAAATCGGCGGCCGAACTGCCCTCGAAAGCGGTCAGGACCCGGCCCAGGTCGTGCTCGCCGAAATGGCTGTCGCTACCCGCCACGGCCGCGCCCAGCCGCTCGCGGTGGGCCTCGTAGAACGCCACCAGCTGGCGGCGCCGGCCCGGGGTCGTCGGCGAGGGATGCATGACCTCGATCGCGTCCAGGCGCCGGCGGTCGATCAGGCGCTCCAGCATTCCCGGCTGGATGGAGGCGAAAAAGGTGGGCATGAAGGGATGGGGCACCACGGCCAGGGCGCCCTGGTCGTGGATGGCGTCGACGGTGTCCTCGACCGACATCCCCATCCTCACCGGCCGGCGCAGGAACCAGCCGACGATGTGTGTCTGGGCGGGCCAGCGCGTCGTGATCTCCTGCCCCGGGACCACCGCCACTCCGAGCTCCTCGCCCCGGGCCACGGTCTCCGCGGCCGCGGCCATGGTGTCGTGGTCGCAAACCGCGATCAGGTCGATGCCGGCCGACCTGGCCGCCTCGACCAGCCGCAGCGGCGACACCATGCCGTCGGAGGCGGTCGTGTGGCAGTGCGGATCGGCCAGTCCCAACGCTCAGTCCGAGAGAAGGGCGGCCGCGAAGCGCGCCGGGTCGAAGGCGTAGAGGTCCTCGAGGCGCTCCCCCACCCCGATCATCTTGGTCGGCACGCCGAGTGCCCGCTCGATCGCGACCACGGCCCCGCCCTTGGCGGTGCCGTCCATCTTGGTCAGCACCAGGCCCGAGATCGGAACCGCCTCGTTGAAGCCGCGGGCCTGCGCCAGGCTCGACTGGCCGAGCACGCCGTCCAGGACGAGCAGCGACTCGTGCGGCGCGCCCTCCAGCGCCCTCGCGGCGACGCGGCCCACCTTGGCCAGCTCCTGGACGAGGTTCTGCTGCGTCTGGAGCCGGCCCGCGGTGTCGACCAGGGCGATGTCGAAGCCGCGCGCCTCCGCCGCCTTCAGGGCATCGAAGACGACCGCCGCCGGGTCGCCGCCCGGCTTGCCAGCAAAGGCCTCCACGCCCGCCCGCTCGGCCCAGGCCAGCGCCTGCTCGATTCCGGCCGCGCGGTAGGTGTCGGCGGCGACCAGGAGCACGCGCCGGCCAGAGCTGCGCAGACCGCGGGCGAGCTTGCCGGCGGTTGTGGTCTTGCCGGCTCCGTTGACTCCGTAGAGCAGCACGCAGCTGGGCCGGGCGCCGACGTTCAGCCAGCGTGGGGCCTCCACGAACATGCGGGCCAGCTGAGCCTCGATCAGTCCTCGCGCCATCTCGGTGGTGTTGGGCCGCAACGAGCGCACGCGCTCGGTCAGCTCGGCCGCCACCTGGGGACCGAAGTCGCCGGCCAGCAGCAGCTCCTCGAGGTCGTCGTAGAAGGCAGGCGAGAGCGGCGTCCCGGCGCCTCGCAGACCCTCGGCGAGCATGTCCCGAGTTCGCGTCGCGACCCGGTTCCAGAAGCCTTGAGAGGAGGCCGGCTGTGCGTCTGCCATCAGGGCTATTGTGTCGGCCGGACGCCCGACCCCGCCGGCTTGGGAGCCGGCGAGGGCTCCTCAAGGCCGGGCCGGGTGAGCTCTGGGCTACGCGCTTTTGGCCGCCGGCTCCCGGTGCGCCGGCCGGATGTCCTCCAACCGGACCGAGACCAGGTGCGAGCTGCCGCTCTCGTCCAGGTGGACGCCGTAGAGCGCCGAGGCGCAGGCCATGGTCACGTGGTTGTGGGTGATGACCAGGAACTGCCGCTGCCGCCCAAGGCGCTGCAGCACCTCTCCGAAGCGGCCAACATTGGCGTCGTCGAGCGCCGCGTCCACCTCGTCGAAGATCGTGAACGGGCTGGGGTTGACCTCGGCCAGGGCCATCACGAGCGCAAGGGCGGTCATCGAGCGCTCCCCGGACGAGAGCAGCGTCACCGTCTGCAGCTTCTTCTTCACCGGCTGCACCAGGATCTCCACCCCGCTCCGGGGTCCGTCCTCGCCGCCGACGTGGCGCAGCGTGCAGCGGCCTCCGCCGCTCAGCTCGGCGAAGTACTCCTGGAAGTTGGCCGCCACCGCCCCGAAGACGGCGTCGTACCGGGTCTCCTCCTCCTCGCGCAGCCGCGAGATCAGCTGCTCCAGGTCCTCCCGCGCGGCTGCGATGTCTGCGAGCTGGGTGGCCAGCGTCGAGAATCGCTCCTCCAGCTCGGAGCACTCGGCCTCGGCCAGCGGGTTGGTGGGGCCGATTTCACGGAGCCGGCGCTCCAGCTCGCGCATTTCCCGCTCTCGTGCCTTGCCGCCCGGGATCTCCTCCGGCGCCAGGCCCTCCGGCATCCGCTGCCGGATCTCCTCCATGCGCGCCGCCGCCAGCTCGGCCTCGCGGGCGACCAGCTCGAGGTTGCCGGCCAGGTTCCCGGCCTTGAGCCGCGCGTCGATCCGCGCCTCTTCCAGCTGCACGAGACGCCTGGCCGCGGAGGCCAGCTCGGCCTCCTCCTCGGGCGACTCCGTCTCAGCCGCCACCAGGCGCGCTCTTGCGTCCTCGAGGGCGGCCCGCAGACCCGGCAGCCGGCCCTCCACCTCGGCCGCCGCGCGAGCCGCGGCCTCCGCCCGCTGAATGCGCGCCGCGCGATTCTGCTCGATGCCGGCCAGATCGGCATCGAGCGCCCGCAGCTGCCGGTTGAGATCGCCGACCCGGTCGAGCCATCTACCCCGCTCCGACTCGAGCCGGCGCATCTCGGCCCGGTGCTCGGCCCGGCGCCGCTCATGCTCGTCCACCGCCCTGCCCAGCGTCGCCGCCCGCTCCTCGGCGTCGGCCAGGGCACGCTCGAGCGCCGGCACCCGCTCCGCCTCCGAGGCCTCGGCGGCGCGCGCGCTCTCCAGCTGGGCCAGGGAATCCTGCAGGCGCGCCCGGGCCTGGGCCGCGGCGCGGATCTCGCCGAGGCGCGACTGCGCCTTGCGGGCCTCGTCCTGGAGGCGCCCCGCCTCGGCCGCGGCCGGCGCCAGCCGGCCGGCGCGATCGGTCAGCTCGCGCTTCTTGGCGGCGATCTTGACCCTGGCATCGGCGCCCGCGCGCACCACGCCCGGTTCGCGGTAGACGCCCTCGAGGGTGACCGCCTGGCCGACCACGACCTGGCCGAGGAGCCGCCGGCCGACCTCGACATAGCCCGGCTCGCAGCGGACGTGCTCGAAGAGAGAGCCGGGCAGCACCGCCGCCCCCGGGGCCGGGTAGAACACGGTCGCCTGGTTCCGGGAGCCGCTCGCGGCGGCCTCGGCCGCCTCGGCCGAGCCGGCCACCCAGGCGTCGACCAGCGGGCCGAGGGCAGCCGAGAGCGCCGCCTCGTACCCCGGGGTGGCGAGCACCACGTCGCCGACGCGCCTGAGATCGCCCTTGGGCGACGGGCGCAGCGCCTCCAGGCCCTCGAGCTCCGCTCGCACGCCCTGCAGCTCGGCCGCCGCCGCGGCCGCCCGCTGCGCCGCCTCGGCGGCGCCCGCC
>CAYLIP010000064.1:0-12833 GCA_964383855.1 uncultured Actinomycetes bacterium | reverse complement strand
CGGGACGGGCCCCGGATCCGGGCCATCCCGCCGGTTCGAGCCGCCTAGGCCTAGGGCCAGGCCGCCCTGAGTTAGCGCCTACTCCGCTCGGCGGCCAGGAGGCTCAGGCAGGGACGACCTCGATCGGCTCCTCGCGGGTGGGCCCGCCGTCCTTGAGGGCGACGAAGGCCCGAGCCCCCTCCACCCTGCCCTGGTTGCAGGCGACGACCATGTAGACGGCGCTCATGATGGCGTCGGCCTCGTCGGTCTTGGAGAAGTACGCGCCGTGGTCGGGATGGCTGTGATAGAAGCCGATCACGTCGTAGCCGATCTCGTCGACCTCGTCGTAGACCTGGCGCATGGTGCGAGGGTCCATGAAGTAGCGGGTCGCCGCATCGCCCTTGGTCACGTTGGGCACGCGGCGCACGTCAGTGACCACCTTCTCCCTGAGCGGGCCTATCATCATCCCGCAGATTTCGAGCGGGTAGCCCTCCTCGGCGTGGCGGCTGATCTCGTCGAGCGCGGCCTGCCTGATCCTCACTTCTCAACCGCCCGCCGGGTCATGCGGTAGAGCCCGGTCGAGAGATAGCGGTCGCCGCCGTCGGGAAAGACGGTGACCACGACGCCCTTGGTCACGCCCGACTCGGCGAGCCTCTGCACACCCCAGAGCGCGGCTCCCGAGGAGTGGCCGACCAGGAGGCCCTGGGAGCGGGCCGTGGATCGCGCCAGCTCGTAGGCGGGCTCGGTGGGCGCGCCCCAGAGCGCATCCGGGAGCGCGGGATCCCAGATCGAGGGAACGATCGAGGTCGGCAGGTGCTTCAGGCCCTCGAGACCGTGAAAGGCGTCGTCGGGCTGGACGGCGACACAGACGATGCTGGGGTCTTGCTCCTTGAGGCGGCGGGCGGTGCCGACGAAGGTGCCGGTGGTCCCGAGCCCGGCCACGAAGTGGGTCACCCGGCCGTCCGTCTGCTCCAGGATCTCGACCGCTGTCCCCAGGTAGTGCGCGCGCCAGTTGGCGGGGTTGGAGTACTGGTCGGGGTAGAAGTAGCTCTCGGGGTCGCCGGCGATGATCTCCCGGCAGAGTCGGATGGCGCCGTCCGAGCCCTCCATGCCATCCGAGTAGACGATCTCGGCGCCGTAAGCGCGGACCAGCGCCTTGCGCTCGTCGCTGACGTTCTCGGGCATCACCAGCCTGACCGGGTAGCCGCGGGCCGCGCCCACCATCGCGTAGGCGATGCCGGTGTTGCCGGAGGTCGAGTCGATGATGGTCTTGCCCGGCTTGAGAAGGCCCGCTCGCTCGCCTTCCTCGATCATGGCGAGAGCTGCCCGGTCCTTGACCGAACCGCCCGGGTTGAACCACTCCAGCTTCGCGTAGACCTCGAGCTCGGGAAAGCGGCCGGCGAAGGTGTGCAGGCGGAGCAGAGGGGTGTTGCCCACCAGCTGCGTGATCGAGTCCAGTTCCGTGCGCGACCTCACCTGCACTAAGAGTCTATGAACCGGCCGCGCCGGTCATCGCTTCCTCAGCGGGCGAGCTGGATGGCGGCGACCGACGCCACCACGAAGATCGCGCCCAGGGCGTAGCCGACGAAGGACCGGCGGAGGACCGTCCCGCCCTCCGGCGCCAGGATGTTCATCACCGCCTTCCCGATCAGCAGCCCGGTCCCGATCGCCACCACCGAGGGATGGTGAAGGAAGATGCCGTAGGTCACGAGCCCCGTGAAGGCGGCCACCTCGAAGAGCTGGACGGCGGTGTACGCCCTCACCCGCCGATGGCCTGCCGGAAGTCCCCGGCGATGTCCTCGGCATCCTCGATCCCGACCGACACCCTGACCGTGCCCGCCCCGATCCCGAGCTGAGCCAGTTCGGGGGCGGCAAGCGCGCGGTGGGACGTGATCAGGGGATAGCTGATCGTGGTCTCGACGCCGCCCAGCGAAGCCGCGAAGCTGGCCATCCGGAGGCGGGCGAGCATCCGCTGGACCCCGGCCCGGCCGGCCCGCAGGTCGAAAGCCATCATCCCCCCACTCCCCGCCGGCAGGAGCCGGCCGGCGACGGCATGGTACGGCGACCCTTCGAGCAGCGGGTGGTGGACGCGCTCCACCTCCTCCAGCCCGGCCAGGACCTCGGCCAGGCGCAGCGAGTTCCGGCTGTGCCGCTCCATCCTCAGCGCCAGCGTGCGCAGGCCACGCAGCCCGAGCCAGGCCTCGAAAGGTCCGAGCGTGGTGCCAAGGCGCACCGCCCGCGCCCGCGCCTCGCGGACGACCTCCGTGGGCCCGCTCAGCGCGCCCGCGAGCAGGTCGGAATGGCCGCCGATGTACTTGGTGATGCTGTGCACGGTCGCCGTCGCGCCGTGCTCGAGGGGCTGGAAAAGCACCGGCGAAGCGAAGGTGTTGTCGACCAGCACCGGGACACCGGAGCGGGCGGCGATGGCGGAGACGGCGTCCAGGTCGGCCACGCCGCAGAGCGGGTTGGTGATCGTCTCGCAGACCAGGAGCCCCGCTCCCGGCATCGCTTTGGCGACCGCGTCCAGGTCTGCGAGATCGACCCCGCGCAGCTCGTACCCGAGGGGAGCGAGGTCCTGGCGAAGAAGCGCCAGCGTGACGCCGTAGAGCTCGCGCTGGTAGACGATCGGCACCGGCCTTGGAGCCAGGGCCAGGATCCCGAGGTAGAGGGCCGCCATTCCGGAGGCCGTGGCCAGGCCGGCCTCAGCGCCCTCGAGCTCGGCCACCGCGGACTCCAGCCAGCCCACGTTCTCGTTCGAATTGCGCCCATAGACGTGGCCGGCCCGGGCGCCTCGCGCAACCGCGTCGTAGTCGTCGAGGTCGTCGTAGACCTGGACGGCGGCCTGGACGATGGGCGGCGCCAGGGGCTCCCGCGCCCCCGGCCGGCGGCCGGAGTGGACCGCCCGGGAGGCGGCGTTCACCGGCCCCTCAGCGCCGTCGCGCCAGCCGCGTGCCGCCGGCGTACCGGGCCGAGGAGGCCAGTTCGCGTTCGATGGTCAGCAGCCGGTTGTACTTGGCAACGCGGTCTGAGCGGGCGGGCGCGCCGGTCTTGATCATGCCCACGCCGGTCGCCACGGCAAGGTCGGCGATCGTCGTGTCCTCGGTCTCGCCGCTGCGGTGGGACATGACAGCGCTGTAGCCGGCGCCGCGAGCCAGGTCGATCGCCTCCAGCGTCTCGCTCAGGGTCCCGATCTGGTTGACCTTGATCAGGATCGAGTTGGCAACCCCCCGCTGGATGCCCTCGCCGAGCCGCGTGATGTTGGTCACGAAGAGATCGTCGCCGACCAGCTGCACTCGGTCGCCGAGCTTTTCGGTGAGGGCGCGCCAGCCGTCCCAGTCGTCCTCGGCCATGCCGTCCTCGATCGAGACCACCTGGTAGCGATCGGCCCACTCCGTATAGAGCTCGACCAGCTCGGCGGAGGTCAGCGTGCGGCCCTCGCCCTCGAGGTGGTATTTGCCGTCGCGGTAGAGCTCGGTCGAGGCGGGATCGAGCGCCAGCGCGATGTCGCGGCCGGCCTTGTATCCCGCCTTCTCGATGGCGCGGAGGATGACCTGGAGCGCCTCCTCGTTCGACTTCAGCGCGGGCGCGAATCCGCCCTCGTCGCCGACCGCGGTGGTCATCCCGTCCGCCTTGAGCACCGACTTCAGCGTGTGGTAAACCTCGGCCACCGAGCGGATGGCATCCGCGAAGTTGCCGGCTCCGACCGGGCAGACCATGAACTCCTGGAAATCCAGGCTGTTGTCGGCGTGCACGCCGCCGTTGAGGATGTTGGCCAGCGGCATGGGCAGCAGGTTGGCCTGGGCGCCTCCGAGGTAGCGGTAGAGGGGCATGCCGAGCGCGTTGGCAGCGGCATGGGCGGCGGCCAGGGAAACGCCAAGGATGGCGTTGGCGCCCAACCGGGCCTTGTTGGGGGTGCCGTCCAGGTCGATCAGCGTGCGGTCGATGCCGGCCTGGTCGAAGACGTCGCGGCCCTCGATGGCGGCCGCGATCTCGCCCTCGATGTTGGCGATGGCGTTGAGGACGCCCCTCCCCAGGTAGCGGTCCTTGTCGCCATCGCGCAGCTCGACAGCCTCGTGTGCGCCGGTCGACGCACCCGACGGAACCGCCGCCACGCCGGCCGCATGCGCGGTTTCAACGGTGACGGCCACGGTCGGGTTGCCCCGCGAGTCGAGTATCTCCAGTGCGGTGACGGTCTCGATTGGGTCCACGACGCCCAATTCTCTGCTACCGCGTGCTCAGGGGAGGTTCTCAGGTCCCTGGTCGACGTGGGCCGCGTAGAAGTCGAGCGCTCGCCTGTCGTCCCACCGGTCCAGGTATAGGAGCCAGCCCCAGGCCACCAGCGCGAACGGATGCTGCAGCCCCGAATAGGGCGCGTCGAGCAGCTTCTGCTCGCCAAAGCGGACTTCGCGCGGTGCGCGCTGCACGAACGAGCGGGCGATCGCGCTGCCGGAGCCGTCGCGGTAGAGCACGGCGACGCCCCCGTGCTCCAGGTTGTGCACCCAGAGCTCAGGCGGATAGGCCTGTCGGGCCAGGCCCCAGGGCGCCGTCACCGCCCAGTGCTGGCCCGAGGAGGGCGGGTCGTGCGCCCAGGCGCCGGCCTGGCCGATCGCGATGTGGAGCCCGGTCTCCGGCGGTGCCTGCGGATCACCGACCGTCCCCGGGGTGGCCCCTGGCGTGACCGTGGCCGGGAGGGCGGGCGGGGCGACGGTGGCCGGCGGTGGCGGCGGCGCTGACCCGGTCGAGCCGCCGCAGGAGGCCAGCAGCAGCGCGGCCAGGCAGCTAGGCAGGAATCGAGAAGCCGTAATCGAGAAGCCTAATGGCGTCCGTGAAGAAGACATCACTGTCCAGGACGATCGCCACCAGGTGGCGCCCGCCGCGTGTCGCGCTGGCGGCCACGCAGCCGCCGGCGTCGTCCGTGAGCCCGGTCTTGAGGCCGGTGGCGCCAGGGTATTGCCACAGCAGCTTGTTGAGGTTGTGGGGGTCGAAAGCCTTGTGCTCCGAGGTGCCCGGAATCGGGTGCTCCCTGGTCCCTGCAATCTGCATCAGCTCGGGATGCTCGAGCTCCAGGTGACCGGCGATGACGGCCAGGTCGTAGGCGGTCGAGCGGTGGCCTGCGCTGTCGAGTCCGCTCGGGTTGACGAAATGGGTGTCGCCAAGGCCCCAGCCGGCGGCCTTGGCGTTCATCAGGGCCAGGAAGCGATCGCGCGGCATCAGCGTCCGGGCGAGGGTCTCCGCGGCGTCGTTGCCGGAGTCGAGGAAGAGGCCGTAGAGGAGCTCGCGCACGCTGACCACCTCGCCTGCCGACAGGCCCATCACGTCCGGCTCGACATGCACCGCCGCGTCGGGAACCACGACTTTGCTGTCGAGGGCGGCGTGGTCGAGCGCCACCATCGCCGTCACCATCTTGGTCAGGCTTGCGGGGGCCCGCTGCTCGCGGCTCGAGCGCTCCCAGAGCACGCGCCGGGCGTCGAGGTCGACCAGGATGCCCGCCTTGGCGGTCACCCCGAGGGCCGGCGCCGGACGGGCCTCGGCAAACGCCGTGGAGTAGAAGGCCGGGGGCGCCGTGGGTGCCGCGACGACCCGGCCCACCGCGCGCGTCGCGGTCCGCGTCTGCGACGCCAGCGCCGAGCGGTCGTGGCCGGTCAAAGCGAGGGTGATCCAGGTCGCAAGCAGGCCGGTCAGGCAAAGCACGAAAAGGGCGAAATCGCGACGGCGCCGCAGCCGCCCGCGGTTTCGCCCCCTCCCGGGTCGAGAGACGTTGGCTGAGACGTCCAGGAGAGCGACGCGCGCTAGTTTATGGCTTCACCGAGCCTGCTTGGCAAGCGACTGCCCCGCCCGGCGGCCCGCCCGGCGGCCCGCCCGGCGGTAAGAAGGCTTCTGTCAGCCGGCTACGGCGCGAGCTCTGGCTGGGCCAGCTCCAGCAGCAGCTCTTCGATTCGGATCAGCCTGGCCACGTAGCCCCGCACCGGCTCCGGCTGGCCGGCCGCGGCGGCCCAGATCGCCTGGTTGCCCTCCGCCCGGCGCACCTCGAGCATCCGCCGGTGCCCCGGCTCGACCCGGCCGGCGTTGGCCAGCGTGGTGCGGACGATGGAACCCAGCCACGACTCGTAGAGCGCGATCTCCTGCAGCGCCGGTGAGTCCGCCGAGGCGGCCGGGAAGGGCGCGTGCCGGTGACCGTCCCAGAGGCGCTGGAGGCGGAGCGCCGCCTCCGGCGCCGGCTCAGGCGTGGGCCGGCGCGGCCGTCTTCAGCTTCTCGATGATGGCGTCGGCGACCTGGCTCGTCCCCACCGCGGTCGGGTCGCTGCGATCGACCTTCATGTCGTAGGTCACCGAGGTGCCCTCGGCGATCACCTCGGAGATGGCCGCCTCCACCGCATCCGCGGCCGCCGCCTCCTTCAGGTGCCGCAGCATGAGGACGCCGGACAGCATCACGGCCATCGGGTTGATCTTGTTGAGCCCGGTGTACTTGGGCGCGGAGCCGTGCGTCGCCTCGAAAACGGCGCCGTTGGTGCCGATGTTGGCGCCCGGCGCCAGCCCCAGGCCGCCGATCATGCCTGCCCCGAGGTCGCTGATGATGTCGCCGTACAGGTTGGGGCAGCAGAGAACGTCGTACTCCCAGGGCCGGAGCACGAGCTGCATGCACATGTTGTCGACGATGCGGTCCTCGAACTCGATGTCAGGATTGCGCTCGGCGACCTCGCGCCCGACCGCCAGGAAGAGGCCGTCGGTGTACTTCATGATGTTCGCCTTGTGCACCAGGGTGACCTTCTTGCGGTTGTACTGGCGCGCGTAGTCGAACGCGAACTGCACGATTCGCTCCGACCCGGAGACCGAGATCGGCTTGATCGAGAGGCCGCTGTCGGGGCGGATCCGCTTGCGCGAGAGGGCCGAGATCTCCTCCAGCAGCTGCCGGCACTCGGGCGTTCCCTTCTCGAACTCGACGCCCATGTAGATGTCCTCGGAGTTCTCGCGCACGATCACGATGTCCAGCCGGTCGTCGACGTTGCGGGCTCCCGGGTAGGCCTTGACCGGCCGGACACAGGCGTAAAGCTCGAGCTCCTGCCGGAGGGCGACGTTGACGCTCCGGAAGCCGGTGCCGACCGGCGTCGTGATCGGTCCCTTGAGGGCGACCCGCGTCCGGCGGATGGATTCCAGGACGTGCTCGGGCAGCGGCGTCCCGTACTTCTGCATCACGTTCTCACCCGCCTGCTGGACATCCCAGTCGAACTCGACGCCGGTGGCCTCGAGAACGCGGACGGTCGCATCGCAGATCTCGGGCCCGACGCCGTCGCCGGGAACCAATGTCACCTCGTGCCGGGCCATGGTTACCCCCTGGCTACTTCTTGAAGTAGTCCGCGTTGATCTTGATGAAGTTCGTCCACTCCGCCGGCACCTCGTCCTCGGGGAAGATCGCGTCGACCGGGCAGGGATCGACGCAGGCACCGCAGTCGATGCACTCGTCGGGGTCGATGAAGTACATGTTGGAGTCGTCGTCGCTGTGTATGCAGTCGACCGGGCAGACCTCCACGCAGGAGGCGTCCTTGACGTCGATGCAGGGCTGGGTGATGACGTAGGCCATTACCGTTCGAAGTCTAAAACTTCGGGCTAGTCGACCCGATCGCGACGCCGCTCGAGCCGGTAGCCGTAGCCGGGCACCGCCACCAGCTGCCCTCCGCGGTCCATCCCCTCCCCCAGCTTGGCCCGCACCCGGCGCACCAGCAGGTCGACGCGCTCGGTCGAGATGTCGGCGTCGTAGCCGTAGACCTCGTTCAGGATCTGCTCCCGGGAGATCGCTATGCCGGCGTTGCCGCCGAAGTACTCCAGAAGCTTGAACTCGAGCGGACCCAGACCCACCTCGCGGCCGTCGACGCGGACGACCCGGGCGCGCGAATCGAGCTCGACCGCCCCGAAACGGGTGAACTGAGGATGCTCGACGCCGGCGGCGCCCGCGCCCGGCCCGGCCGCGCCCTCGACCGGTGCCAGCTCGCTCAGCGCGCGGACCTTCCTCAGGTGCGCCTCCAGCCGCGCCACCAGCTCGGTCCGGCGTACGGGCTTGATCACGAAGTCGTCGGCTCCCGCGTCCAGGCCGCGGGAGACGCTTGCCTCGTCGTCGCGGCCGGAGACGAACATGATCGGAACCAGCGAATCGATGTCCCGGATGCGCCGGCAGACGTCGATGCCGGGACGGTCGGGCATCACCCAGTCGACCATCACCGCCACCGGCCGCTCGTCCTCGAAGGCCACCAGCGCGTCGCCGCCGCTGCGGCAGACGAAGGGGCTGAAGCCCTCCTCCTCGACGATCGTGGCCAGGAGCTCCGCCGACTCGGGTGAGTCCTCGACGATCAGCAGCCGACCGCGACGCCCTGTCACTCGGGCCACATCTTAACGGCCGAACCACAGAGGTCCCGCAAGGCGTTAAAGGTTCTTAACCGCCGCGGTCCCGCGATGTGGTTGCAAGAGGGCGAACTGGGACGCCATGGTTGCGATGCTGAAGGCCCTGGTCACCGTTTTGGTGGCCGGTGTGGCCTCGATGACGACTGCTGTGACGATCGGCCAGGTGCATCCGCCGGCCGCTCCGATTCATCCCATGCGCCACCCCGCGAGCGGGGCGACGAGCGAGGCCGGCGACGTGCCGGTGGCGATGTTCTCCTCCAACCCGGCGCTCCCGGCGCCGGCTCCCGAGGCCGACGCGGGTCCGCCCGAGGAGACCGCCCCGGCGCAGCCGAGCGCCGCCGCGCCGACGGTCCCCGCCCCCGTCCAGGTCCGCCAGCCGGCACCGGTGGCGGTCGGTTCCGCGCAGCAGGCGCTGATCAACGCCGATCGCGCCGCGGCCGGGCTGCCGCCTCTGGCCTGGAGCTCCTGCCTGGCCGGCGTCGCCGCCGGTCAGAGCCAGGCCATGGCCGCCCGGGGCGCCATCTTCCACGGGAGCGGCGTCAACGCCGACTTCGGGTGCGGGCTGGGCTCGGCGCAGACCGGCGAGAACGTCGGCTACTGGAGCGGCGGCATCAACGACGCTCAGCTGAACACCATGTTCATGAACAGCCCCGAGCACCGGGCCAACATCATGGGCCCCTACCACTACGTGGGCACGGCCTGGGTCCAGGCCGCCAACGGCGCCGGTTACATCACGGTCGAGTTCGCCTAGGTTCCCCGGCCGGGGCGGCGCGGCCCGAGCGCCCGCCGCCCCACCTGAGTTGATTGCCGCGATCGTTGCTCGGCCTCCCGTAACAAGGAGGCATGGGAGAAAGCAGCGAGCTCAAGCAGAAGCTGATCGATTACGTAGAGGACGCTCACGCCATGGAGCTGAACGTCCAGGCCATGCTCCAATCGATGATCGCCTCGACCAAGGACGCCGCGGTCAAGGAGCGTCTCCAGAACCATCTCGAGGAGACGAGGCAGCAGGCTGACCGGCTGGCGGCCCGGCTCGACGCCCTCGATGCCGGCGGGTCGCTCCGAAAGGAGATCACGGCGGTGATGGGCGCCGGGGCCAAGGGAGTGCTTGACCAGTTCCGCAGTGACAAGGCGGGGAAGAACGCCCGCGACGGCTACGTCACCGAGAGCCTGGAGATAGCCGCCTACGAGCTGCTCCAGCGCCTCGCCGAGCGTGCCGGCGACGCGGAGACGTCGGCCGTCTGCCGCCAGAACCTGGCCGAGGAGATGGCGATGCGCTCTTACATCGACGAGAACTGGGACCGGTTCCTGGACATGACCCTGGTCGAGGAGGGCGTCACCGCCTAGCCTCCACCCACATGCGGGTTTATCGGTAACATCAAACCTGACATGGCCACTATCGCAAAACCCCAAAGCATCTCTGCCCACCGGCTGTTCGCGTGGGTTTGTCTGCTGGCCCTGGGCCAGCTCGCCGACCTGGTCACCACCCAGGTCGCCATGTCGAAGGGAGGGATGGAGGCCAACCAGGTCGCGGCCGTGCTCATGGCGATCGGCGGCCTCGGGTTGCTGTGGGCGGTCAAGGCGTTCCTCGTCGCGGCCATGGCGAGCGCGGTCTGGCTGGTCCGGCGGTACTGGGCCGAGAGCCAGGACCACCGCTGGGCGTTTGCGGGTGCGCTCGTGTGGCGAGGGCTTCAGCTCTGCGTGGTGGTGCTGGCTCTAACCGCTCTCCACAACCTCAGCGTCATCAACCAGCTCGGCGGCTGATCCCAGCCTCTGCCGGCGGAGCGCGGGAAGCCAGGCCGCGACCAGGACCGCGCCCACCGCGCACGCGAGGCCCCCGGAGACGACCGAGAAGAGCGGGCTGGTCAGAGATGCCACCGCGCCTGCCTCGAGGTCGCCCAGCCGCGGGCCTGAGGTGACCACCATCGAGTAGAGAGCGCTCAGCCGCCCGCGCAGGTGATCGGGGGTGGCGAGTTGGAGGATGGTGTTGCGAAAGACGGCGCTGACCATGTCGCAGGCGCCGGCGAAGGCAAGCATGAGCAGGGCGAGCGGGAAGCTTCCACTCGAGAGGCCGAATATGGCGATCGCGGTGCCCCATCCGATCACCGCGCCGATCACGAGCCGGCCCTGGCGCCGGGCATGCCGGACCCAGCCGCTGAACATGGAAGCTCCCAGCGCGCCTGCCGCCGGCGCCGCGAAGAGCAGGCCCATTCCCTGAGGACCCGCGTGAAAGACGCCGGTCGCGAGCGCCGGAAAGAGCGCGCGCGGCATCCCGAAGACCATCGCGTTGAGGTCGATGACGAAGCAAGCGATGATCGCCGGCCGCCCCCAGGCGAAACGCAGTCCCTCGATGGGGGCGCGCAGGCCGACGGCCACGGCATGCCCGCGCTCCGGCCTCTGCTCGCCCATGCGCACGACCATCGCCAGCGCGACGGCGAAGCAGGCGGCGTCGATCGCATAGGCCCACCGCAGGCCGAGGGCGGCGATGACCACCCCGGCCACCGCGGGGCCCATCACCAGGGCCGACTGCACCAGCAGCTGGAAGAGCGAGAGCGCCGAGGCCAGCCTTCCGGCTCCGACCAGGCGGGGCACGGTCGCCGAACGGGCCGCCTGCTCCATGGTGACGAGTCCGGCGGACGCGCCCGTCACCAGGTAGAGCGACCAGGCGGTCTGGCGACCGGCGAACGTGAGCAGGGCCAGGACCAGCGACGCCAGCAGCTGGAACGCCAGCGAAACCACGATCACCCGGCGGCGGTCGAAGCGGTCGGCGATCGCCCCGGCGTAGAGACCGGACACGACCAGCGGGAAGGCCTGCACCAGGCCCAACAGGCCGACGGCCAGGTTGTTGTGGGTCAGCAGGAAGACCTGGTAGGGCGCGCCGACCGCCGTGAGCTGGCGGCCGGTCGTGGAGACCAGCAGGCCGGTCCACAGCCGCCGGAAGTCGGGCGAGTCGCGCAGCGGCGAGACGTCGACCAGGAGGCCGCGAAACCGGCCTGGCGAGGCGGGGGTTCGCGTCAGACAGGCCCGACGAGCACTGAATGAACCAGGAGGCGGTGGTCATACCCGCCACTGGTGTAGACGCCCTCGCACGTGATCAGCGAGAGCTGCCTGTCACCCTCCTTGGCGTAGAGCCAGGGCGGCGGCGACGACGAGGCGCTGACCACGGCCACGCTGTCGACCTTGAACTGCAGTCGCGCCCCGGTCTGCCCCGTGACGATGATCGAGTCGCCCGGCTGGATCTCGTGCAGGCGCCAGAAGACGGCCGGCCCGGTGGTCCAGTCCAGATGGCCGTCGATCACGGCATCGCCGTCTTCCCCGGGCGCCGGTCCGGTCCGGAACCAGGCCACGTCCTCCGGGTCACGCGGGACGGCCAGAAAGTCGACAGCCTCCACCGCCGCGTCGACGCCCAGCTTGGGGATAGAAAATCGCGCCGGCGGCCGGGCCGGTTCCAGGGGCGGCGGAGGGGGCACCACGTCGGCTCGTTCGGAAGCGCCGATACCCGGCATCGAGATCGGTGTGGGCAGCGCCGCCGGACGTGCAGCATGCGGCCCGGCGCAGGCCACCGCCAGCATGAGAACGGCCAGGGCGGACAGCGTGCGGCGGGGCGCCATCGGAGCCAGTGAATCTAGCAGCCGGGGTTCCCCAGTGTCAGGGGTGGAGACGCGGCCGTCGCCGGCGCCTGGGTGACCGCCGACAGGAGCAGCTGGCCCCGCGCCTCGGGCAGCTTGACCGGGGTGTTCACATCGATCGAAGTCCAGCCCTGCTGCTCAGTGAAGTGCCCCGTGCCCACGTCGGTGGTGGTGCCGGTGCAGGCATCGTAGGCGCGCACCACCCAGGAGATGTCGTTGGGCGCGGGGGCGCTGGCGGTCGCGACGACGACCTCCGCGGTGCACGAGCCGCCGGGAACGCAGCCGGGGGCCTGCATCGCGACCGATTTGACCGGCGCCGCCGCGGGCGGGCCGAATGAAGGCTGCGGCTTGGGCGTGGGAGTGGCGGGGCTGGTCGGCGTCGGGCTCGGCCCGGCGACATGGGACGCCGCCGCCGAGGGCCGCGTGGAAGGGGCGGGGGCGTTGGTCGCCACGCTCCGGGCGTGGGTTATCGAGCTGATCGCGAACCAGCCCATGGCGGCAACCACGATCAGAGCGCCGGCGACGATGAGCGGCACCGCCAGCCGGCCCACGTCGAACTCCTGACCGAGGCCCTGACCGAGCCCCCGACCAAATCCGTGGCGGAAGCGCTCTCCAAAGCCCCGGCTGAAGCGCTGGCCGAAGCCTCCGCCAAAGCCCCGATCCATTTCTTCGAAGTCGGCCGCGGTGGCGACGTAGTGGCGGGCGGGGATCGCCGGCGCCGGCGCCGGTGAGGGCTCGGTCATGGCCTCCGGCGGCCCGGGCCGGGCGGGCAGCGGCGCCGCCGGCATGGGGGCCGCCGGCCGGGGCGAAACCGGCGTGGCCGGCCTGGCCACG
>CAYLIP010000063.1:909-13835 GCA_964383855.1 uncultured Actinomycetes bacterium | reverse complement strand
CGGCGCCGGCTCCGGCCGCCAGCGCGGCCGCGGCCAGCCGGCGGGGCGCGCCGCCGGACCTGGCGGCGGCAAGCTTGTAGCGGGCAGGCTCGGGCGCCACGCCGCGGACGGCGTCCAGCTCCCGCGCCATGCGGATCCGGAGGCTCTCCGGGATCCAATCCTCGTCCTGCGCCACTATCTCTCCAGCAGGGGAACGCTGGAGGGCGTCGAAGTCGGAAGTGAGTTCCAGCTCGAACCCAGCGAGCGGAGCAGGGCGGTGCGTGCCTGGGCCAGGCGGAGCCCGACCATCCTCTCGGAGACGCCGGCCGCGCTGGCGATCTCGCGGTTGGTGTAGCCGTGGTAGTGCCGGAGCACGAAGGCGGCAGCGACCCTGGGCGGCAGCCGGCGAAGCGCGGCCACCACCTCGCCCTGCTCGGCCTCCTCCGCGGGATCGGGCGGCGGGAGCGGGCGGCCGAGCCTGCGCACCAGCTCGCCCACCTCGCGCAGCCTCTGCTTGCGCCGGTGGGAGATGGCGACGTTGACCGCGATCTGGTGGATCCAGGCCTCGGCCGGGCGGTCGGGCCGGAAGCGGGGCCAGGCCTGGAAGGCCCGCACGAAGGCCTCCTGCACGCAGTCCTCGGCCGCCGCCTGGTCGCCGGCGATGGCGTGGATGGTCCGCAGCAGCCGCGGATAGGTCTCCCGGTAGAGCCGGTCGAAGTCCGCGGCCGAGCCTGGCTGGTAGCTCACCTGAGTGGAAACGCCCGGCTCCGGCCGCCCACCCGCGCACCCGCTCCTATGCTTGGGCCGTGGCCGCCGTCCGTCACACCTATCCCTTCAGCGCGATCGTGGGCCAGGACGCGATGAAGCTGGCGCTCCTGCTCAACGCCGTCCACCCTCCGGTAGGCGGGGTGCTGATCCGCGGGGAGAGGGGAACCGGCAAGTCGACCGCGGTCCGGGCGCTGGCCCGCCTTCTGCCCGACCACGAGGTCGTCGAGGGATGTCACTACGGGTGCAACCCGGCGGAGCGCGAAACCTGGTGCGCCGACTGCATCGAGCGCTCGCATCAGGGACCACTGCCGGCCGTCCGCCGGCGCATGCGGGTGGTCGACCTCCCGATCAACGCGTCCGAAGACCGCGTGGTCGGCACCATCGACATCGAGTCGGCGCTCCGCCAGGGCGCTCGCCGCTTCGAGCCCGGCGTCCTCGCCGAGGCAAACCGCAACATCCTCTACGTCGACGAGGTCAACCTGCTCGACGACCACATCGTGGACGTGCTGCTGGATGCCGCCGCCATGGGCGTCAACACGGTCGAGCGGGAGGGGATCTCGATCACCCACCCCTCGCGCTTCATCCTGGTCGGAACCATGAACCCGGAGGAGGGGGAGCTGCGGCCCCAGCTGCTCGACCGGTTCGGGCTCTGCGTCGACGTGGAGGGCATCCGCGACCCCGAGCAGCGCATCGAGATCGCCGAGCGCGACCAGGCCTTCCGCCGCAGCGACCCCGGATTCCTCGCCCACTGGGAGGCGGTGGACGCCGAGATCGCGGCTCGGCTGGTGGAGGCCATCGACGCCCTGCCCGGCCTGGCCCTGACCCAGGGCCAGGCCCGGCTGATCTCTGCGATCTGCGTCGAGGCGCAGGTGCAGGGTCATCGCGGAGACGTCGTCACCGGCCGCGCGGCGCGCGCCCTGGCGGCGCTCCGCGAGCACCCCTCGCCCTCCCGCGATGACATCTACGACGCCGCCGAGCTGGCGCTCCTCCACCGGGCGCGGGCGCCCATCCAGCGGGACCGCAACCCGGAGCCCGAGCCGCAGCAGGCCCAAGCGACCGAGGCGGGTGAGCAGAAGGAGCCGGAAGGTATGCAGTCCGAGCCCTCCGGTGGCGAAGGCGACGAGGAGGCCCAGGCCGAGCCGCAGGCGTCGGAGGGCGAGACCGGCCAGCAGTCGGCCGGCGCCGACGAAGGGACGACCAGCGGCTCCTCGGGTGGCGCCGATGCGGGGGTGGAGGCCGAGGAGCTGTTCAATCTGAAGAAGATCGAGCTGCCCCGCCAGCGCCGGCAGCGCAAGCAGGGCGGCAAGCGGGCGGCGTCCCAGTCAACCGACCGGCGCGGCCGGTACGTGCGCGCGTCGCCGCAGGAGAAGGTGACCGACCTCGCGCTGGACGCCACCGTGAGGGCGGCGGCGCCGCACCAGGCTCGGCGCGGGCGAGAGGAAGGCGGCCGGCTGCTGCTCGAGCGCCAGGACCTGCACCAGAAGGTGCGCGAGCGCAAGGTCGGCAACCTGATCGTGTTCGTGGTCGACGCCTCCGCCTCCATGGACGCCGAGCAGCGGATGGCCGCCACCAAGGGCGCCATCCTCTCGCTGCTCCAGGACGCCTACGTGCGCCGCGACAAGGTCGCGGTCGTGATCTTCAAGAACCGGTCGGCCGAAGTCGTGCTCCGGCCCACCTCCTCGGTCTCGCTCGCCCAGCGCCGGCTGGAGCGGCTCTCGGTCGGAGGCACCACGCCGCTCACGCACGGCCTGATGGCGGGCTACAAGGTGATCCGCGGCGAGCTCATGCGCGACCCCACGATCCGGCCGCTGCTGGTCCTGATCTCGGACGGGCGGGGGAACATCTCGATGTTCAAGGAGGAGCCCCTGGTCGAGGCGCAGAAGGTGGCGGCGCTGATCAATGCCGAGCACCTGGAGGCGCTGGTGATCGATTCCGCCCGCGACTTCTCGCACCTGCCCTCGGTGCAGCACCTGGCCCGGGTGGCGCCCATGTACCAGACCTACGCGATCAACGCCTGCGCCGACCTCGCCGAGCGCATGGGAGCCCGCTACTACGGGCTCTATGACCTCTCTCGCGATGAGATCGCAAGAGCCGTCGAGTCACAGCTCCGGCGCTGACCCGGGCAACACCGGGCGCGAGGGCCGCGAGCACGCGCGCGGCTTCCTCGGGCGCGCCGCCCGGTACGACCGCTACGGCGGCGCGCTCCTGCCCGGCTGGGCTGCCGTCCTGCTGGCGCTTGCGGTGGGCGCGCTCCTTCTCTTCGTGGTCATGCGAGCGCGCGACCTGCGGCCGCCCGACGACCTGGTTCGAGCGCTCGCCTACCTGGTCCCCCTGGCCGCGGTCGCCGTCCTCTTCCTGGCCTTCGGAGAGCATCGAGACCCGGATTGAGCGCTCGGTAAACTGCGTAGTCACCCATGGCCATCGACCGCTACTCGTATCCCTTCACCGCCATCGTCGGCCAGGACCGCATGAAGCTGGCCCTGGTCCTGAACGCGATCCACCCGCCGGTCGGCGGCGTCCTGATCCGGGGCGAGAAGGGCACCGCGAAGTCGACTGCGGTCCGGGCCCTGGCCCGGCTGCTGCCCGAGCAGCAGGTGGTGGCCGGCTGCCACTTCGGGTGCCACCCGGACGACCGGGAGACGCTCTGCAGCGACTGCCGCGAGCGGCTGGAGAACGGGGAGGATCCGCTTCCGAGCACGACCCGCCGGATGCGCGTCGTCGAGCTGCCGATCAACGCCTCCGAGGACCGGGTGGTGGGGACGATCGACCTCGAGGCCGCCCTCAAGGAGGGTTCCCGCCGCTTCGAGCCCGGCGTGCTGGCCGAGGCCAATCGCAACATCCTCTACGTCGACGAGGTCAACCTGCTGGACGACCACATCGTCGACGTCCTGCTCGACGCGGCCGCCATGGGCGTGAACACGGTGGAGCGGGAGGGTGTCTCGGTGACCCACCCGGCGCGCTTCATCCTGGTCGGCACGATGAACCCCGAGGAGGGGGAACTCCGGCCCCAGCTGCTCGACCGCTTCGGACTCTGCGTCGACGTCGAGGGCATTCGCGACCTCGAGCAGAGGGTGGCCATCGTCGAGCAGCGGGCGGGCTGGGAGGACGACCCCGGCGCCTTCTACGACACCCACCAGGCGGAGGAGGATTCGATCCGGATCCGCATCGCGAGCGCCATCAGCACCTTTCCCGAGGTCGAGCTGCCGCGGGAGATACTCCGCCTGATCGCCCAGCTCTCGGTGGCGCTAGAGGTCGATGGCCACCGGGCCGACCTGGTCTGCGCCCGGGCCGCCCAGGCCAAGGCCGCCTACGACAGCGCCGACGAGGTCTCGGTGGGGCACATCAGCGAGGTCGCCGAGATGGTCTACGCCCACCGGCTGCGAACGGTGCCCTTCGGAAAGGGTGGCCCCAACCTCGGAGAGGTCATCTCCCGGGTGATCGGGGCGGCATAAAAGCCGGGGCCTGAATGGACCCGGGGGGAGGAACCGGCGGGTCCCTCCCCCGAGCCCTGCCTCAGCGGGACGGTTCTAGAGGACTCCCCGCCGCCGGCGCCAGCCGCCGCCTCCGCGCATGAACAGGCGGACGATCGCGAGCAGGATGACGGCGCCGATGAAGGCGATCACGATCTCGCCCACCAGTCCGGTGGCGGCCACGCCCAGGGCGGCCAGGATGAAGGCGCCCAGGAAGGCCCCGATCACGCCCACGATGAGGTCGCCGAGGAGCCCGAAGCCGTGGCCGGCGACGACATGGCTGGCGAGGAAGCCGGCCACCAGCCCAACGAGAAGAAAGATGATCAGATGATCACCGGTCGGAATCGTCATGGTCTTACCCTCCTATGTAGAAAAAAGCTATAGCGACGGTATCACGTAAGCTGAGGCTTGGCAAGGGCGAGGAGCCCGGCCCCATGGGCCCCGGCCGGCGACCCCGGCGCGCTTGCGGCTAAGCTGGCTCGAAGTGACCGAGACGATCGCAGAGGCCACCGGAGCCGAGAACGTCCGCTGGGAGCTGACGGAGTTCTACTCCTCCCCCGACGACCCCGCCATCGAGGCCACCCTGGCCGAAGGGCTGAAGTTCGCACAGGAGTTCGAGCAGGCCTACCGGGGACGGATCGCCGAGCTCGACCCGGCCGCCTTCGCGGACATGATGGACAGCCTCGGCGAGTACCACGACCGGCAGTCGCGACCCGCCCTCTACGCCATGCTGCTGCACAGCCTGCGCACGCACGATCCGGTTGCCGGCCGGCTGGTCGGCCGCATCCGCGAGGCGGGCGCCGAGCGGGGCCGCCACATGGTCTTCTTCAGCCTCGAGCTGGCCGCCCTCGACGACGAGCAGGCCGCGCGGCTCTACGCCGACCCCAGGGCGGGCCGCTACCGGCACACCGTCGAGCAGGAGCGGCTCGAACGCCCGCATCAGCTCACGGAAACCGAGGAGCGGCTCCTGGCCGACATCAGCCCGGTGGGCACCGGCTCCTGGACCCGGCTCTTCGAGGAGCTGGTGACCGGCATCAACGTGGACCTCGACGGCACCGCGATGCCGATCGACGCCGCGCTGGCCAACCTACGCGAGCCCGATCGCGAGCTGCGCAAGCGCACCACCGACGCCGTCACGGCGGCGCTCCGGGCCGACCTCCGCACGCGGACTTACGTCTTCAACGTGGTCCTCCAGAGCAAGGCCATATACGACCGGCTGCGCAAGTACCCGAGCTGGATCAGCGCGCGCAACCTCGCCAACGAGATCGACGACGCCGCGGTCGAGGCCCTGGTCACGGCGGTCACCGGGCGCTACGACATCGTCGCCCGCTACTACCGCGTCAAGCGGCGGCTGCTGGGACTCGACCAGCTCTACGAGTGGGACCGCTACGCCCCGGTCGCGCAGACGCAGCGAAAGATCGCCTGGGCCGAGGCCCGCGAGCTCGTGCTCGGCTCCTACTACCGGTTCTCGGAGCGGGCCGGCCGGCTGGTCGAGGACTTCTTCGAGCAGTCGTGGATCGACGCCCCGGTCGAGGCGGGCAAGCGCGGCGGCGCCTACTGCGCGGCGGCCACGCCGTCCATGCACCCGTTCGTGCTCATGAACTTCACCGGCCAGCTCAACGATGCGCTGACGCTGGCCCACGAGCTCGGCCACGGGCTGCACGACCGCCTGGCGACCCACCAGCACATCTTCGATTACCACCCGCCGCTGACCCTGGCCGAGACGGCCTCGGTCTTCGGGGAGGCGCTGACTTTCGACCGCCTGATGGCCGGCGAGAAGGATCCGCAGGTGCGCCTGTCCATGCTGTGCCAGCAGCTCGAGGGCGGCTTCGCGACCATCTTCCGGCAGATCGCCTTCAACCGCTTCGAGGACGCCGTGCACACGGCCCGCCGCCGGCAGGGCGAGCTCTCCCCGGAGCAGCTGGGCGAGCACTTCCAGGCGTCGCTCCAGGCCATGTTCGGCGACTCCCTGACCCTGACCGACGACCACAGCGCCTGGTGGAGCTACGTCGGGCACTTCATGCACACGCCCGGTTACGTCTATGCGTACGCCTTCGGCAACCTGCTCGCCCTCGCCATCTACCAGCGCTACCAGGAGGTTGGAGCCGGCTTCGTCGACAGCTACCTGGAGTTTCTCGGCGCCGGCGGTTCGCGGCGACCCGACGAGCTGGTCAAGGCGCTGGGCATGGACGTCAACGACCCCGCCTTCTGGGATTCCGGGCTCAAGATCCTCGACCGCATGGTCAGCGAGGTCGAACAGCTGGCCTAAGCCAGCCGAAGCCTGGTTGTGGTGACGGCGATCCCCGGCCGCGGCCACGCCTGGACACCCTCCCAGTTGGGGTCGAGCACGCGCCAGCCTCGGTCCGCCGGCCCGAGCAGGACGACCGAGTGGCCGCCGGTGTCCCAGGTCCCGCGATCGAGCAGCCGAAAACCCCAGTATCCGTACACGCGCGGCCGTTCCTGTCCATAGAGAAGATGGGCGACGAGGACCTGGCCCGGCAGCGCCCGCAGAGGGCGCCCGGGCAGCACGAGACGGGTAAGGGAGGCGACGCGGCGGCCGCGGGCGGCCGCGAGAGCCTCGACCCGGCGGTCGAGGGGAGCCCTCCGGCCGGGCCAGGCGAGGTAGTCGAGGATGCCGGGGGCGCCGAGCTCGGCGCTCGCCCCGAAGAGGCGGGCCGCCTCCGGCAGAGTGGGGAGGCGGGGCACGCCGAGAAGCCCGAGGCCGATCAGCAAGGACGCCGAAGTGCAGGCCGCGCCAGCGTTCCGAACCCACACTCGAGCGGGGTCAAAAGCGTCATCGACGGACACGAAAAACCTTATAGTCTTGGTGGTTCAATGGAACAGCCAAAGACGCCCGCGGCCGCCTCACCACAGCTGTTCGCCCGGGCGCGGAGCTTTCAGCACGACGCCCTGGCCGAGGTCTTCGACCGCGCCTTCGACGATGTCTTCGAGTTCGCCCATGCGCTGTCCGGCGATCATGCCACCGCCGAGGAGATCACCGAGTCCGCCTTCACCCGCTGGATCGACCGCCTCCATGACTTCGAAGGGGACGCCGCCGGTGCCACCGCCATGATCCTGGCGCTGGCCGAGGAAGCCGCGCGCCGCCTGCCCCGGGCGCGGTTTGCCGCACACGGCGTCCGCGAGTCGATCGCCCGCCTGCCCGCCGCCGAACATGAGGCGATCACCCTGCGCCTGGTGGCCGGGCTCAGCCCGGCGCAGATCGCGACCGCCACCGCGCGCCGCCCGGCGTCGGTGCTGGGCTCCGAGGTGGCGGCGCTGCGAGCACTCCGGGGCGCCTCCTCCGGCCTCAGCTTTGCGCTGCCGGCGGCCCTGAGGCAGCTCGATGCCGCCCTCGATCGCCTGCTCGACGGCGCGCCGGCGGCCGAGGCCGCCCAGCTGGCGCCCGCGCTCTCCGAGTCGGGTCCGCTGCTGGCCGCCGCCGCCAACCTGGTCTCGCTGCCCGCGCAGCCGGCCCCGCCCGAGGTCAAGGCCCGGGTCCGCAACCACTTCCTGGCGGCGACCGAGGCGCGCCGGGCGCAGTGGGTCCACCGCCACCACACGCCGGCGGCGGTGCCGGGGCGAAGGCCGCGTCCCCGGGCCAACCCGATCGGGACCGGGGCCGCGCTCATCCTGGCCGCGATCCTGGCCGTGGTCGCCGGCGCCGTGCTCGCCTTTGCGGCCGACTTCTCGACGCCGAGCTCGGCCATCTACCCGCTGAAGCGGCTCGACGAGAGGATCCTCCTCGCGCTCACGTTCGACCGCGTCCAACACGCCAATCTCGAGGTCAAGCTGTCCGAGGAGCGGGTTCGGGAGGCGGAGACCGAGGCGGCGACTCGGCACGGCTCACGAGCGGTCCAGGCGATGGCCGACCGCTACGACTCGCTGCGGGTGGCGGCGGCCGACCTGGGCGGCCTCCGCAAGCACGACACCGGCTGGAAGCGCGCCCGCGAGTCCTACCTGCAGCAGGCTTCCCAACCCGTCGACCCGCTGGAGAGGCTGCTCACCACCAACGGCATGAAGCCGGACGCCGCCCAGATCGCGCGGCTCAACGAGCGCTTCCAGAACGACCGGAAGACCCTCGACCGGCCGCTGGGCTCGACGAGTCCGACCCAGCCCGGCGCGGTGCCCTCCGGCGCCCCCAACACCACGCCGCCGCCCCCGACACAATAACCGGGTGCCTTCTGCGATCCGGTCTCCGGTGACCGGGCCCAGGGTCCATGTCGTGCCGCACACGCACTGGGATCGCGAGTGGTACCTGCCCTTTGCGGTCTACCGGCGCCGGCTCGCGGGCCTCATGGACACGCTCCTGCGAACCCTCGACCGGGAGCCGCGGCTTCGCTTCCACCTCGACGGCCAGATGGCCGTGGTGGACGACTACCTGGAGGTCCGTCCCTGGCATGCGGCGGCACTCCGGGCCGCCGCCGAGGCCGGGCGTGTCTCGCTCGGTCCCTGGTACACGCTGCCCGACGAGCACCTGGTGAGCGGCGAGTCCCTGCTCCGAAACCTGGAGCTCGGGCTGGCGCGAGCCCGGGCCTGGGCGCCGCGCGCGCGGCCGATGCTGGTCGGCTACGTGCCCGACCAGTTCGGGCACACGGCTCAGCTGCCCCAGATCCTGAGGCGGTTAGGGATCGAGGTCGCGGTGCTCTGGCGGGGGGTGCCGGCGGAGATCGGCGCCAGCGTCTTCACCTGGGCCGGTCTGGATGGCTCGGAGGTCGAGGTCGTGCACATGCGCCGGGGATACGGGCACGGCCGGGAGATGCCGGTGGCGGCTCCCGAGCTGGCTCGGCGGCTGGGCGAAGAGGTGGGCTGGCAGCGTGAGCACAACCCGGATGGCCCCTGGCTGGTGATGACCGGCGACGATCACCTGCCCGTGCCGGTCGGGCTGTCGGCGGGGCTGGAGGAGGCGGCCACGGCGGGCCCCGCCGCCATCTCCACCCTGGAGGAGTACGCGGCCGCCCGGCCGCCGGCGCGGGGCCGGATCGCCGGGGAGCTGCACTCCGCGGCCACCTCCTTCGTGCTCAAGGGCACGCTCTCGGCGCGCTTTCCGCTCAAGCTGCGGCACGCCGCTGTGGAGCGCCGGCTGGAGCGCTATGTCGAGCCGGCCTGGACGCTCTCCGGCCGGCCCTGGCCGGCCCGTGAACTCGCCTATGCCTGGCGGCAGCTGATCCTGAACAGCGCCCACGACAGCATCTGCGGGTGCTCGATCGACCAGGTCCACGAGCAGGCCGCGCAGCGGCTCGAGCGGGCGGCGGCGGTGGCCGACCGCCTGTGGGCGGGGCTGGGCGAGTCCCGAGCTGAGGCCGGAATGGCGGCCAGTTTCAACCCGAGCCCGTTTCCCCGGCTGGGCGTGCCCCCGCTCGGCGCCGGCCCGGCCGGGGGCCCGCCGCCACAGCCACTCGACGTGGGCTCCCTGGGACTCGAGCTGGAGGAGATCGAAGACCGTGGCGACGAGTACACGTTCGATCCACCGCCCGGCGCCCAGCCTCGCCGGGCGCCCCTGCCCGGCGGGGCGGTGGCACGGCGCCACAGCGAGGGCTACATCGAGCTGCGGCTGGCGCTCGACAACCGCTCCGGCGACCGCCGGGTCCGCCTGGTGATCCCCTGCGACACCGTGGACGGGGCATGGGCGGGCGTGGCTTTCGGCGCCGTGCACCGGCCCTACCGAAAGCCGGGCAGCGAGGCGGGAGCTGAATACGACCTCAGGACCGACCCCGCGCGCGGCTGGGTGCTGAGCGGGGGCCGCGCGGTCTCGCTGGGCGGCCCCTTCGAGTACGAGCTGCTGCCGGACGGCATCGCGATCACCCTGATCCGCAGCGTGGGCTGGCTTTCCCGACCCGACCTGGAGAACCGGCCGGGGCCGGCCGGCCCCACGCTGCTCACGCCCGGCGCCCAGATGCTGGGCGTCCATGAGTACGCCATCGCCATCGCCGACGCCGACCGCTGGCAGGAAGCGGCGCGCCTGCACGAGGTGAGCGCGCACCCGCTGGTGCCGGCTCCGGCGGCGGCTCTCCGGCCCTTCCAGGCGCTCCCCGAGGGCGCCTTCCTGAGCGCGCTCCGCAGGGTCGGTGTCCGGGCCCAGCTCCGGACCTGGTCGAGCGAGACCTTCGGCATCGAAGAGCGTTGGCTCGACTGAGAGAGCCGCTGGTCCTGGCCCTGGACGTGGGCACCTCGTCGGTGCGCGCCCTCCTTCACGACGGTGGCGGCGCGCCCGTCGAGGGCTCCGCCTCGCACCACCCCTACGTCCCAGACGTGAAGGCCGACGGCACCGCCGAGGTGTCCGCCGAGCAGCTGTTGCGCCTGACCGAGCGGGCGGTCGACGACGTCCTCCGCGGATGCCGGCAGCAGGTGGCCGCGGTTGGCATCTCGACCTTCTGGCACGGCCTGCTCGGCCTCAGAGGCGGGCGGCCGGCGACCCCGCTGCTGCTCTGGTCGGACTCCCGCAGCCATCGCCAGGCCGAGGAGCTGGCCCGCCGCCCGGACGCTTCGGAGATCCGGCAGCGGACCGGATGCCCGATCCATCCCAGCTACTGGCCGGCCAAGCTGGCGTGGGCGGGCGCCGCCAGCGCCGAGCGCTGGTGCAGCTTCGGAGATCTCCTGCTCGAGCGCTGGTGCGGCGACTTCACCACCTCCCTGTCGATGGCCTCGGCGACCGGCATCTGCCGGCTCCGGAGGCCCGGCTGGGACGCCGAGATGCTGGACCTGCTGGGGCTGCGCCCCGAGCAGCTGCCGGAGATCGCCGACGAGCCCCGCCGGCTGGCGCCGCGGCTGGCTCGCCGGTGGCCGCCGCTGGCCGGCGCTCGCCTGGTGCCGGCGGCCGGCGATGGCGCGCTCGCCAACCTCGGGAGTGACTGCGTCGACCCCTCGCAGCGCGCGGTCACGATCGGCACCTCGGCCGCCATCCGGGTCATGACCGAGACGCTGCCGAGGCGCCTGCCGGAGGGACTCTGGTGCTACCGGCTGGACGGCCGCAGGTACATCCTGGGCGGCTCGTTCAGCAACGGCGGCAATCTCCATGCCTGGGTGCTCGACAACTTCCGGGCCTCGGCCGAGCAGCTGGAGAGGCGGGTGGCGCGCATGCCGCCCGCCGGCCACGGCCTGGTCTTTCTGCCCCTGCTGGCCGGTGAGCGCAGCCCCGGCTTTGCGGCGCGCGCCACGGGGGCGATCGCGGGGCTGACGCTTGCGACCACGGCCGCCGACATCATGCGCGCGGGCATGGAGGGCATCGCTCTCAGCATCGCCGGCGTCGACGGGCGCCTGGACCAGGCCGCGCCGGGTGCGGAGCGGCTGGTCGCGAGCGGCGTGGCGCTGCTCTCCAGCCGCTCCTGGATGCAGATCCTCGCCGACTGCGTGGGCAAGCCGGTCCGGCGCAGCCGGTACGAGGAGAGCTCGAGCCGGGGGGCCGCGCTGCTCGCGCTCGAGCACCTGGGAGTCAGGATCCGACGCCGGCTCCCGGCCGGGGGTACCTTTTCCCCAGACCCCGCGGCCCACCGGGTGTACGCGGCCGAGATGGGAAGGCAGGAGCGCCTGTACCAGGCGCTGGTCGTCGACCGCCTGGTCGATGCGGGGGCGCCCGCGCACATGCGGCTCCGGGGCCGGAAGCGGTGAAATGGGAGGTGACATGGCTCTCGCAGCAACCCTTGAGAAGCAGGACGTCGACTTTCTGACCGACCTCGGCCAGCAGCTCCGGGTCGATTCCATCCGCTGCAGCACGGAGGCCGGTTCCGGACACCCGACGTCTTCGATGTCGGCCGCCGACCTGATCGCGGTGCTGGTCGCCCGCCACCTCCACTACGACTGGAACGACCCCGAGGAGGCGAACAACGACCACCTGGTCTTCTCGAAGGGACATGCCTCGCCGCTCTGCTACGCGATGTTCAAGGCGGCCGGGGCCATCAGCGACGAGGAGCTGATGACCTTCCGAAAGTTCGGCTCGCGCCTCCAGGGGCACCCGACGCCGGTCATCCCCTGGGTCGACGTGGCCACCGGGTCGCTGGGTCAGGGCCTGCCGATCGCGGTTGGCATCGCGCTTGCCGGCAAGTACCTCGACAAGCTGCCGTACCACGTCTGGACCCTCTGCGGCGACTCGGAGCTGGCCGAGGGCTCGGTCTGGGAGGCCCTCGACAAGGCCGGGCACTACGGGCTCTCCAACCTGACCGCGATCTTCGACGTGAACCGGCTGGGCCAGCGCGGCGAGACCGAGCTGGGCTGGGACACCGAGGCCTACGCGCGGCGGGTGGAGGCCTTCGGCTGCCACCCGATCGTGATCGACGGGCACGACGTCTCCGAGATCGACCGGGCGCTCGCAGAGGCGAGGGCGGCCACCGGCCGGCCGGTGGTGGTGATCGCGCGCACGCTCAAGGGCAAAGGCTTCAGCGAGGTCGAGAACAAGGAGGGCTGGCACGGTAAGCCGCTGCCGCCGGACATGGCCGAGCGCGCCATCCGCGAGCTGGGCGGCCGGCGCGACCTGGTCGTCGAGACGGCCAAGCCAGAGCCCGGAGAGCCGGCACAGCTCGGCAGGCCGGGGGGCGAGATCCGGCTGCCCGTCTACCAGCGGGGCGACAAGGTGGCCACGCGCAAGGCTTACGGCGACGCCCTGAAGGCGCTCGGGGCCGACCCCGCGGTGGTGGCGACCGACGGCGAGGTGTCCAATTCGACGTACTCGGAGGAGTTCGGCGACGCGTTCCCGGATCGCTTCTTCGAGATGTTCAT
>CAYLIP010000063.1:0-899 GCA_964383855.1 uncultured Actinomycetes bacterium | reverse complement strand
GCCGAGCAGCAGATGACGGCGACCGCCGTCGGGCTGGCCGTGCGCGGCTACAAGCCCTTCGCCTCGACCTTCGCCGCCTTCTTCAGCCGCGCCTACGACTTCATCCGCATGGCCGGCATCTCAGAGGTCGACATCAAGCTCGCCGGCTCGCATGCCGGGGTCGAGATCGGCCAGGACGGTCCCTCCCAGATGGCACTCGAGGACCTGGCCGCGATGCGCGCGGTCAACGGTTCGGTCGTCCTCTACCCGAGCGACGGCAACTCGACCGCCCGCCTGGTCGAGGTCATGGCCTCGACCCCGGGGATCGTCTACATGCGCACAACGCGGGGCGCCTACCCGGTCCTCTACGAAGCCCAGGAGACCTTCGAGGTGGGGGGGGCCAAGGTGGTCCGCGACCCCTCCCAGCCGCAGGTGGCGCTGATCGGCGCCGGAGTCACGCTTCACAACTGCCTGGCCGCCGCCGAGGAGCTCTCGGCCGGCGGCATCGAGGCGAGGGTGATCGATCTCTACTCGGTGAAGCCGGTCGACGTGGACACCCTGGTCGCCGCCAGCGCCGACACCGGCGGCCGGCTGGTGGTGGCCGAGGACCACTACCCTCAGGGCGGCCTTTTCGCCGCCGTCCTCGAAGCTTTGGCCTCGGAGCCGGATCCGCCCCAGGTGTTGCAGTGCGCGGTGGGCTCGCTCCCGAGTTCGGGCACGCCCCAGGAGCTGATGGAGGCCGCCGGGATCTCCGCCGGCCAGATCGCCGCCGCCGCGCGCCGGTTGGTCGGGGCCTAGGTGATGGCGGTCAGGAACGGGAAGCGGAACAGCGGCGGCAATGGCAGCCCGATCGCCCTCCTGCAGCGAGAGGGGCAGAGCCTGTGGCTCGACAACATCCGGCGCAACCTGATCACCAGCGG
>CAYLIP010000062.1:0-14188 GCA_964383855.1 uncultured Actinomycetes bacterium | reverse complement strand
CGCGCCCAGCCGCCGCACCCGCTCGGCCTGCTCGAGGAACGGCCCCTCGCCCTCCTTCAGGCTGATCGAGTTGGCCACGCCCTTGCCCTGCAGGCACTTGAGCCCGGCCTCCAGCACCGAGAAGCGCGAGCTGTCGACCATGACCGGGAGACGGGCGATCTCGGGCTCCGTCGCCACCAGGTTCAGGAACCTTGTCATCGCCGCCTCCGAGTCGAGGAGGTCGGCGTCCATGTTGACGTCGAGCAGGTTGGCCCCGCCCCTCACCTGCTCGAGCGCCACCTCGAGCGCGGCCTGGTAGTCGTCGGACTCGACCAGGCGGCGGAAGCGCTTGGAGCCGGTCACGTTGGTCCGCTCGCCCACCGTCACGAATCCGGTCGTGGGCTTGATCTCGAAGGGCTCCAGCCCGCTGAAGAGCGGACGGCCGCTGGGCTCCGGAAGGCGGCGCGGGGGCAGCCCCTCGACGGCGCGGCGGATCTGCTCGATGTGCGCGGGTGAGGTTCCGCAGCAGCCGCCCACCCCGTTGACCAGACCGTCCCGCGCGAACTCGTGGAGCAGGCGGCTGGTCGTCGGCGGCTGCTCGTCGTAGCCGCCGAAGGCGTTGGGGAGGCCGGCGTTGGGATAGCAGGTGACATAGGCCGAGGCGACGCGTGAAAGCTCGGTCAGGAAGGGCCGCATCTGGGCCGCGCCCAGCGAGCAGTTGAGGCCGACGGCGAGGGGCCGCGCGTGCTCGACCGAGGCCCAGAACGCCTCCGGCGTCTGTCCGGAGAGGTTGCGGCCGCTGCGGTCGACGACGGTGAGCGAGATCATCAGCGGGAGCTCGGGCGCGACCTCGAGGCAGGCCGCGATCGCCGACTTGGCGTTGAGGGTGTCGAAGATGGTCTCGATCAGCAGGAAGTCGGCGCCCCCGTCGCGAAGGCCGCGCGCCGCCTCCGCATAGCCGGCCTTCAGCTCATCGAAGGTCAGCGACCGGTAGGCGGGGTCCTCCACCCGGGGCGAGAGTGAGAGAGTGACGTTGGTCGGCCCCAGCGAGCCGGCGACGAAGCGCTCCCCCCTGTCACCGATGGCGCGGCGGGCGATCTCGGCGCCCGCCCGGTTGATCTCGTAGACGAGGTCCTGCAGGCCGAAGTCGGCCTGGGCCACCGGGGTGGCCGTGAAGGTGTTGGTGGTGACGATGTCGGCGCCCGCCTCCAGGTAGCTGCGATGTGCCTTCTCGACGACCTCCGGCCGGCTGAGGTTCAGGATGTCGACGTCGTTCTGCAGCGGCTTGGGATGCGTGCGGAAGCGATCGCCGCGCCAGTCCTCCTCGCTCAGCCTCTCGGCCTGGAGCATCGTGCCCATGGCGCCGTCGAAGACAAGGATCCGCTGATCGAGAAGCCGGCGAAGACGTGCCTCCACGCTGTCCGTCAGCTGCCGCTTAACCACCATGTCCTCCGATTTCGGACACCGGAATTGCCGAGTTCGCCGGCCGCATCTCCGCTTCGCGGAATGGCACCTTGGGTGTCCGCTGCCAGGTTGCCGGGCTCGCCGCCGCGAGCCGCTCTCGATGCGATGCCAAGGATACCGAATACGGTGCCTCGCGCCGGCCGCTGCCCGCCTCATACAATCCGGAGGCCACGGCCCAATGACGCTTGCCTCCCGCCTGGCCGCGCACCTCGTCGACCACTTCGACGAGATCGCGTCCGAATACGACACCTGGGCCGGCGGGATTCATGCCAAGGCGGCGGAACGCCTGGCCGCCCTGCTCGAGCCGGGCAAATCCGATCATGTCCTCGACGTCGGCACCGGCACCGGCCTGGTCGCCCGCGCCGTGGCCGCGCGGCTCGGCCGGGGAGGCGAGGTGGTGGGGATCGATGCCTCGCCCGGCATGTTGAAGCTGGCTCGCGCCCAAACCCGCAGGCGCAGCGTCCGCTACCACGAGATGTGGGCCGAAGACCTCGTCTTCCGGGACGCCACCTTCGACGCCGTCACCTTCGGCGACTCCCTCGCCTACCTGCTCGACCCCTTCCGGGCCCTGGAGGAGGCGGCCCGCGTGACCAGGCCAGGAGGCCGGATCGCGCTCTCCTGCCAGATGCGCAGCATGAGCACCCCCGCGCAGGAGATCTCGGTCGAGGAACTGGCCAAGCTGGCCCAGGAGGACGGCGTGGAGATTCCGCGGCTGCCCGATTACCACGCCAGCTTCGGCGAGCCCGAGGTGCTTACCGAACTGCTTCGCGAGAACGGGTTCAGGGAGACGCGGCGGACCCAGGTGATGACCGGCTTTCGGGCGCAGACGCCATGGGAGTGGATCGAGATGCTGGCCGGACTCGGCCCCTTCACACACACGGTCGTGTCCTCGATGGGGCCGGTGCGCCGGGCCCGGCTGGCGCAGGTGCTGGAACCGCAGATGCGGGAGCTGGGCGAGGACGCCTGGCGGATGCACCTCTCCTTCACCCTCGCCGTCGCCGAGCGCTGACCGCCACACCACGACGACTGGCGCCGGGCCCGGTCTGACGCCATAATCGATCTGGCTGTGGGCGCCGTGGACAGCGTGGCCTTTCCCGCGGGCACGGTCGCCGAGCTGGTGGCCGAGTTCCTCGTCGCGCGCCGGATCGATCGCGTGTTCGGCCTCCAGGGCGGCCACATTCAGCCCATCTGGGACCAGCTGGCCCAGCGTGGTGTGCGCATCATCGACGTGCGCGACGAGGGGGCAGCCGTGCACATGGCCCACGCGCACGCGGTGCTGACCGGCGAGCTGGGTGTCGCGCTGGCCACCGCGGGACCGGGCGTCACCAACTGCATCACCGCCGTCGCCAACGCCCAGCTGGAGCGCGCGCCGGTGCTGCTGATCGGGGGCTGCCCGCCACGCCCGCAGGAGGGCATGGGCCCTCTGCAGGGCATCCCCCATGTCGAAATCCTGCGGCCGGTCACGCGCCTGGCCCGGACGGTGCGGGTGGCCGAGAACGCCGCGCGGGAGCTCGACGAGGCGGTGAGCGCGGCTCTCGGCGACGGGCCGGCGCCGGGACCGGTCTACGTCGAGTTCCCGACCGACGTGTTGAGGGAGCGGGTACACCCGAACGCGATCCTCCAGGAGCACCTGCGGCCACGGCCGGCGCGCGAGCAGCCGCCCGATCCCGACCAGGTCGCGCTGGCCGCGACCATGATCGCGGCCGCCGCCCGGCCGCTGGTCATCACCGGCCGCGGGGCGGCCCGGGCGGGAGAGGCGCTGGTGCGCCTGCTCGACGCCACCGGGGCTCTCTACCTGGATACCCAGGAGAGCCGCGGGCTGGTGCCACCCGAGAACCCTTCGGTGGTCGGCGCCGTGCGCGCCCGGGCCATGCGCGAGGCTGACCTGGTGGTGGTGGTCGGCCGCAAGCTCGACTACCAGGTCGGCTACGGCTCGCCCGCCGTCTTCCCCAAGGCCCGGTTCGTCCGGGTCGCCGGCAACATCGAGGAGCTGCGTGACAACCGGCGTGGCGACGCTGAGATCCTGGCCACGCCGGCCCTGGCCCTGGCGGCGCTGGCCGACTCCGCTCCGCAGTCGACGGCGCTCGACGCCGAGTGGACGCGCGCGCTCCGGGAGGAGCACGTCCGGCGGGCGGCGCAGCATGCCGCCGCCCTGGGGGCGGCTCCCGCCGGCGCCGACGGCCGCATGCATCCCAACCGGATCTTTGCCGCCCTGCGCGAGGTGCTCGAACCGAATGCGATCGCGGTCGCCGACGGCGGCGATCTCCTGAGCTTCGCGCGCGCCGGCCTCGACGTGCGCTCCTACCTCGACTCGGGAGCCTTTGGCTGCCTCGGGGTGGGCGTCCCCTTCGCGATCGCGGCCGCGCTGGCCGAGCCCGGCCGGCAGGTGGTCGCGATCTGCGGCGACGGCGCCTTCGGCATCAACGCCATGGAGATCGACACGGCTCGCCGCCATGGCGCCCGGGCGGTCTTCGTGGTCGCCAACAACGCGGCCTGGAACATCGAGCGCTACGACCAGGAGGTCAACTATGGCGGCCGGGTGGTGGGGACGACCCTCGAAAACTCCGACTACGCCCAGATGGCGGGGGCCTTCGGCCTGCACGCCGAGCGAGTGGAGGATCCCGAGCGGCTGCGTCCGGCCCTGCGGGCCGCGTTCGAGAGGGCGCCGGCGCTGCTCGACGTGGTGGTGACGCGGGACGCGGTCTCGTCGGATGCCGGCAAGGGCCTCGGATGGGTGCCCGACCGGCAGGCGCTGACGGCCTGGGATGACGCCGAACAAGAACGCCGGCGGTGACCGGGGCGGGCCGGCGCCCCGGCTGCTCGACCTCGGCGCCGCCATCGCCGCCGGCGCGCACCGATTCCCGGACAAGGTCGGGGCCCGCGATCTCTCGCGCGCCCTGACCTATCGGGAGTGGAACGAGCGCGCGCAGCGCCTCGCCAACGCGCTGCTCGGCATCGGGCTCAGCAAGGGCGACCGGGTCGCCGTCCTGGCCTACAACTGCGTCGAGTGGCTCGAGATCTATGCCGCCACCGCCAAGGCGGGGCTGGTCGTCGTGCCCGTCAACTTCCGGCTGCTCACGGCGGAGATCCGCTACATCGTCGAGGACGCCGGCGTGCGCGCGGTGATCGTGCAGGACCAGCTGGCGGGGCCGGTCCTGGCGCTGGCGTCCGAGCTCGGATCGGCGGCGACCTGGATCCAGTTCGGCCGGCGGCCGCCACCGGCCGGCTTCCTATCCTACGAGGAGCTGCTCGCTTCAGGCGCGCCGAGCGAGCCGGGCATCCCCCTGGCGGGCGCCGACGCCTGGGCGATGATGTACACCTCGGGCACCACGGGGCGACCGAAGGGCGCCGTCCAGGCTCACCACAGCGCGGCCGCGATCGCGCTCATAACCGATCTCGACTTCGGGTTCAGCGCGAGCGACTCGGCGCTCCTCGTGATGCCGCTCTGCCACGCCAACTCGCTGTACTTCTTTGCGTCATTCGCTTACTGCGGCGCCACCTGCTGCGTCTACGACCGCAGCAGCTTCGATCCCGAGGAGCTCCTGCGCACGCTATCCGAGCTCCACGTCACCTTCACGTCCCTGGTGCCCACCCACTACATCACCATGCTCGACCTCCCGAGCGCGGTGAAGGAACGCTATCGGGGCACCGACGTGCGCAGGCTGCTGATCTCTTCGGCCTCGGCCCGAAGGGACACCAAGCTGGCGATCCTCGAGCAGTTCGCCGGCTCGCAGCTCTACGAGCTCTACGGCTCCACAGAGGCGGGCTGGGTGACCCTGCTCCGTCCCGAGGAGCAGCTGACCAAGCTGGGCTCGGTCGGGCGCGAGTTCACGGGTTCGGCTCCGATCCGGCTGCTCGACGAGAGCGGCGCCGACGTGCCCGATGGCGAGGTCGGAGAGCTGTACTCGGCGACGCCCTACACGTTCTCCGGCTACTGGAACCTGCCCGAGAAGACCGCCGAGGCCTTCCGGGACGGCTACTGCACGGTCGGCGACCTTGCCCGCCGGGACGAGGACGGCTTCTACCACCTGGTCGACCGCAAGGGGAACCTGATCATCAGCGGCGGCGAGAACGTCTACCCATCCGAGGTCGAGAACCTGCTCGGCGGTCATCCGAAGGTGAAGGAGGTGGCCGTGATCGGCGTCCCCGATCGCAGGTGGGGAGAGTCGGTGCACGCGGTGGTCGTGCTGGGCGAGGGCCAGGAGGCAACGCCTGCCGAGCTGCTCGAGTGGTGCCGCGGCCGCATCGCAGGCTACAAGCGGCCGCGCTCGATCGAGATCATCGGCGATGGCGACATGCCGAGGACGCCGACCGGCAAGATCCTCCACCGGGCCCTTCGCGCGCGCATCTCCAGCTAGGGAGATTGCCTGCGCATCGGGTCCTTGGTAGGTTCGGGAGGGTGAGGCGTGCGCTCTCGGCCTTCCTGGCCATGGGGCTCTGGCTTCTTCCGGCCACGGTGTCGTTCGGGCTCGCAACGCCGCTCGCCGCCTCGGCGGCGACCATACACACCTGTCCTTCCGACCTCTCGGCCTGGCGCCAGGACCTGGGCGCAGCCTGGCTTGACTGTCACCAGGTGGCCGATCTCACCACCACCAACAATCCCTGGACCGACCCAGGCTCACTGACCGGGATGGGCTTTCCGCCGCCGGGGAGCGGCACCCTCAACTCCCACTACACCAACCCCACCTCCCCTCCCGTGTCGGGGCTTCAGCTCGACGGCTACTGGCCCGACGGATGCAACGCCTTCCAGGCCGAGCCCGCCCTCACCAGCAAATCAGGCGTGCCCTGGATCCCGGGCTGTACGCCGCGCCCCGGCGGCACCTGCGTCAGCGCCTGCCATCACGACGGCCAGTTCGTGGTTCGGATCCCCGACACCTGGGACGGACACCTGGTGACAGCCGGAACGCCCGGCATCCGCGACGCCTTTGCCAGCGACTTCGTGTTCTCCGACTACGTGCTCGAGAAGGGCTGGGCCTACATCGCCCAGGACAAGGGCAACATGGGCGCCAACTTCTACCGGGACGGCGACGACGAGGCGGGCTCGTGCGGGACGCCCTGGTGCCCGATGGCTGCGATCCAGGAGTGGACCCAGCGCATGCGCCAGGCCACCACGTCGGCCCGCTCGCTGCTCGACTCGATCGGCGGCGCATACCACGTCGCCCATGTGACGCGGTCCTACGCCGTGGGCATCTCCAACGGCGGCTACCAGGTGCGGCGGGCACTGGAGACGGACACGTCAAGGAGCAAGCTCTACGACGGAGGCGTCGACTGGGAAGGCACCCTCTTCATGACCCGGGAGTCGATCTTCAGCTACCTGCCGACCTCGCTCGCGCAGTACCCGGGCAACGTGGCCGGTGATCCCGGTGCCGTCCAGGCCATGGCCGCTGTCGGATTCAACCCTCAATCCCAGCCGCTGTGGACCTATCACTGGACCGTCTACTGGGGCCTCACCCAGAAGGTGTACCGCCTTGAATTCGACCCTGAGTACACGGGCTATACCTGCTCCGATCCGGGCGGCGCCGGACCGCCGTGCGTCTCGCCGGCAGCCGAACAGGTAGCGCCAACCGACCCCGACGCCGCCTACGACTACCAGGCCCGGCTGGCGACGTCGCCGGCGCTTACGCAGCGAATGCAGTCGGTCGCCAACACCGGGGACATCCAGAGCCCGCTGATCACGCTGCACGGCGACCAGGACTCGCTGCTTCCAATCAAGACCGATTCGGACATCTACGCGCAGATGGTGGCCGGCGCCGGCCGCTCCAAGGTCTTCCGCTACTACGTGGTCGCCGGCGGCAACCACGTCGACCCTCAGTTCGACGACCACTACGGCGTCGACAGCTACGGCAACACGGTGCTCCGGCCGATGCTGCCCTGCGTGCGGGCCGCGGTCGACGCCATGGCGGCCTGGGTCGAGAAGGGTTCCGCGCCGCCGCCGAGCCACACCATCGCGCGCCCCCAGGGGCCTACGGCGCAGCAGCTGGCCAACGACTGCACCCTCGGCTAGCCGGCCAAGGGACCGGGGTCGAGGGGCCGCCCGCAGCAGACCCGGGTGAGCCACGCACGCGCGTAGCACCAGCCGGGTGCGAGCCAGCCGCCCCTCCAACTCCTGAAGACGCGCGGGGCGGCCCGAGTACTCGGCGCCCCGGAAGAGAAGCCGGCCGAGGGCCGCCTCCTATCCCCCGGACGGCATAGCCAGCTGGCGGATGGCGCCCGGACGGAAGAGGTCGGACAGGTCGCTGGTCTGCGGGTTCCCCGCGTCCCCCAGGAGTGGCGTCACCTTGAAGATCTCCTGGACTGTCTTAAGCAGCGACGAGTGCGTGTAGTAGACGGCGTTGTGATAGCCCGCGCGTTTCACGAATTGGGAGAGCACGATCATTCCGATCGGTCCGTCGCTGTCATCGGTGCCCTCGTCCCAGGTCAGGAAGACCGCGCCACCGCCGAGATACGCCCTTGATTCCAGGATTGCCGGCATGACGGCGGAGACCCATTCGTCGCCCTGCCGAATGCGGTTGTTGGCGGGCGCGCAGGAGTCGTGCATGTTCAGGCAATCACCGACGCGGACAAAGTTGTAGTTGGCCATGCTGTTGGTCGCGAGATCGAGATCCAGGCTGGCATCCGACACCAGGTGCGAAGCGCAGTAGGCGTCGTCGGGATTGCGGTCACCGGTCACGTCGTCGAAGAAGGCGAAGGGCAGCGCGAACGGAACATCTGGATACGGGTAGCTGTCGCGCATCGGACAGTGGGCGCCATCGATCGCTCGGTTCTGGAAGTAGGCCTTCCAGGTGTACCCGGCGCGGTTCAGGTAGGTGACGAGATGGTCCCTGGTCGACCGGTGGTTGGTGCTCGGCGGTGCGTTGTTGGTGATGTCGAGGTTTCCGCCGGCCTCCATCCATATGTAATTGGGAGTGGAGGGGTGCAATCCGCGCGGCGAGTTGTAGTTGGTGGCGTAGGCGACGTCGGCTCTGGTCAGCAGCGCGTTGATGTACGGCGCCGAATGGTTGCCAACGATTTCGGTCCAGGTCACGTTTTCGAGCACGATCAAAAAGACGGTGCTGATGGGAGAGACGGCGCTCCTCGCCGGAGCCTGCTCTCGGCGCGCGAAGGTGAATGCCAGCGACAGGAAAGCGACGGCGAGCACAGCCACCGCGAGCACGGCGACCAGACGGCGGTTCTTCATCGGTGGCCCGCCGGCATGCGCGCGATCGTAGTCGCCACCATCCCACTCAACAATGCGACGCCTGTCCCGCGACCGGGACACCGGTCCCGCTCGCAGATCGACCGCACCATGTCCGGAGCTAGCACGTCACGCGTTCAGCCGCATTGCAGCCTTCGCTGACAAGTGGCATGCTTGTCAATGGGAGAGAGAGGTGGACGACCGCTACTGGTGCGTCACCTGCCGGCGCTCATGGCCGACATCGGCCTGGATCGCCCGCAAATGGCAGTGCCCCTCGGGAAAGGGCGGGCATCCGCACGTGCCCTACCAGTCGGTGGTTGAGGCTCTCGGTCGCGAGCCGGAGGAACCGCGGGCGGACGGCCATGCCTCATGACGGTGCTCAGGACCGGCCTGTAAAGCTCGAGGTCCGGGCGGCTGTGCGCCGGATTTGACTTGTCCCATCTGCGGTGCTCTGATCACGGGACACGCGTAAAGGGGGCCGCGGCCACGGCTGCAAACGCCCTCATGTCACCGGCCGGATTGTCGGAGGGCACACCATGACCAGGTTCAATCGGCGGATCAAGCTGCTCCTGGTGGCGATGACCGGCGCTGCGCTGGTCGTCATGGCCGGCCTCGCCGGCGGCCCGCTGGCCGCACTTGCGACGGTCAGCGCAGAACAGTTCGGATTCACGCCGGTCCGCTCCGGCGTGCCGGCGGGCGCTTCCCGCTTTGACCTGGCCAGCCCCGACCTCGCAAACCATCACGCGTTTTCGCAAAGCGAGATCGCCAACGTCTTCGGCTGCAACGGCGGCAACCAGGCGCCGAGGCTGCGCTGGAGCGGGGCGCCGGCCGGCACGCGCAGCTTTGCCGTGACCATGTTCGATCCCGATGCGCCGACCGGCAGCGGATTCTGGCACTGGCTGGCGTGGGACATCCCGGCCGGTGCGACCTCGCTGGACAGCACGCTGCCCGCCGGAGCGGTATCGGGGACCAACGACGCCGGACTCACCGGATACCTGGGCCCCTGCCCCCCGCCGGGCGACCGGGTCCATCGCTATCAGCTGAGCGTGTACGCCCTGGACATCGCGAGCCTGGGCCTCCCGGCGAGCACGCATGCCGCGGTGGTCGGGTTCTCGATGAGGAACCACATCCTCCGGTTCGGACGGCTGATCGGCACCTTCCAGCAGCCGGCCTGACGGAGGCGGGGCTGTCGCCATCGGGCGGTCGCCGGGCTACCTGACCACTCGGAACCGCAGGTGCGTCACGCCAGGGGCTTCGACCACCCGCGTCTGTTCGAGCGTGACTTCCGACAGCGCAGCGTCGTCGAAGACTCGAAGCCCCTGGCCTAGAAACACCGGGACCAGGTGAAGGTCGATCTGGTCAAGCAGGCCGGCGGCGAGGTACTGATTCGCCACGCTGGCGCTTCCGCCGATCAGCACGTCCTTCCCCGCCGCCGCCTTCTCGGCCATCTGGAGCGCCGTCCTGATGCCCTCGGTCACAAAGGTGAATGGCGCGGTTCACCCTCGGGCTCGAGGGGCTCTCGCGGGTGATGGGTGAGGACGAAGACCGGCACCTGGAAGGGATTGCCCCCCCAGGGTCCCTCCCAAGCGGGGTGGCCCCAGGGACCCGGACCGCCGCCGAACATCTTCCGGCCGATGATCAGCGCGCCCGATGTGTCCTCTTCAAAGACCGCCGTGCTGGCGTTGGTGACGCCTCCCTCCAGACCGGCGAAAGGGTACTTCGTGCGAAAAGCCGCAAGCTCCTGCCTCCATTCGCCCAGGCGCTCACCTCCCACCCCCAGGGGTTCCTGCCGGCTCTGTCCGGGGCCGGCGCTGAAGCCGTCAAGGGAAATCGAGACGTCATAGAGCAGCCGGGTCATCCGGGCTCCTCCTCAGTTGAATGCGAAAAGGGCACGAAGCTTTGTCCGTCCTCCGCTCCGGCTGCTCTTCGGTTGCTCGCCTCGGCGACGCTCCCGCGATAGCTGACGCCCAGCGCGGCGGCGATCCTGCCCAGGTGGCGCTTCATCTCGGCGAAGTCGCCGGCGCCCAGCAGCGCCGACCACTCGGCCTCCAGCTCAGTCACCACCGTGGCGGCGATCTTCTGGTAGGCCCAGCCCCGCTCCGTGCGGTTGATGACCTTGGCCCGCGCGTCCGCCGGGTCGGGCACCCGCACCAGGTAGCCGGCCTGCTCCAGCTGCTCGACCAGGTAGGCCATCGATTGCTTGGCCATGCCCGCGGCCACCGCCAGCTCGGTCAGCCGCATGCCTTGCGGTGCCAGTGTCTGCAGGGCCACCTCCTGAGCGGGGCTCACATCGGTGAAACCCTCGTCATTGAGCCGGGCGCGCACGCGGTCGCTGATGGCGGCGCGAACGATGCTGACGAGGGCGCCGATTCGAAAACCGGCGGCGGGAGAGGGTTCGTTCATGCCATCGACAAGCATAGTCCGAACTTTTTACCATGTCGTCAGAAATTTGGACTATCAGGAGGCAGTCCGTTCACTCGATTGCGGTCTTCGAGTCGGAAGAGGCCTACAGCTCGGCGGCTGAGGCGGTCAACGCCCAGCCCCTGCTTCCAGGCCAGGACCCCGCCGGCCTGCCGGGCCCTGACCGGGGCCAGACCGTCGAGGTCTTCCAGGTTCTCGACGTCCTCTTCCCCGAGGACGCCCGTGGCTAGGCCAGGCTCCCGCATCTGAGTTCGAGGTGATCTCCGGCACAGCCCGACCGGGTAGGCCAGGCTGATCAGCGCGCGTCGCCGGCGGATCGGGCTCCTTTCTCTTTGAGCCATGCGATGACGTTCTCCTGGCGGGTGCCACCCCGGCTGGCCGCGTCGAGTGCGGTGCCGTGGGCGTAGTCGGGCTCCCAGTTGAGGTCAGCCCCGGCAGCGAGGAGGCGTTCCGCGGCCCGGCGCTGGGACCCCGCGCAGGCGTGCCAGAACGCCTGGGACACCTCCTCGGGGGTCGGTTTGGCCGTTTCGAGCAGCTCCTCCATGCGCCCACGCAGGCCGAGCGCGGCGGCGTGCCACAGCTTCTCAACGCGGGCCCCACGAGCAACCAGGAGGCGGGCGACATGCCAGCAGCCGTAGCCGATCGCGTTGTCGAGCGGGGTGCCGATTGACCCGCCCGCGATTTCGATGTCGGCGCCGCCGTCTATGAGCGCGGCAGCGACGTCGACGTCGTCACTGCTCGCCGCCCAGTGGAGCGCGGTTTCGGAGCCGGGTGCGGAATCCCGGTAGTCGGGGTCGGCGCCGGCGGCGATGAGCAGCCGGACGAGCTGAGGGCCCGGCCAGTCGCACACAACATGCAGGGCGGTGCGGGTCTTGAAGGGACCGCCCGGCGGGTCTCTGGCCAGTTCGGGCGCGGCGGCGACGATCCGTTGGACCGCATCGATGTCGCCGGAGTGGATGGCGGCAACGAGCTCAACGGCCGCCGCGTTATCGGGATTCATTCTTTCCACTCCGGTCCCGGGCGGTGATCGGTGTCAATCGCCGTCATCGAAGAGAAGCATCACTGAACGCCTGAACCAGCGAGCCGCCGCCGGCCGCCGGTCCAGCTGCTGTCAAACGGACGAAAGCCATCCCTGCGCAACCTATGTTGGGATAGAAGGGCATTACGCTCCTGCCCCTCGTTGCCCTCTCGGCCCGCCTTCCCGGCAACGCCGGCGAATTGGATCTCATGGGAAATCTCCTCAGAGCCACTGCGCCAAGCTTGATGGGTCGCGGGACGCTGAGCTGCGGGGCCCACGAAAGAGGGACAAACCGCCCATTGACTTGCCCTTTGGGCAGGCGCACGATGAGCCGACCTTAAGCGCCGCACTGGCGGCCGAGGAGGTGACGCCTCCGGGAACACGCACATCGTCAGCTCGCCCGCCCGCATCATTGGGCGGCTCCGCCATCGGTTAGAGGGTGTGAATGATGGGCGAAAGGAAACTCAGCCGCAGGCAGCTGATCAAGGCCGCGGGGCTGCTTGGAGCCGCCGCCGCTGTCATCGACCCGATCAAAGTCTTCGCCGACGACGATGAAGACGAAGGCCTGGTGACCTGGGACATCGTCAATGTCAACTTCGTCAATGGCAGCCCCACGAAGGTCACACGCGGCGGGACGGCGAAGGCCATGTCGACGGACCCAAACCACGCCCCGACGGGCGAGATCACGGTGACGGGCCATGGCACTTTCCCGAATGCGGACAGGTGCTCCAGTGACGTAACAGGAGGCGGCACCTGGAAGGTGACCAGCAGATCAGCAGACTGTTTCCCTGGAAGCGGCACCTACCGGGTGACCGAATTGCTGTCCTGGCATCGCGCTCCCGGCACACTGCCCCTGCCCGATGCCACTGGCGACAGCGGGACCCCGAGCTCAGGCCTCGCTGTCCTACGCGTGCGGTTTACGGATGCGGCATCTGGCAAGAGCCATCCAGGGACGCTTACGGTTAGCTGCCACCTTCCGGCTGGACCCACCCCGGCCTGCACGTTCGAAGGGATCACGGCCTCCGTCGAGTACGAGGATTTCTGGCAAAACGAAGCGCCGGGCGCGAGTGAGGGCAACCGAACGCTGTTCCATGTCAGCTCCAGCGACGAGGAAGACTGATGAAAGCAGTCCTAGGGGCCGGGTTGTTTGCCGTGCTGATGGCGGCGGCGCCGCCGGTGTACGCCACCTCCGATCACCATCTCAGTGGCGGTGGCACGGCGACGATCTCCCAAGTCGCGTTCAACGTGACCATCGAAGCATCAGGCGGCGCTTCCGGCAGCTTCAACTGCCTGATGGCAGGCCGCTCGGCCTTCGTTCTTCCTGGGTTCGGACTGTCACACGTGATGAAGGTGCAGGCAGAGCCGACCGCCGCCACCGTAACGGGCGGCACGGTCCACTTTTCGGGCCCGGGGTTCCTGATCACGGACGGCGGCAAGACGCAGCCGATCCACGTCAGGGTTTGGGCCGATGTGGCAACGCAGAAATTCCAGCTGACGGTCGTCGAGGTGGGGTCAATGCCGGTCGAGGAGATGCAAACCGGTCACTTCGAGCTGCGCTGAGTCTGGCAGAAGGGGCCGGCGCCGGGTCGGCCCCTATCGTCAGAGAGCGGCTTTGCAGGTAGGGATGACAGCACGCTCCCTAACCCGGCGCGACTTCATCAAGCTTGCGGGCGCCGGCGGTGTGACGCTGCTGATGCCGCCCGTTTTGGGCGCCAACCTGACGAAGCCGGCCAGACCGAATCAGGAAGACAGCGTGGTCGTACGCTGGAACCAGGCCGCTCTGCAAGGGGTACGCGACTCCAGGCTGGGGCCTCCGATGGTCGCGCGCGCACTTGCCATCGTCCACACCGCCGCCTTCGATGCTTGGACGGCTTATGACCATCGGGCCATCGGGACTCGCCTTGGCGCGGCGCTTCGGCGACCGCCACGGGAACACACGCCGGCCAACAAGGAGATCGCCATTAGCTACGCCGCGTATCGAGCAGCTGTCGACCTCTTTCCAAGCAGCGCGGACCGTGTCTTCGATCCACTGATGCATAGCCTTGGCCTCGATCCGAAAAACACCAGCACCGATGTCAGCACGCCGGTAGGAGTGGGAAACGTGACGGCCGCCGCCGTGCTCGAGTTCCGTC
>CAYLIP010000061.1:0-14228 GCA_964383855.1 uncultured Actinomycetes bacterium | reverse complement strand
TCCAGATCGAGATGCACTTCCTGCCCGACGTCTACGTGCCCTGCGAGGTCTGCCACGGCACCCGCTTCAACCGCGAAACGCTGGAGGTCAAGTTCCGGGGCCACTCGATCGCCGAGGTTCTGGATCTCACGGTCGACGAGGCGATGGACGTCTTCGAGAACGTGCCCAAGATCCGGACCAAGCTGAAGACGCTCCACGATGTTGGGCTCGGCTACATCCGGCTTGGACAGCCGGCGACCCAGCTCTCGGGGGGCGAGGCGCAGCGCGTCAAGCTGGCGACCGAGCTCTCCCGGCGCGACACCGGCCGGACCATCTATGTTCTCGACGAGCCCACCACCGGCCTCCATTACGCCGACGTGGAGCGCCTGCTGGACGTGCTCCACCGGCTGGTCGACCACGGCAACACGGTGGTGGTCATCGAGCACAACCTGGACGTGCTCAAGACCGCCGACTGGATCATCGACCTCGGGCCCGAGGGCGGCGACAAGGGAGGCCGGATCGTGGCCGAGGGAACTCCCGAGGAGGTGGCCTCGGTCAAGGCCAGCTACACAGGACGTTATCTTCTGCCGGTGCTGGAGCGGGCGGGGCGCATGCCACCGCCGGCGCGGCGAGCGGCAGCCAAGAGGGAAAAGGAGAAGGTCACGGCATGACGGAGACCGACGCGCTGGCGCGTCTGCGACAGATCCTGCAGGAGGTCCACGATCTCAATCACGCACAGTCCGTGCTGGTCTGGGACCAGGAGACCTACATGCCGCCGGGCGGCGTGCCCAGCCGGGCCGGTGCGCTGGCCACCCTGGGCCGGCGCTCGCACGAGCTCTTCGCCTCCGGCGAGGTCGGCCGGCTGATCTCCGAGCTCGAGGGACGCGGCTACGACCCCGACTCTTTCGAGGGCGCCCTGGTCCGGGTTGCCCGCCGCGACTACGACCAGGCGGTGAAGATCCCCTCCGACCTCGTGGCGGAGGCGGCGCGCGCCGCCAGCGAGGCGCAGCCGGTCTGGCAGCGAGCGCGCGCCGAGGCCGACTGGCAGGCCTTCGCGCCCTACCTGCAGCGCAACGTCGACATCAACCGCAAGATCGCGGACGCCCTGGGCTGGAAGGAGCGGCCGTACGACGCGGTTCTGGACCGCAGTGAGCCGGGGGTCACCAGCCGCCAGCTGGAGGCGCTCTTTGGCGAGCTCCGCGAGGCCATCGTCCCGCTCGTGCGCGAGATCGCCTCGCACTCCGACGCGGTGGACGACTCGATCCTCTACGGCGACTGGGACCGCGAGGCCCAGCTCGACTTTGGCCGCCAGGTCGTCACCGCTTTCGGCTACGACTGGGAGCGTGGTCGCCAGGACCTCTCGGCGCATCCCTTCTCGATCGCCTTCGGCCACGGCGACGTGCGGATCACGACACGCGTGGCGCCGGAGTTCCTCTCGCAGGCCCTGTACGGCACGATGCACGAGAGCGGCCACGGGATGTACAGCCAGGGCCACGCCGCCGACCTCGAGGGCACGCCTCTCTGGGACGGCGCCTCCCCGGGCATGCACGAGTCGCAGTCCCGGCTCTGGGAGAACCTGGTCGGCCGGAGCCGGGCCTTCTGGGAGCACTGGCTGCCGGCCGCCAAGCGGGCCTTCCCGGGCAAGCTCGACCGGGCCGGCGTCGACGACCTCTACCGTGCCGTCAACAAGGTCCAGCCCTCGCTGATCCGGGTCGAGGCGGACGAGGTCACGTACAACCTGCACATCCTGCTTCGCTTCGAGCTCGAGAACGACATGCTCGACGGCAAGATCCGAGCCGAGGAGGTCCCCGCCGCCTGGAACGCCAAGGTCGAGGAGTACCTCGGCATCGACGTGCCCAACGTCTCGCTGGGCGCGCTCCAGGACATCCACTGGTCGGGCATCTTCTTCGGCGGCTTCCCCAGCTACACGCTGGGCAACGTGATCGGCGCCCAGCTGATGGTGAAGATCCGGGAGGTCCTGCCCGACCTCGACGACCAGATCGCGCGCGGCGAGTTCAAGCCTCTTCACAGCTGGCTCACCGACAACGTCTACAGGTTTGGCCGGATGTACACGCCGAACGAGCTGCTGGTGCGCGCCACCGGCCAGGAACTGTCCGCCCGGCCCTGGATCGAATACGTGCAGCGCAAGTTCGGGGAGATCTATTCGCTGGAAGGCGTCCGGGCCTGACGCCCTCCTTCGAGCTGATCGGTGCCGGGGACGCGACCATCGTCCTGGTCCCCGGCACCTTCTCCGATCGCCGCGCCTGGCTCAAGCAGACGGCCGCCCTCGCCGACAGGTTCCGGCTGCTGCTCCTGGATCCGCGCGGCCTTGGTGAGACACCCGACCCGGGCACCCCATTCGGACCGGACGACCTCGTCGACGACGTCATCGCCGCCATGGACGCGGCGGCGGTCGACCGGGCCCATGTGGTCGGCCACTCCCTGGGGGCGCACGTCGCGCTGCTGCTGGCGGCCCGCTGGCCGCATCGCGTGGAGCGCGTCATCGCCTGCGCGCCCACCCTGTGGATGGACGCCTACCTGCTGGCGGTGATGGACATGTGGGAGGCGGTGGCGCGCTCACCGATGCCCGACCACGACGTCAACCTGGCGCTCGTCCTGCTCGCCTTCGGGCGCTCCACCTTCGACCGCCTGGTGCCCGCCGTGGTGCGCGACATGGACGGCCGCCCGATCGCCCGGGACACCATGCTCCGCTACGTCGAGTGTGACCGCCGGCAGGACCTCCGGCCGCTCGCCTCCCGGATCGACGCGCCGGTGCTCGTCATCTGCGGCACCGAGGACGGGCTGCCGGGCACGGCCCAGGCGCGGGCTGTGGCGAGCGCTGTGCCGGGCGCCCGGCTGGAGTTGATCGAGGCGGCCGGCCACAGCCCTCAGATCGAGGCGCCGGCGGCCTTCAACCGCCTGCTGGCCAACTTTCTCAAGGTCTGAGTAGGCTTTTCCGGTGGCCTATGTGCTGACCGGCGGTACGGGGTTCATAGGCCGGCACCTCCTCGGTGAGCTGGCCGCGCGCGGCCAGCCGGTGCACGTGCTGGTCCGGCCCGCCTCGGTCGGAAAGCTCGAGGGGCGATCGAGCCTGGTCCGGCCGCTGGTCGGCGACGTGACCCAGCCCGGGCTCGGGATCGCGGAGGCTGAGCTGGACTCGGTCCGCGGTGCCGAGATCTTCCACCTGGCCGCGATCTACGACCTCGAGGCGTCCGAGGCCGAGAACCAGACGGCCAACGTCGACGGCACGCGGCACGTCGTCGAGTTCGCCAATCGGATCGGCGCCGCTCGCCTCCATCACGTCAGCTCGATCGCGGTCGCCGGCGGCAAGTTCAAGGGCGAGTTCACCGAGTCGATGTTCGACGAGGGCCAGTCTCTGGACAACCCGTACTACCGGACCAAGTTCCTGGCCGAGAAGATCGTTCGCGAAGAGTCCGCCGTGCCCTTCCGCATCTACCGGCCGGGAATCGTGATCGGGTCGTCGGAGACCGGGGTCGCAGACCGCGTCGACGGCATCTACTACGCGTTCAAGGTCATCCAGCGCCTGCGGGACGCGCTCCCGGCCTGGGTGCCGCTGGTCGGCTACGAGGGCGGCCCGCTCAACCTGGTCCCCGTCGACTTCGTGGCCCGTGCCATCGACCGCATCTCGGCTCGCGAGGGCCTCGACGGCCAGACGTTCCACATCGTGGATCCCAACCCGATGTCGCTGGGCGACACCATCAACGTCTTCTGCCGGGCCGCGCATGCCCCCCAGTTCACTCTCCGCGTCGACCGCCGCGCGACCGGGCTGCTGCCGCGGGAGGTGACCGGGATGCTGAACCAGTGGCGCGTCTTCCAGGCGCTGCGCCGGCAGCTGCTGGAAGGCGTCCGCATCCCGGAGGCGGTGCTCGCCTATGTCAACAACCGCGCTCGGTTCAGCGCCGCCAACACGACGGCCGCGCTCGAGGGCAGCGGCGTCGCCTGCCCGCGCCTGACCGACTACGCGTGGAGGGTTTGGGATCACTGGGAGCGCCACCTCGACCCCCAGGCGCCCACGCCGGCCAACTTCCGGGCCGCGCTCGAGGGGCGCGTCGTGGTCGTCACCGGCGCCTCCTCGGGCATCGGCCGGGCCACGGCGCAGGCGATGGGGCGGTACGGCGCGCGGGTCGTCCTGGTCTCCCGGACCCGGGAGAAGCTGGAGGAGCTGGGCCGCGAGATCAGGGCCGCCGGCGGCACCGCGCACGTGTGTCCGACCGATCTCGCCGACGTCGAGGCCTGCGACCGGATGATCCGCTCGGTGCTGGCCGAGCACGGCCGCGTCGACATCCTTGTCAACAACGCCGGGCGCTCGATCCGCCGCTCGGTGCTGGAGCAGATCGATCGGTTCCACGACTTCGAGCGGACGATGCAGCTCAACTACTTCGGCGCCGTGAAGCTGATGCTGGCCGTGATCCCGGGCATGCGGGAGCGTGGCGGAGGCCACATCATCAACATCTCCTCGATCGGGGCACAGTCCTTTCCACCTCGCTTCGGCGCGTACGTGGCCTCCAAGAGCGCGCTCGCCGGCCTGTCGCGCTGCATCGGGCCCGAGCTCGCCGACGACGGCATCGCCATCAGCACCATCCACATGCCCCTGGTGCGGACGCCGATGATCGAGCCCACCGGCATGTACAGGAACTTTCCGACCATCTCGCCCGAGGAGGCGGCGGACATGGTCCTGCAGGCGGTGCTGACCCGCGGCCCGGAGGTCTCGACCCGGCTCGGCAAGCTGGGAGAGGCGGTCGACACGCTGTCACCCGGCTTCCTGAAGCTGGTGATGACAGGCGCCTATCACGTCTTCCCGGAGAGCCCGGGGAAGGAGAGGCGGGAGGCGGAGGCGGACGGGCACCGAGAGGAGGAGATGTCAGCCGAGGCTTCGGTGCTGGCCTACCTGATGCGCGGGGTGCATTTCTAGCCCCGCCGATTGGGAGACCGGGGTTCTAAGCCGCCCGCCAGGGAGCGATATGCGCCCAGGCCGCGGCGGCGGCCGCCAGGGCGAGCGGGATGCCGGGTGCGGCGATGTAGCGGTCGTGCCATTCGGGCCGGAACTTGGCCTTGAACCGGCGCAGGCCACCTGGCGCCCGGCCGCTCACGATTCCCAGGCTGGCCCAGGACCGCCCGCTCTCCCGGGCGCGCTCCAGCCCCGAGTGGATGAGCAGCTCCATGGTTCCCGGCACGGCGTCGTCGCGGCGGCGCATGAGGTCGAGCACCACGCCCCGGCGATCGGTCGAGTCGAGCCAGGTGGCCGCCGCCTCGACCCGACCGGAAGGGCCCAGCGCGAGCGTCCAGGGGCGGCCGTCCATGGCGTCCTTCAGCGTGGAGAGGGTCAGCCGGAACTGCAGGGGGCGCCGCCGGCGGTGCGCCCATTCCAGCTCCTGGAGCTCGGTTCGAACCGCGTCGGGCAGCTCGTCCCAGGGCGCGGTCATCACCTGGACGCCGGCGCGCCGGGCCCGGCTCACCGAGTGCCGGAGGTTGGCCGCTCGAGCGCTGCTGAGCTCGTGCCGCCGCAGGTTGACGATCGCCTCCTGGCCGAGATGGAGGCCCCGCCCGGCCGGGGAGCCGGCTCCGTACCACACGATCGGCCGGCGTCCCGCCCAGCGCCGGAACGCGGCCTGCGCGGCGTGCGCCTGCTCGGGTTCGCCTGAGGGTCCGCCGAGCACGACCAGAAGAGGTCCGGCCCGGCGGTAGGCGATATGGGTCTGATGAACGGCGGCCGTGCGGTTGGCTCCATAAGCACCGAAGGCGGCGCCTGCCAGCAGGTCCTCGCGGGTGATCGGCCGGCCACCGCCCCAGGGGATGGCCGAGCCGGGAACCAGCCGGATGGTGCCGCTGAGCCCGGCGCGGGCGGTGGCCGCGGCGGCCGCCCCCAGCCCGAAGAGCACCGCCAGCGAGGCTGCCGGCCCGAGCGGCGGCAGCCGGTGGTGGGAGGCGGCGGTCAGGCGCCCGTGAAGCCCGGTGTGAACGTGGAAATGGCTCCAGGCCAGGCACAGCAACACGCCCACGACGAGGGGCGCGACGAAGCGGCGGGAGGAGCGGGGAATGGATTGCATGCTGGTTGGTCTGACTCAACGGCCCTGGCCGGAGTCGGGTGACCCCATCCTAGCCGGGTCGCCGGGAGCGGTTCAGCGCGAGTGGCTGAAGGCGAAGAGTCCGAACCCGAGAAGGATGAGGACGACGAGGCCGACCAGCAGGATCGAAAGGGCGAAATGGATGTAGCCGAGGATCAGCCCGACCAGGGCCAGGCCGCTTCCGCCCTCGCCGGTCTGGCGGTTCTGGCGGCGGGCCATGTGGCCGGTGATGATGGCGATGATCCCGGCCAGGAAGGGGTGGGGGATCACGTAGCCGGCGATGCCCGCCACCAGGCTGACCACGGCCAGCGAGTTGGTCGGCGTCTCCACGATCCCGAACTGCTGGGGGGCGCCCGCAGGAGGCGGCGGGACCGGCGTGGTGGGCTGCGGCCCCGCCGGCGGCTGCTGGCTCATGCCGGGAGTCTAAGCCGCAATGGCGGCCTACCTAGAATCGCCGTCGTGGCGGTCTCCACCCAGCAGCCCTCGGAGGCGATCCGCAAGCGCCTGCGGGCGGTGCCCGACGAGCCCGGGGTGTACCTGCTCCGGGACGCCGGCGGCCACGTGATCTACGTGGGCAAGGCGCTGCGCCTGCGCGACCGCCTGCGCTCCTACTTCACGCCGGGCTACGCGTCGAATGCGCGGCTGGTCGAGCTTCTGAGGAAGGTCAGCGATTTCGAGTTCGTCCGCACCGCCAACGAGGTCGAGGCCCTGGTGCTGGAGAACGACTTCATCAAGCACTACCGTCCTCGCTTCAACATCCGCCTCAAGGATGACAAGAACTACCTCTACCTCAAGCTGCCGGTGGCCGACGAGTTCCCCCGGGTGCACTACACGCGGCGGATCGCCGATGACGGCGCCCTCTACTTCGGCCCCTACACCAGCGCCATCTCGCTCCGCAGCACGGTCAAGTCGATCCGGCAGCTGCTGCCCTTCCGCACCTGCTCGGACGACATCTTCAAGCAGGGCAAGGTCTGCCTCGATTTCCACATCCGGCGGTGCAGCGGCCCCTGCGAGGGTCGCGTGAGCCGGGCCGAGTACATGGCCAACATCCAGCAGGTGGCGATGTTCATGGAGGGGCGTTCGGACGTCCTGAGCCGCGACCTGCGCCAGCGCATGAACCGGGCCGCCGAGTCCCTCGACTTCGAGAACGCGGCCCGCTACCGCGACAAGCTGGCCGCCATCGAGCGGATCGCCGACCGCCAGAAGGTCCTCTCCCACGGTCGGGAGGACCAGGACCTGGTCGCCTACGGGCGTGAGGGCAAGGACGTCTACGTGGAGGTCGCCTACGTCCGCGAGGGCAAGATGATCGGCCATGACGGGCACCCGCTGGAGGGCGCCGGCGAGGCCACCGAGGGCGAGCTGCTTCGGGGGTTCCTGCTCCAGTACTACGGAAGCGCCACCCACGTGCCCCGCGCCGTGGTGCTGCCGGGCCCGGTCGACGAGCCCGACCTGGTGGCGGAGTGGCTGACCCGGAGGCGGCGCGGGAAGGTGGCCATCGAGGTGCCCCTGCGGGGCCGGAAGAAGCAGCTTCTGGGCCAGCTGGCGGAGACCGCGCTCCAGAACCTCCGCCAGCTCCGGATCGAGGCCGACTACGACCGCAGCCGGACCGAGCCCATGCTCACCGCGCTGGCGGAGGCGCTCGAGCTGGACGAGGCGCCCCGCCGGATCGAGTGCTACGACATCTCCAACATCCAGGGCGACTCCGCAGTCGGCTCGATGGTCGTCTTCGAGGACGGACGGCCGAACAGCGACCACTACCGTCACTTCCGGATCAGGTACACGCCGGGACCCAACGACTTCGCGATGATGCAGGAGGTGCTGCGCAGGCGCTTCGAGCGCCTGGAGTCCGCCCAGCGCCGGGGCGCCGCCGTGAGTGATGGGGGTTTTCCGGCCCAGGTCCAGCCCGACACCGACGCCGCCGGCGACCGCTCCTTCGGATCCCGGCCCGACCTGGTGCTGATCGACGGGGGCAAAGGGCAGCTGAACGCCGCCCTCGAGGTGCTCGAAGACCTCGGTTTCGCCGACATCCCGGCTTTCGGGCTGGCCAAGCAGCGCGAGGAGCTGTTTGCACCCGGCCGGTCGGAGCCGATCGTCCAGGAGCACAACTCGCCCGGCATGTTCCTGGTGCAGCGGATACGCGACGAGGCGCATCGCTTTGCCATCACCCACCATCGCAAGGTGCGCTCGAAGAAGGCGCTCTCCTCGCCGCTCGACTCCGTCGAGGGCATCGGTCCCGCCCGCAAGCGGGCCCTGCTGCGGGCCTTCGGTTCGGTCCAGGGAATCCGGGACGCGCCGGTCGAGGAGATAAGGCGGGCCGGGGTCTCCGAGAAGGTGGCGGTGCGGCTGAAGGAGTTGCTGTGAAGCGCCTCCTGTACCTGGGCGGTCCCGATGCCGAGGCCGCGGCCCCCGAGTTCCGGGCCGCGGGCCTCGACGTCACCGTGCTCGGCTCCGACCAGGCCGAGTTCCTCCGGGACGCCGACTCCTCGGGTACCCGCTACACGCTGGTCCACGTCGGCGCCGGCGACGGTGTGGCGGGGGGCAGCTTCGACCGCGCCCACCACCGGCTCGCCCTTGACCAGGTGCCGGAGCTCGCCGAGCGGCTGCGGCCGCGCGGCAAGCCGCTCGTCACCTGCCTGGCCTTCGGCTACAAGAACGGCCTGCCGCCCGAGGCGACCTGGCTGGTGGACGTGCGCTTCCTGGACAACCCGTACTGGGTGCCGGAGCTGCGCGACCTGACCGGCCGCGACGCCGAGGTCGCCGCGTTCGTGCTTCGTCAGCCGGCGGCGGTGGAGCTGATGGACCGCCTCGAGTCGGCGCTGCGCTGGGCGCTGCCGCTCTACCAGCGGGACCGCCTGACCGTGGCGTTCGGCTGCACGGGCGGTCGCCATCGCAGCGTGGCGCTGGCGGCCGAGATGGCCCGGCGCCTGGCCGGGATCGACGCCATCGACGTCGATTTCGTCACCCGCGACGTTTAAAGGGGCTGGGTGAGGTGAGAGCCCTGGTCATCGGCGGCACCGGCTTCATCGGCCAGGCGGCTTGCAAGGAGCTGATGCGACGAGGCGTGGAAACGGTCGCCGCCAGCCCGACCGCGCATCCCTACGGCACCTTCACCAGCCACCGCGTCCTCGATCGATCCGATCCCGGCGGCCTCGACCGTGTGATCGCGCAGGCGATGCCGGACGTGGTCCTGGACCTGACCGGCGCGCGGCCGGAGCCGCTGGCCGCGGTCACGCGGACGATCTTCGTCACCTGCCGGAAGGTGGCGGCGACGGAGGGCACGACCGTGCTCGCCACGCCCGCGGTGATGGGACCGTCCGACCCCTCCCTGCGAATCGCCGAGGTCATCGACCGAGTCCAGGCGGGACCGCCTCTGGCCATCCCCGGCTCCTGGGCGGGCCGGCCGCTCGGCCTCAGCTGGGTGCGCGACGTCGGCTATGCGTGCGCGCTGGCCTGCGATCTGCGGCGGCCTCTGGATGGCCGCGCCTTCGAGCTCGGATTCGACCGTCTGACCCTGGAGGACCTTCTGAAAGCGATCGGGCGCGCGACGGGAACGGCGATGGAGCTGGAGTTGGACGAGGCGGCGGCCTGGCCGTACGAGCCGGCCGACCTCGACCTGGAGCCGGCTCGCCGGGAGCTCGGATTCGAACCCTCGGCGATCGAGGACGCGCTTGCGGAGACGCTCGCCTGGCACCGGGTTCGCCTGCTCACGCAGAGGAACGCCGACGGCTAACCCGGCGGTTCCGGTGATGGCGGCCCGCTTCCGGCGGCAGGCGGCCTGGGCCGCGGTGGAAGGGGAGGGGCTCTACCAGGCGCTGCTCGAACGCGCTGCCGAAGACGTCGAGCGCGAGGGGGTGTCATGGCGGGTGGTGGAGCCCTATGCGCACGAGCCTGGCTCGGCCGTCGTGCCGCTCCGCTACCTGGCCGCCGTGCACCGGCTGGTTCTGGAGGGTCGCGCGCCCGGGCTGGCGCCCTATTACGCGTCGGTGGGAGGGAGGAGCGCGCCCGACGGAGCGTGGCCTCATTTCATCCGGGCGCTGGCCGCCAACGAGGCCGAGTGCCGCGCGCTGGTCGCCAACGCGTGCCAGACCAACGAGGTCGGGCGCTCGGCACCGCTGCTCTGTGGCTTTCTGGCGGTGGCACGGGCCTCCGGCCGGCCCCTTCGCCTGCTCGAGATCGGCTGCAGCGCCGGCCTCAACCTGCGCTGGGATGCGTTCGACTACGGCTGGTGGGGAAACCCGAAGGCGCCGGTGCACCTGGGGAAGCTTTTCGAGGACGCTCCCGCCGGGCCTCACCCGCGGGCTCGCGTGGTGGAGCGCGCGGGCTGCGACCTGGCGCCGATCGATCCCGCCTCCGAGCACGGTGCGCTGACCCTGGCCTCCTTCGTCTGGCCATCCCGGGCCGATCGCCTGGCGATGCTGCGCGGAGCCATCGAGGTCGCCCGGCGAGTGCCCGCGACGGTCGACACTGGGCCAGCCGCCGCGTGGCTGGCGGAATCCCTTGCCCGGCCGCGCAGTGGCGTGGCGACCGTCGTCTACCACTCCGTCTTCCTTCAGTACCTGACCGAGCCGGAGAGGGCGCAGGTCGGCGCCCTGATCCGGGCGGCAGGGGCAGCCGCCTCCCTCGACGCTCCGCTGGCCTGGCTGCGCATGGAGCCGGGCCCGGCCACGTACGAGACCCGGCTCACCCTGTGGCCGGGCGGCAGGGAGACGCTGGTGGCCGTCAGCGGCCCTCACGGCCGCGGCACCCGGTCACTGGTCTGAGCACGGACGGCCGCCGGTTCAGCCGGTGTAGAGGGGGTCGTCCCGGTACACCGCCATCACCCGGGTTGCGGCGAAGGCGCCGTCGATCCAGTGATCGCGCGGAAGCGTCGCCTCGACGCGGAAACCCGCCTTCTCGTAGGCGCGCCGGCCGCGCTCGTTGCCCTCGTAGACCCGCAGGTAGATCTTCTCCATGCCGAGCTGCCGGAAACCGAAGCGGACGGCGACCCGGCAGGCGTCGGCACCGTAGCCGCGGCCCCAGCGCGAGGGGGGGTAGGTGGCGATGCCCCACATGCAGTTGCGGTTCCGAAAGTCCAGGTTGTGCAGCGAAGTCGAACCGATGAAGGCGCCGTCCTCGAGCGACTCGATTGCCCAGGCTATGACGCTCGGATCGTGGCGGCCGATGTAGTCGAGCGCGTCCGCGATCCCGTACGGCCGCCATGACCAGTTCTCCAGGTACTGGACCACCTCGGGGTCGGCGAGGCCGGCCGCCATCACCGGCGCGTCCTCGGGAACCAGCGCTCGCAGTTTCACGAGGTCGCCCTTCAGTTCCACGGGACTTCACAGGATAGCGGCCGCTTCGATTGCGCTTGGGCGTACGTTCGCCTGCCCGTGGCCGATCAGCCGCATGACGCCTGCCCTTATCTACGGCCTTTTGCCGACGATTTCGACGAGTGCCCGGCCTACCGGCGTGCCCGGTTCCTGCCGCTCGACGTGCAGCGGCGGCCGATCCGCCCGGTCAACACCTGCGTGCACCTCGAGGCCTCCAGCGTGCCCGGCCGGCGAGCCGCCTACTACGCGCGCTGCGGGGTGGGCGACGCCGCGGCCCGCCGGTCCCGCGTGGAGCGGCTGGACCCGGACCGCCTCGATCTCGTCCGCCGGCTGTCAACGCTGGTGACCGCGGAAACGCAGGAGACCGCGGCCTGGATGTGGGACGCCAAGTCCCAACACCTGCGGGCGGTCCGCGCCGGGAGCGGCGTCAGGGAGGCCTGGGAAGCGGTGGAGGAGGCGGCGGCCGCCTACGAGGAGGCGGTGGCCCGTGTGGTCGCCGGCCACCATGACGAGATCGAGCAGCTCGGCGTCTCCGCGCAAGCGGTGCAAGCCCTGCTGCGCGAGGCGGTGCTCGACTGGGCGAACCGAAGCACCGACGAGGTCTACCGGCCCTCTCGCGAGATCCTGGAGCGCCTTCCGCCTGAGGTCGCCACCTTCCTCAGCGCGGACGAATAGTCATCGAAGCGAGGTCGCGCGGGTAATCCGTGAGCAGCCGGCATCCGTCGTCGGTCACGACGACGGTGTCGGAGTGGCGGAAGCCGCCAAGCTCGGGCAGGTAGATGCCCGGCTCGACCGTGAAGACCATCCCCGGCTCGAGCCGCGCAGTCTCGCCCCGGTCGAGAAATGGCGCCTCGTGCACCTCGAGCCCGACCGAGTGGCCGACGTGGTGCCGGAGGTGAGAGGCGTAGCCGAGGCGATCGGCCAGCGCCAGCAGCTTCAGCTCGACCTCGCCCATCGGCACGCCGGCGCGGATGGTCTCGAAGGCGAGGTCCTGGAGGGCGACCATTGCCTCGAAGGCCCGGCGCACGTCGGGCGAGGGCTCGCCGATGACCATCGTCCGCTCCAGCTCTGAGCTGTAGCCGTCGACGTCCAGTCCGGCCCCGCTGACCAGGACGTCGCCCTCCTGCAGGCCCTGGCCCTGCACGAAGCCGTGCGGCATGGCGGTCTTGCGGCCGCCAACGAACATGCACGTCAGCCCGCTGCCGCTGAAGCGTCGCGGCCGGTATCCCGGCACCTCGCGGATCAGCTCGCGGAGAGCTTCCGAAGCCGCCGGTCCGTAGCACTCCATCTCGGTCCGGCCGGCCTGGATCGCGTCCTGCATGCGGCGGTGCGCGCGCCCGGACCAATCGGCGCTGAAACGCATGCACTCGATCTCGGCGGGGGATTTGACGCGCCGGAGGGACTCGATCAGCATCTCGGCGTCGATCACGTCGGCGCCGAGCAGGGAGCTGAGGCGAGGCCCGCGGTAGCCCCAGAACTCGATGGCGCCGTCGTGGTCGGCGCCCACCCGGCGCGCGCCGGACAGGACCTCCCGCACCGATTCCAGCGGGTGGCGGTCCCCCGGGTACTCGAAGTAGACCTCGACGTGACCGGCGCCGGGAACGCTCTCGGCGTGCTCTTTCTCGACCGCCGGCACGACGAGCGCCAGGGAGGCGTCTCTGCGAAGGACCGCCGCCACCGGCCGCTCGGTGGGCACGAAATGGAAGCCCGTGAGCCAGGTGATGCGAGCCGGGTAGAAGAGGCAGAGGACGTCCAGGCCGGCGGCCTCCAGTCCGGCCGCGACCGCCTCCCGGCGCCGAACGAACTCGGCGGGGGCGATGGTCGGCAGCTCGGCGGTCAAGTCCTCGGTGCTCTGAGCTAGTAGCGGGCCAGCCTGCGCATGGCGTCGGCGATCTTTTCCGGGTTCGGCATGTACGCATCCTCCTGCGGCTTGTTGAAGGGCATGCCGGGCACGTCTGGGGCGCCCACCCGGACGACGGGGCCGTCGAGGTGCTCAAAGGCCTCCTGGGCGATGATGGCGGCGATCTCGCCGCCGAAGCCGCCGGTGAGGTTGTCCTCGTGGACGACCATCGCCTTGCCCGTCTTCCTGACCGACTCGATGATCGTCCCCTTGTCGAGTGGCCGAAGCGTGCGCAGGTCCACCACCTCGACGTCGACGCCCTCGCCGGCGAGCGCCTCGGCCGCCTCCAGGCAGTAGTGCATCATGAGCCCCCAGGCGAAGCAGGAGAGCTTGGTGCCCTGGCGGCGCACTGCGGCGGGCCCGATCGGTGTCAGGTAGTCGCCCTCGGGCACCTCGCCCTTGACCAGGCGGTAGCACTTCTTGTGCTCGAGGTAGAGCACCGGGTCGGGGTCTCGGATGGCGGACTTGAGCAGGCCCTTGGCGTCTTCCGGAGTGCTCGGGATCACGACCTTGAGGCCGGGGACGTGAGCGTAGAAGGCCTCGATCGACTGGGAGTGGTAGAGGCCGCCGTGGACGCCGCCGCCCCAGGGCGCGCGGATGACGATCGGGCAGGTGAAGTCGCCGTTGGAGCGGTAGCGCATCCGCGCCGCCTCGCTGACGATCTGGTCGAAGGCGGGGTGGATGAAGTCGGCAAACTGGATCTCGGCGACCGGGATCAGCCCGTTGATGGCGGCGCCGATGGCGACGCCGACGATGCAGGACTCGGCCAGCGGGGTGTCCAGCACGCGCGCCTCGCCGAACCTCGAGTAGAGGCCCTCGGTGGCGAGGAAGACGCCGCCTTTCTTGCCCACATCCTCGCCCAGGACCCACACCCGCTCATCGCGCTCCATCTCGTCGGCCAAGGCCTCGCGGACGCCCTCGATCAGGGTCTTAACAGCCATGGTCCCTCCGTCC
>CAYLIP010000060.1:0-14974 GCA_964383855.1 uncultured Actinomycetes bacterium | reverse complement strand
TTGCCAATCCGCTGGCATTGTGCGTCGTGGTCTTCGACGCCGCCTGCATCGCCGCCATCTGGTCGCAAGGTTGGGCGCGTTGAGGAGGCACACCTGGGACCGCGGACCTGCTCGCAGACGGTCCGCGCGACGTATCGGATCTCGCCGTCGCGACCGGCACGCAGGCGCAGGCGCTGGGCCGGATCATGCGCCTGCTCGCGGCCGAGGGCGTCTTCGCCGAGACACCGGACGGCCGCTTCGAGCTGTTGGACATGGGACGCGCCCTCCAGTCCGGGAGTCTCGAGCGTCTGCGAGTGCTGCTCCACGGCAAGCCCGCTCACTGGCGCGCGGCGGGATCCCTGCTGCACGGCGTGCGCGCGGGCGAGACGCCCTTCGAGCACGCACACGGCGCCGGCTTCTTCGACTGGCTGCGCGAGCATCCCGAGGAGGGCGAGCTGTTCGACCGCTGATGACGGCGAGGACGGCGGCGAGGTCGCAACGCGGACCCGGCCTGACCGCCGTCAGCGGCCCTCAGGTGCCGTCAGGGAGCACCGACGACGTGACCGACGTCGCCATTTCCTTGAACCGGCAGAGGTCATCGAGTGGGACGCCTGGAGGTCGAAGGGCCCGACTCAAGTCTCACCTTCTTCAATCGTTCCCGATATGCGCCGGGAGAGCGCTCGGCCCTGCCAGTCAGTTACCAGGCGTCCCTGTACACATAGAAGTTAGCACCGCCTCGGGGACGTAGCAATGTCTTCGCGGGACGATTCATGGGCATTGGAGCCGGCACTTACATCAAGGTCATTCACCACCATTCGGACACCGTTGGCCCCTCGGGCGATGCGCTGCGCGCGATCGGCGTCCGACTCCGACTGCACCACTCCCGAGAGACGGACCCGGCCGAGCCAGACGTCGACATGGACCTCAAGCCTCTGGCGTTCGAGTTCATTGGCGACGTGGTCGCGAATGGCCTGGTCGGATACAAGACGATCCACCGCGTCGAGGACTCCTGGTGTACCCAGTACTGTCTCGATCACCTTGACTGCGAGCAGAGGGGTGGTGACGTTGCCGCCGACCGTGACGATGGCCTCCCGCGTGCAGAGCCAGATGGAACTCACTGCCGTGGCGTCCATGCCGGGCACATCGCCGATCCGTTCCCACACCCTGCGGTCGATTTCGGCATCCGTAACGTACGGCGGAAGATTCTCCATTTCAGCCGCCGTGAGATCGACCACTATCTCGTTTGACCGCACCTCCCGGACTCGGTGGGATGCGAGACGGAGCTGCCTGGACGACAGCCAGCCGGTCCTGACCAGGACCCACGGGCCGGCCGCGCCATCAACGCGTCCAACCAGCCTGCCATCGGATGACCGGACCCCCATGCCGCGGGCGATTGCGCTCGAGTGATCCCGGTGACCATCCCTGTCGCGAACTTCGGCTCCAAGCATGTGACTGTGTACCTCGCTTGACCTGGCGCTGAGGTAAGGGGCCGCCCTTTCGACGGCCCCCCAAGGAGGTGGGCGCCCGGCGCGATCAGGTCGTCCTGGCGTCCATCTGCTTCCGGCTGCCCGGCTTGAGCGCCCTGGCAGTCGGTGCGTTGATCGCGATCTTCACGGGTTCAGGCTTCGGCGGCGCCGGTACGGTCACGGTGAGGACGCCCTCCTCGAGGTTCGCCGCGATCGACTCCGGATCGACCTCCCCGATACGAACCTGCTTGAAGAAGCTGCCGGTGACGGCCTGCTTCCGCACATAGCCGTCGCCCTCGCTCGCCTTCTCCTCGCCGTGCTGGGCGCTGATGCTGAGCACTCCGTCCGCGTAGGAGATCTCGACGTCCTCCGGTTTCATCCCGGGGACCGGCGCCTTGATCCGGTACTGGCCCTCGACCTCCTCCACGGTCACCGGGAGCCGCCAGAACGCCGGCTCGGGCATGCGGGCCCAGTCCGGAGCGCCGAAAATCGGGGAGAAGACCTGATCCGCCGTCCGCTCCATGGCGGCCAGCTCAGCAAAGGGATTCCAGCGGGTCAGCAGCATTGCTGTTCACCTCCTTCGTCTCTCTGTTTTTTTGTTGCCTTCCCGCTCGAAAAGGCCTCCAACCAATTCGCTACCACGCTCGAAATCCGGCCAAACCTGAAATTTCCCACCTGTTTCGGACGCATCCGGCTGTCGTTTGACCCACTCGACTGGGTAGCATCGCCGTCGTGGTCGACGATGCCGAATCGGTCGCGCAAACGGTGCGGTCGCTCGCGGCCGCCGGCGACGGCGCGGCCGCCATCGAGCTCGTCGCGCGCCTCTGGCGTTCGGTCTGGTTCAACCCCGGGCTCGTGGACGAGGGGGCTGCCGTCGCCGCCGTCGCGCTCGATGCGCCCGGCGCCGAGAAAGCCTCGGCGGACCGCGCCCGAGTGCTTTACGCAGACCACATGTTCGCGTTCCGAGCCGGCGTCCAGGGGCGTGCGCGGGCGCGCGCCGAGGAGTGCCTGCGCGTTGCCCGAGCGGCGGGAGACCTGCGGGGCGAGTGCGACGGGCTGACCGCCCTCGCGCGAGTCGCCTTTCGCGACGGCGACTACCCGCGGGTGGTCGAGCTCGCGCGAGAAGGACGGTCGAAGGCGCGGGAGGCCGGCGATCCCGCCGCCGAGGCCGGACCGCTCCACCTCCAAGCCGCCGGAATGCGTCTCAGCGGCGACGGCGCATCAGCGCGTGAGCTGTACATCGAGAGTCTCGCGCTCGCGCGCGACCTCGGTAACGAGGCAGGCATTGCGAACGAGCTCCACAATCTCGGCTGGGTGGAGCTGCACCTCGGCGACGTCGACACAGCAGCGGCGCGCTTCGGGGAGTTCGAGGAGGTCGCCAACGCCGCCCACCACCGTCCCTGGCTGGAACTGAACCAGGGTGCGCTCGCCGCTGCGCGCGGCGACCTGGAAGCCGCGCGGGCGAGGCTGCTCGCGGGCGAGGCGCTGATCGGCAAGCTCGGGCTCGCCCTCGATCCCGATGACGAGTCGGAGCTCGAGTGGCTCCGCGCGCAGATCGCCGGGCGCTGACACCCACCTGCTCAGGCAGGTGTCAGCGCCGCCGGTGCTCCGATTCCTGGGGCCTAGACGCAGTTGGGCATCTTAAAGGACGCGAGGTGAGTGCTCCAGTTGAACGCGCCCGTCGTCTTCAGGTACTCGCTGGCGTACCAGAACGTGCAGCCGTCGGCGGGGTCGATCGCCAGGCTGCTGTAGTCGCCCCAGCGTGAGAGATTGCTGCCGCTCTGCGAACCGCCGCCGGCCTGGATCGTGGTCTCCGCGCTCAGCGTATTGAGCGGATCCGTGGGGCGTCGCGTCGCGAAGCCGATCGAGGGATACATGCTGGAGCTGGAGCTGGAGAACCCGACCGCGATGTTGCCGGCCTTGTCCATGGCCGCGCTCCCCATCCATCGATAGGTGGCGTCGGGGGCATACGAGCTGGCCTGGTAGGCGGTGAAGCTGCCGCTGCCCACCGCCGAGGACGTGTTGGTGCCGGTGCGGAGCTCGTACCAGCGAGGCGCTGAGGTCCCGCCGCCGGCAACCGAATGGTTGACGACCAGCGACTCGTGGTCGCCGAAGTTCCGGTAGGCGAGCCGGAACATCAGCCGGTCAGCGAGGGAGTCGAGCTGCTGGCTGGTGCCGAGCTGGGGGACGCAGGTTCCGCCTCCGCAGGCTTCCGAGAAGGCGGGGACGGTGATCGACGTCGGTCCACTGAAGCTGAAGGCCGAGGTCGCAAAGTTGGCGTTGAACTTCCAGAGGTTCAGCGAGTTGCTGCCGAAGTTCATGAAGTAGTCGGGCGAGCCGGCCGGAGGGGCGGTGGCGCCGTCGAGGTCCGACGGCAGGAGGCCTCCGTAGCTGGTGCTCAGCTGGTAGCACTGCGACTTGCCGCTGGCGCCCGACCCGAGGTCGAAAGCGCAGGCGGCGGCGCCGGCGAAGGACCGGCCGAGGTAAAAGAGGTTGAAGCTCATGTAGAGGTTGTCAGGCCAGACGGCGAGCTTCGGGTAGTCGGGGAAGTAGTTGCCGAAGCTGTAGGCGAACAGACTCCAGGTCGAGTTGATGAAGTCGGGGCCGCTGGAGACCGCGATGCACTCGTAGTAGGGCGGGCCGCCGGTGACCGAGAACTGCTGCATCACCCAGCGCGAGCGCAGCTGGTCGTACTTGACGACGGGGTCGCCGTCATTGTTGGCGGCGCAGTTTCCGGCGTTGAAGCCCGACCAGATCGAGCTTCCGGCGACCGGGCCCTTGAGGAGGGCGCCAGTGGCCTTGTCGAAGACGGCGAAGTCGAGGTTGACCCATTCCACCACCTGGGTCGCCCCCACCGAGGCGTTGGTGTCGGGCGGGGCGCAGCAGTCGCTGTAGGTGGAGTTGATGCCGACGCCGACGCCGTCGAAGCTCAACCCGATCACGCCTGCGTTGCTGCCATAGGTGCCGGCAGCCTGGAGCGCGCCGTCGGTACCGCCGCCGCCGCCTCCCGGCTTGGGCCGGTTGGAGCCGATCCGCAGCGGCCGCTCCTTCTTGGCCCTGCCGGAGTTGCTGCTCAAGGGAGCGTCCTTGATCGAGGGTCCCGTCGACTTGCCCACCAGGAAGGGTGAGAAGGGGGTGGCGCCGGGGGTGGCGCCGGGCGTGGCGCCGGGCGTGGCGCCGGAGGCCGCCGAACCGGCCGCGGCGGTGCCCGCCGTGAGTGCGCAGGCGCAGACCAGAGCCAGCAGCAGCCGGACCGTATTCCTCATTCGCAACCCCTCGCCGTGATGGCCACACGCACCTTTGCCCGGTCGGGCGCGCGAATCTCAACAAATGGCGGCCCGGGTTGTCAACTGACGGTTGGGGAAGGGCCTCGCGACCAGGTCGACCTTCAACTACAGGAACCCATCCGCGGGTCCGAGCATCCCGCCGTGAGTCAGGCGTCGGGCAACGTCACCGGCCCCGCGATGTCGCAGTCCAGAGGCGCGCGGCGCGCGATTCCCTCCGCATCGATCTCAAGCTCGCGGTGCACGCGGCCGCAGCGGCAGGGAAGAAAGAAGCGCGCCTCCCGCAACGTCCACACGATCTTTCTCGATCCGCCCGCTCGGCTCCCGGCCATGTCCACCTCGGCGGACCGGCCATCAGGCAGGAAGAGGTCGAAGGTGGCCAGTACCGTGTCGTCGCCCGACCGCACCGGCGCCCTGACCGGCCGGCAGCGGATGGTGTCGTCGTCGGGATAGTCCCAGACCTTGGTGGCGGTTTCGAATGCCGCCAGCAGCCCCCGCGCGACGTTGACGTTGAGGAGGTATTCCTCGGCCGGCAGTCCAGGAGCTCGAGCCATGGTTCCCAGTCCCTAGGCCGGTCGACCGAGGGGCTCACAGCACACTGTTGGAGGGCGCACTCTCTCGATGGCCGGCTCAGGCGGGAGTCAGGCGGCGCCGGCTCTCGGCGTCGTCGGGCCGATCCGAAACTGCGTCTGTTGAATCTCGTCGAACGCGGCGCCGGTTGGGGCCGATCACCGAGTAGACGATCATGACCGGCAGCAGGAGCCCGATCAATCCGAGGATCAGCACGACCGCGAACCATACCCAGCGCCCGAGGAGCGCTGACGCGGCGAGCGCCATGATCCACGAGACCAGGGTGATCAGACCGCCGATCCCGGCCAGGAGCAGGCCGGCCTCGTACCAGCGGCTGGTTGTCGCAGCGCCCTGCTGGGTGGCCAGGGCAAGAACGACCGCCCCCACGACCGCGACGACCAGGCCGGTCACGAAGACCTTTCGTATGGTCACTCGATTCATGAATTTCAAACCTCCTGGTACTGGTGTTTGTTTATAGTGCCACCATCAGCATGGCGGCGCCAGCCTGCGATTGGCGCTGAGGATCTCGACTCCCGATGGGTTGTGCGGCGCAGCGATTCTCATCGCACTACCGGCGGGGCTCCTGTCGAGACCGGCGCCGAAGCAGCGCCAGCCCGACAGCGGCGACTGAAAGCACGCCGAGCAGCGCAACCAGGGGGGCGAAGGGGACGGAGAGCCCTCGGGAACCGGCTGGTGTCGGCGCCCGAGCGGTGATGCGGATCGACGGGGCGGGCGCCGGGGAAGGTGTCGGAGAGGGCATGGCGACCGTACGAGCCAGGTTGCTGTTGCCCTCGCTGAAGGCGAGCGCCCGCAGGTCGTCCTCGTGCGGGCCCCGATAGCGCAGCACGTACAGCCCCTGGTTGATGTCGGCGACGTAGATCAGGCCGTCCTTGACGATCGGGTAGCTCCACGCCATCGTGGCCGTCGAGCCCAGGCCGGGGTCAGCCAGCCGTGGCCGGGAGTCGCTCGGGCGCAGCTCAGCGAGCCGCTGTGGAGCGTCTGGCCGCGAAATGTCGAAGATCTCGACGCCGCCGCTGTACCAGCTCACCAGCGCCAGGCCGGCCGTGAGCGTGGGGTTGTGGCTGGTCCAGGTTCCGGGCGGCGCGCCTGCGCAAACCGAAGGGTTGTTCTCCGGTATCGCGAGCGTGCCGGCGGCCCGCGGGCGGGCGGGATCGGAGATGTCGACCGTGTGGGCCGGGCCGTAGGGACAGCCGATACCTCCAGGAGCCGGATAGCGCTCGTCCGTGACGACGGCCAGGGGCAGCCCCGGCACCGGTACGGCGCTGTGGACGTTGCCAGGTGGCGTCCGGTAGGCGGAGCCGGGCGCCGTCAGCAGCCGCAGCTGGGGATTGGGGACGCCCGCTGCGAAGTCCGAGCTGTCGGCCACGAGGAGCCCACCCGTCCAGTCGGCGAGGTAGGCCGTGCGGCCGTCGTCGCTGAGCGATATCGAGTGGAGCGGGCCGGGGAGCGCCGTTGCGGCCGGCCAGGACGTCAGGAGGGCCGGCGCCGAAGGGTTGCTGGCGTCGATGACCTGGAGGTCGCCGGCGCCCCCGGAGAACATCGTCACGAAGAGCAGCACGCGGCCCGGCCGCGCGTGATCCTGCCACAGGTACATCTCGTGGGGTGGCCGCGCTCCGAAGCTGAAGGAGCCGGTCGGCGTCAGGGCGAGGCAGTTGGTCGTCCAGCTGTAGAAGGCGAGCTGGTTGGCGCCGCCAGACCCCAGGGAGTAGTCGAGCACAGCGAGCCAGTGGCCGCCGGGATCGGCGCGGAGCTCCCGGTGAGTGGTGCGGGCGCGACCAGCAAGCTCACCGACCCGCTGCGGGCGCGAGGGATCGGAGATGTCGAGGATGGTGACCGGCCCGGAATCCCGGCTGCCTACATAGGCGCACGATCCCGCGACCGCGAGGCCCCCCGTCAGCCCGCGAGCGCCGAGGTCCGTGTGCCCGACGACCTCCAGTGTCCCGTCGAAGGCGGAGGCCTGGACGACGGAGACGGCCGACAAAAGGGCGGCCGCGACGAGGGACCGGGCTAGCCGGATCAACGCGCGCTCCGGCCGCCGGAACATGATCCTCACTCCAATCCCCACCGACCTGGCCGCCATTGTCGAGGAACCGGGCAGCGTCTCTCACGGACTCTCCGCATCCCTTAACACCAGCACATGGCCGTGCTTCTTCGACCCCGGGCTCGACGGGCACCGGTATGCCGTGGCGAGATTCGGTACCGGCCCCGGATCCCACGCCGCGTCTCCATCGGTCACCATCGCGCCATGCCAACACGAGCGAACGATCGACGAAGACTGCTGCTGGTCATGGCGCATCCCGACGATGAATCCATGGGCAACGGCGGGATGATCCTTCGCCACAGCTCGAGCGGCGTCGAGGTCCATCTGGTCACCGCAACCCGGGGCGGCGCCGGGTGGCAGGGGCGCCCGGCCGGCCGCCGGCGGGAGGAGCTGCCCGAGATCCGGAGCGGAGAGCTGAGCGCGGCGGCCGCAGAACTGCGCATCCACGAAGTGACGCTGTGGGACTACCCGGACGGTGGGGTGAGCGCGTGCGATCAGCTGGAGATCACCCGCCGCCTCGCGGCGCTGATCGAGGACCTCGAACCGGATGTCGTCGTCGGGTGGGGACCCGACGGGGGCTACGGCCACCCTGATCACATCGCGATCGGCGCCTGCACCGACAGGGCGCTCGGCTCACTTGCGCCATCGCTCCGCCCGGCGCACTACTGGATGGCCCTCGACCAAACGACCGTCGACGGCTACCGCCGCGCGTTCGACGAGGCGGGACTCGACGGCAGCGGGCTGCCACTGGTCGCCCAGGACCAGCTCAGCCTCACCTTCGTCCTCACCGACGCCGAGCTCGCGGCCCGGATGCGCGCGATCTATCGCCACGAGAGCCAGATCGAGCCCTGGCTCGAACGGCTTCGACAGGACCAGGCCCTGCAGCGTGCCGTGTACGGCCGCGACGGCTACCGGCGGCCCGCCGCCGCCGGCGCGGGCCACGTGACGGCGACCGGGCTTTTCCCTGAACTCGAGGCGGCGGTGGCGCCATGAGGCGGAGCGAGATCCCTCGCAGCACTCATCGGCCGGTTGCCGCCGCGGCGGGTTCGTCGGCCGTGGGGCGCTCCGACGGATTTAGACGCGCGGGTGCGGCGGGCCCTCGCAGAGGCACTTCCTTGAGTCGCAGCACTGTCAGCAGCGCCGCCAGCGCGACCAGGGCGGTGACCAGGTAGACGCTGCGCACTCCAGAGATCACGGCGAGGCGATCGGAGAGGTGCAGCGTCAGCGTCCCCGCGCCGGCGGTTCCAACCCGGGCAGCGAACACCGCTCCCAGGACGGCGGCTCCGAGCGCCCCGCCAAGCGCGCGGAAGAATCCGGTGAGCGCCATCGCCTGTCCGAGCTGACGCGCCTCAACGCTGTTCTGCACGGCGATGATCAGCACCTGTCCCACCATCCCGAACCCGAGCCCGAAGACGGTGAGGGCGATGCCGGTGGTGATTCGAGACGGCTGTTCGACCAGAATCGCCAGGCCCAGGACTGCAGCCGTCATCAACGCGAGCCCCGACAGCGGGAAGATCTTGTAGCGGCCGGTTCGCTGAATCAGCCGGCCGGCGACGTTTGTCGACAGCGTGATCCCGACCATCATCGGGACCAGCAGGAGCCCCGCTTGAGTGGGCGTCGCGCCGGTGGTGGTCTGGAGGAACAGCGGCACGAACACGGTGATCGAGAACATGGTGGCCGTGATCAAGAAGAGAGCTCCGCTCGCCAGCGCGACGGCCGGGTTGCCGATCACGGTCAAGGGGACTATCGGATCCTCGATCCGCAACGTTCGCGCGACCACGGCCGCCGCCACGACGGCGGTGCCGACGAGGAGGCCGATGACCGGCACCGAATCCCAGGCATAGCGCTGCCCGCCCCAGATGCAGGCGAGCATCAGCGCGCCGGAGCCGGCCGCCAGCAACGCCGCCCCCGGAAGGTCGAGCCGGGTGAGGCGCGGCCGGCGCTCGCCTCGCGGCAGACGCCAGTGGAGCCCCGCGAGCGCGAGCCCCCCAACCGGGAGGTTGACGTAGAACACCCATCTCCAGCTGCCGTTGTCGACCAGCAGCCCGCCCAGCAGGGGTCCGATGGAAGCCGCGACCGCGAACACGGCCATGATGTAGCCCTGGTAGCGTCCTCGCTCCAGCGGCGAAACGAGGTCTCCGACGGCGGCCTGCGCCAGCGACATCAGCCCGCCCGCGGCAACGCCCTGGATGGCTCTCGCGATGACCAGCATCCAGAGGCTCGGCGCCACGCCGCATGCCGCCGATGCGGCCAAGAACAACGCCAGCGACACCTCAAGCAGTGGCTTGCGCCCGTGGCGATCGCCGAGCTTGCCCCACAGCGGGGTGAACGCGGCGGCTCCGACGACGTAGGCAGTCACCACCCACGAGACATCCGCCAGCCGGCCCAGGGTGGAAGCGATCGTCGGCAGCGCCGTGGCCAGGATCGTCTGATCCAGGACTCCCGGCAGCATGGCCAGCACGATTGCCCAGAAGGCGATTCCGACACCGCCGTCCTCCCCTCCGGCTCCCAACACTCGTCTGCTGCTCATTGCTCCACCTCCGTTTCGGTCATCGGTTCGCGTTTGCGCGTCGACCCGCGTCCGTGCGCGACGCACGACTTGAGTGGCATAAAAGTTATGGTGGCCCTATATTTCGAGGATGTCAAGTTGGATGCTAGGATTCCGGCGTGTTCACCCAACCCGGCCTCAGGGAGCGCAAGAAGCAGCGGACTCGTGACCTGATCGCTGACACGGCGAGGCGGCTGTTTGCGGAGCGAGGCTTCGATGCGGTTCCGGTTTCCGAGATCGCGCGCGAGGCCGAGGTGTCCGAGGCGACTGTGTTCAACTACTTCGCGACGAAGGAAGACCTCGTCTACTACCGCCTGGAGGGGTTCGAGGATGAGCTGCTCTCAGCCATCCGGGCCCGGCAGCCCGGGGTATCCGTGCTCGAGGCCTTCGGCCGCTTCATCACCACGCCGCGCGGCCTGCTCGATGCCCGCGATCCCGCGAAGGTCGAGCACCTGGCAGCGATCACCCGCCTCATCGTCGAGAGCACGGCCCTGCTCGCCCGCGAACAGCAGATCTACGCCAGGTACACGAACGCCCTCGCGGAGCTGCTGAGCAACGAGGCTCGCACAGGCCAAGGCGACATGAGGCCGTGGGTCGTCGCGAGGGCCATGGTCGGCCTCCACCAGGCCGCCGTCGACTACTCACGCCGCGAGATCCTGGCCGGCACCCGCAATCCAACTCTCGCCCGCCGCGTCCATCGGCAGACCGAGCGTGCTCTCGAGCTCCTGTCTAAGGGACTAGCGGGCTATGGGGTGGCCTCCAGGCGGTAACCCAGCTCGGACGACACCCCTCTTTCCCGCGCAGCACCGTCAGCGCTGCTGGCGCTCCGCCGCCGGGTGGAGCGGCTGCTCCCGGCGCAGCTGCTCGTGGGCTGCGGTGATCAGCGAGAAAGCGAGATGCTCGGCGCTGTGCGCAGAGTGCGGCCCGCCCTCGGCGCGCCCGCGCACGATCTGGGCGGCGTCGTAGAGCACCTTGCCGTCGTCGCCTGCCAGGTCGGCAATCTCGGAGCTGCTGCCATCCAGGAATCCGGCCGCCAGCTCGAGGGCGCGGTCAGCAATCTCGCTTGCGGTAGCCATCCCCGTCCGCAGTATGCGCCTGAATCGGGCGGACGGGCGCAGAATTAGGCGCGGAGATGCCCCGCACGGAGGCGGAATTCGAGCGGCTGCTCGTGTACCTGCGCGACACGCGCGGATTCGATTTCACGGGCTACAAGCGCACGACGCTGGTCCGTCGCGTGACCAAGCGGATGAAACGGGTCGGCATCACGGGCTTCGACGACTACCTGGACTATCTCCAGGTCCACCCCGCCGAGTTCGCCGAGCTGTTCAACGAGATCCTGATCAATGTCACCTCCTTCTTCCGCGATCCCGACGCCTGGGCCTACCTGAGCGACCAGGTGCTGCCCGGTCTGGCGGCTGGCGCCACCCTGGACAGCCCGCTTCGCTGCTGGTGTGCCGGCGTCGCCTCCGGTGAAGAGGCCTACACGCTGGCGATTCTGCTGGCCGAGACCATGGGCACCGGCGACTTCGCGCAGCGGGTAAAGATCTACGCCACCGACGCCGACGACGAGGCGCTCACCGAGGCGCGCAGCGGGGCCCAGAGCGCACGCGACCTGGAGGCCGTGCCCGGCGAGCTCCGCGACCGCTACTTCGAGCAGTCCGGCAGCCGCTACTACTTCCGGCCCGACCTACGGCGAGCCATCATCTTCGGGCGCCACGATCTTGTGCAGGACGCGGCCATCTCCAGGCTCGACCTGCTGGTTTGCCGAAACACGCTCATGTACTTCATGGCCGATACGCAGAAGAAGATCCTGGCCCAGTTCCACTACGCGCTCAAGGACGACGGCGTCCTCTTCCTGGGCAAGGCCGAGATGATGCTGACGCACGGCGACCTCTTCAGCCCTATCGACATGCGCCAGCGCGTCTTCAGGAAGGTCGCCCGGACGCAGTTGCGCGAGCGCCTCGCCTACCTGGCGCAGACGGTGAAGGCGGACGAGTCCGCGGACCGCACCGACCCGGTACGTGTGTTCCAATCCGCGAGCGACGCCCTGCCCAGCGCCCAGGTCGTCGTCGACGCCGAGGGCCTCGTCGCGCTCATCAACGAGCGCGCACGGCGCTGGTTCCGGCTCGACCAGCGCGACGTCGGCCGGCCGCTGCGCGACCTCGAACTCTCCTACCGGCCCGTCGAGCTCCGCTCCATGATCGAGAAGGCTCAGGCCGATCGCCGAGAGGTCGTCGTCAAGGACCAGGAGCGGACGCCGGGCGAGTCGGAGCTGCAGTACCTGGATGTGCATGTCGTCCCCCTCTTCGAGGGGGCCCAGTGGCTGGGCGCCGCGATCACCTACGACGACGTCACGGCCTACCATCGGCTGCAGGTCGAGCTCGAGCGCAACCAGCATGAACTGGAGACGGCCTACGAGGAGCTCCAGTCGACCAACGAGGAGCTGGAGACAACCAACTAGGAGCTCCAGTCCACGGTCGAGGAGCTGGAGACGACCAACGAAGAGCTCCAGTCCAGCAACGAGGAGCTGGAGACGATGAACGAGGAGCTGGAGTCGACCAACAGCGAGCTCCAGACCATCAACAGCGAGCTCCGCCAGCGGACCGACGAGGTGGAGCAGGGCAACGACTTCTTCGAGTCGGTGCTGACCAGCCTGCAGCTGGCGGTCATCGTCGTCAACCCCGACCTCCGGGTCAGGCTGTGGCGCGGCCGCTCCGAGGACATGTGTGGACTGCGCGCCGCAGAAGTCCAGGACCAGCCCTTGGGCTCTCTCGACATCGGCCTGCCCGTCGGGGAGGTGAGGAAGCTCGTCAACGCCAGTCTGGCCATGCCCGAGGCGCCGCAGATCATCTCGGTCGACGCGACCAACCGCCGCGGCCGCGGCATCCGCTGCCGCGTGGTGGGCCACGCGCTGCGGGGCGGCGGGGCCTCGCCTTCCGGCGTCATTCTCCTGATCGAGGAGATGGCGGAGCCGGCGCGCGAGGGCAAGAGTTAAGCCTCGAGGTCCTCGGCGTCCTCCGGTACGTCCCGCATCAGGATTCGCTCCAGCGTGTCCGCGTTCTCGTTGGCCGCCCGCTCCCGCTTGCGGTAGCGCCGGGCGATCGCCTCCAGTGCCCGATCCTCGGCCCGGCCGGCGACGTGTTCGGCGACCGCCGCCTGCTCGCGGAGCGAGCGCACCGCCGCCCAGAGCGCGCGCTCGACGGCCATGCGCTGTTCCTCTTGGAGCGTCTCGATGGAGTAGCTGTGGCCGACCCGGCAATGGAAGACCTGCGAGGTGATGTCGGGCCCGGCCCAGAGCACGCCGTGGCACTCGGGGCAGGTCAGGCCGGTCGGCGCGCCTGGGCTGTCATCGGCGCCGATCTGGACGTCTGGCCGCTCTGGCTCGAGGTGATCGCCTCGGGACTCGCCCATCTCTGGCCTCACTACAACTACGCCGCCGGAGGCGAGCTCGTCGATCTTGGCCGCGATCGCGGCCAGGGGGAGCGCCAGCTCCAATTCGGCGCGCATGATGGCGTTCTCGGGCATCTCGGGATTGACAGCCTCGGCTGGGTCCTGGGCGATGCCGACTCCCCCGGAGCGAACGATGTCGCGCATGCCCTCGGCGCCGTCGTCGAGGTAGCCCGAAAGCACCACCCCCACCACGCGGGAGCGGTGGTTGGCCGCCGCCGCCGCAGCGAGAGCCGGTCGGTGGGGCCGTGGCTCGGTCATGGCCTGATAGGCGTCCGCTGCCGCGAGGATTCGCGCTGCCGGCGAAAGCGAGCCCGCGGTCGCCGCCCGGTGGTATCCCGACCCGTTGAGCCTCTCATGATGCTGCGAGGCGAGGCGGCCGAGCCTTGCCAGTGGCTCCGGCTGCGCGAGCACCCGCTCCGTGTAGTAGGGATGGAGCCGAACCTGCTCCCATTCGCGGTCCGACAGCGGTCCGGGCTTCCCCCACACGCCGGCGGAGACACCGGCCCGCCCGACGTCGTGGAGCAGTGCCGCGTGGCGCAGGACGGTCACGTCCGCCTCGAGAAGGCCGGCTCGCCGGCCCGCGCCGGTGGCAAGTCGCGCAACCCCGGACGAATGGCCGAGCGTATGCGGGGACTTGAGATCCGCGAAGTCGGCGATCGCCTCACAGCACCGCTCCAACCCGCGCGGGTCCAGTCGCTGGGGATCACCGGGCTCCAGGTCGAGCACCGTGGACCAGGCCGCCTGCTCGTCCAGCCCCGCGAAATCGGGCCTGCCTCTCCGATCAGGCATTCGGAGAGCCTCGGGTCGTATGCACCTCCCGACCGAGAGCGCACGGTTGATAGCGCAGCCTCGATATCGCCCGCGCGCGCCAGGACAACCATGCCCTCGGCGAGGGTGACGACCCGGACCGGGGCCGCCACCGCCTCGCCCGTCAAGCCGCGCGGGTGACCCTTGCCGTCCCAGCGCTCGTAGAGCTGGCCCAGGCAGCCGATCAGCGATTCCGGCAGGCCCATGCGTGTCGCCAGTCGCTGAGCGACCTCGCAATGGCCGCTGAAGCTCTCGTGCATCAGCCCGGGAAGGGACCGCATCACCTGCCGAACGAACTCCGGCTCGGCACGTCTCAGGTAACGAGTCACCAGTGCAACCACCTGGCGCGGGTCCCCGGCGTCGATCGCCGCGAACTCACCACGCAACGCCAGCTCGTCGCCCACCAACGCCGCCAGGACATGCGTTTCGGCATTGCAGCCTATGTAGCGGAGGAGGGCGAGATAGTAGGTGTCGCGGAGATCCTCCTCACTCAGTCCCGCGGCCTTCCCCAGTCGGACGCTGACGATGCAGGTGCTGAGCGCTGTCTCGATCGGCTGTCCCATGCCGAGGTCGGCCGCCCTCGAGAGGGCGGCCATTATCTCGGCCAGCCGGATGCCCGAATCCACCGCGCTCATCGTCACACGGAGCCGGCGCGATGACCCATGGCGTGCAGTCCGTCCCGGGGGCGGCGATGCGGCCGAACTGCGGTTCAAATCCCGCCGGCTATTGCGCTCGACAGTCCTGCCGAGGGCCCATCTTGCAGCTGCTGGCTTGAATGGGCCCTGGATGTGGTGGCGACCGAACCGGG
>CAYLIP010000059.1:0-15081 GCA_964383855.1 uncultured Actinomycetes bacterium | reverse complement strand
GTGGGCGCTGGAGCTACCACGACCGAACGGCTGAGGCCTGAACCGTCGCAAACAAAAGGGAAGCCCGTCGTGTAACGGACTTCCCAGGCTGGGGTGGGGCGTGGGTTTCGATGCTGGGGGGCCCTTCGGGCCGCCCATATGGTAGCACCCCAATGCCAAATGCACAACATCTGGTGAAAATGTCGCGGATGGGCGCTATCGGCTAATTCGTGTCAGCAATAGTGATATCAAGATTGACAGGAAATCCAATATCACCTAGGATCACAACACCTGCAACACTGCAGTCAAAAACACATCGGAGGTAGAACTTGGGCACCCTTCTGCTCATCGCCCTGATCGTCCTCCTCCTGGTCGTTCTGATCGGAGGCGGGGGATACACGTATCGCAGGTACTACGGTCCGGCCGGCGGCGAGGTCGTCGAGGAGCCCGGAGGCGGCGGCGCCGCGGCGCTGGCGTTTCTGATCCTGGCCGTGCTCGTGATCCTGTTCCTGATCTATGCCGGCTTCAACTTCTTCGACTGGTTCAACTCGCACGGCACCAACGTCAACGTCACGGTTCACAGCTAGACGGTCGGTGGCAGTCCATGCAGGCGGCCGGGAGCATCCCGGCCGCCTCTCTTTTGCCGCCGGCCGGGTGCTGGAGGCGCCCGGCTTCCAGGTCCTCGCGCTGGTCGGCCTGGTGGCGGCAACGCGGCTGCCGCTCCGCACTCGCTATCTCCTCAACTGGGACGCCGACCAGTTCGCGCTCGGCATGCAGCACTTCGACGTCCTGCACCACCAGCCTCACCCGCCCGGATATCCCGGCTACATCGCGCTCGGCCGGGCCCTGCTGCTGCTCTTCCCGGATCCCAACACGGCTCTCCAGGCGCTGAGCATCGCGGGCGAGGCAGCCGGCATCGGCCTCGCCTTCGCGTTGGCCCGCCGCCTCTTCGGACAGGCGGCGGCCTGGGTCTCGGCACTGGCGATGCTGGTCAGCCCCCTCTTCTGGTACTACGGCGAGGCCGCCAACGTCTACGCCCTGGAGCCGCTGCTCGCCCTGGCGGTGGCCTGGTTTGCCTGGGCCGCGTGGAACGGGGAGCGTCGGGCCGCGATGCCGCTGGCGCTCTCCCTGGCGGGCGCGGGCGCGATCCGGCCGAGCACCGCCGTGCTGCTGGCGCCGCTGGCCGTCCTGGCGCTGCTTCGGCTTGGCGATCGCCGGCGCCTGGCGCTGGCCGCCGCCCTCGCCGGCGCCGGCACGCTGGCCTGGCTGGCCCCCCTGGTCGCCATCAGCGGGGGTCCGCGCAGCTACCTGGCCGCTTCCACCGCCCTGGGTTCCGACGTGACGACGAGCACCGCCATCTGGGAGGCGGGCCTGAGCGGTCTGGCGACAACCACGGATGCGGTGCTTCGGGGAACGGTCTGGGAGCTGGGTGGCTTTGCCGTGGTCCTGCTTTTCGGGCTCGCCGTCGCGCCCCGCCTGGTGCGGCAACCGGTGGCGCCGCCCGGCTGGCTGCCCTTCTGCGCGGCCTGGGCGGCCCCGGCTCTGCTCACCTTCCTCTTCGTTCACATCGGCCAGGTCGCCTATGTCCAGATCTTCACGCCGGCGCTCTTCGTGGCCGCCGGGCCCGCCCTCATGGCGACCGCGCGGGCCCTGGGTCGCGAGCGGGCGGCGCCCGCCCTGGCGGCGCTTTGCGCGGCCGCCGGCGTGCTCATCTTCGCGCTGCCGCCGGGCGCCTCGCTCGCCGGCCAGCTGCGCCGGCACGATGCCTGGGTGGAGGAGATGACGGTCACCGTGCGCCAGTTCGACCCCTCGCGCACCGTGGTGGTCGCCAACGCTTACGCGGCCGGCTCCTACCGGACCGCCCAGGTCTATCTTCCGGAGTACCACCGGGTCGGGATCGGGCGCGACCGGAGCGGCGGTGCCGGGGAGATCTTTGGTGACCTCTACACCCCCGAAGGGTTCGACCACGCGCAGCCGATCACGGTGCCGGCCGGCACCGACACGTACGTCTTCGTCGACCGGTCGGCGGTCGAGGCCCTGGTCGCCGACCCCGAACGGCTGCGCACCGTGCGCTTTCCTGACGGCTCCCGGATCTACGTCTGGACGGGCGCGCGACCGGTGGTCCACGACGGCCTGATCTGGCTCGGGCCGCCGCCCACGCCGCGCCGGGGCATCGATCCGTAGCCGGAGCAGCTGGGGGCCGCCCGACCCCTGAAGCCCGGGCCGGCCGGGCGGCGCGAGCCGAGTGCTCACCCGGGCATGGCCCGGGTTGTGCGAACCTTCCGCTTCGATGGCCGATCCCATCCCGGTCGAGATGGAGCCGATGCTGGCGGCGGCCCGTGATGACTTTCCAACCGGCGACGCCTGGGAGTACGAGCCCAAGTGGGACGGCTTCCGCACGCTTGTCCATCGCGATGGCGACCGGCTGAGCCTGGTCAGCCGCGGCGCTCGGGACATGACGCGCTACTTTCCGGAGATGCGGGCGCCGCTGCTCGCCCTGGCCGCCGAGCAATACGTGCTCGACGGCGAGCTGGTCGTGGTGACCAGCAGCGGACTCGACTTCGATGCGCTCGGCCAGCGCATCCACCCGGCCGACTCGAGGGTCCGGATGCTCAGCGAGCGCACCCCGGCCAGCTTCGTCGCCTTCGACCTGATCGCGCTCGACGGGCACGATCTGCGAGGGCAGCCCCTCCAGAGCCGGCGGGAGCGGCTTGAGCGGCTGCTCGCCGGAACCCCGCCGCCGGTCCACATGACCCCCTACACGCGAGAGGTCGAGATGGCGCGCGAGTGGTTCGAGCTGTTTGAGGGCGCCGGGCTGGATGGCGTGATCGCCAAGGCCTGGGACCAGCCGTACGTCCCCGGCAAGCGGCTGTGGGTCAAGATCAAGCACGAGCGGACCTGCGACTGCGTGGTCATCGGCTGGCGCTGGGACAAGGAGCACCGGGCGCTCGGCTCGCTGCTGCTGGGCCTCTACGACGGCGCCGGCCACCTTCACTACGTCGGTCACACGTCTGCCTTCGACGCCGCCACCCGGCGCCAGCTGCGCGAACTGCTGGAGCCCTTGCGAGCCGAGAAGGTGGAGAGCGAGATGGGGCGCCGGCCGGGCGGCCTCAGCCGGTGGAACCGCGGCCGGGAGTCGATGGATTGGGAGCCGGTGCGGCCGGAGCTGGTCTGCGAGGTGGCGTTCGAGAAGCTTCAGGCCGGCGAGCGTTTCCGGCACGCTGCCCGCTTCCTGCGCTGGCGGCCCGACAAGCCGCGGGCGGAATGCACGTTCGCCCAGATCGAATCAGTCAGCGCCTTCGACGTCGCCTCCATCTTTGGCTGAGACGCCCGGCGCGGGCAGCGGCTTCAAGTGCCGGGCCGCGGGACCCCCGGGCCCGTAGTAGCTTATGGCCGCCCGGCCGAGACCGGTGACGGCAGCCCAGTCGAACCCGGCCCCGATCGCCACGCCGATCGCGAGCGGCGCCACCCGAAGCACGCTGGAGGCGGCGCGGGTGCCGGCCAGTCGCGCCAGGATCCGGGAGAGCAGGTGGCCCCCGGTCTCGGCCATGACCCGCTGCGGGAATCGGCGGAAGGTGTGCAGGGCGATCCGCTGGCCACCGGCCACCAGCACGTCCTCTCGAAGCTTGACCGCACCTCCAGCGATGCCGACCACCAGCAGCGCCTCCAGGAGCCGCTCGTCCGAACCGCCCAGCTCGTGCCCGTAGACCAGTGCCACCCCGAGCACGAGCTCGGTCTCCTGCTCGAGCGCGAACAGGGCCTGGCTGCCGGCCGTCCCCAGCGCCACCAGCGTGCCCAGGCCGGGCGCGATCGCGGCCGCGCCGCTGGCGGCCCCGGTGGCGGCCACCCGCCTCCGCGTCGCGCGAATCAGCTCGCGAGCCAGCTCGTCGGGCGTCGCGTCCGGGTGCCGGGCTCGCAGCCGCTCGACGTGCGCCCGGATGGCCGGCTCCCGCGTGCTCATGGCCGCCCCCAGCGCGCCCAGCACAGGCCGGAGCTGAACCGGCAGGCTGTCGAAATCCATGTGCTCCAAGGTACGTTGGCGGTATGGGTGAGCCGGGTCAACCCGTCGAAGAGCTGCTGCCCGACCAGCTGACGCTTCCTGACCTCGCCGAGGCCGCCCACGATTGCCGGGCCTGCAGCCTCTACGAGGGCGCCACCCAGACCGTCTTCGGCGAGGGCGACGGCCAGGCGCCGGTCATGCTGGTGGGCGAGCAGCCGGGGGACCGCGAGGACATCGAGGGAAGGCCCTTCGTGGGGCCGGCGGGGCGGCTGCTCGACGCCGCCCTGGAGCGCGCCGGCATCGACCGCCGGCAGGTCTACATCACCAACGTGGTGAAGCACTTCAAGTGGGAGCCGAGGGGCAAGCGCCGGATCCACCAGACTCCGAACCGGGCCGAGGTGGCGGCCTGCCTGCCCTGGCTGCGGGCCGAGGTCGGCGTCGTCCGTCCGCGGGTCATCGTCTTTCTCGGCGCGACCGCCGCCAGGGCGATCCTGGGGCCCGGCTTCCGGGTGACCCGCGAGCGCGGCCGGCTGCTGCCCTCAGAGCTCGGCGCACCGGTGCTGGCCACGGTCCACCCGTCCTCGATCCTGCGGACGGAGGAGGGGAGGGAGGAGGCGCTGGAGGCCTTCGTGAACGATCTCCGGGCCGCCCGCGAGGCGATCAGCGAGAGCTAGAGCCGCTCTTCCTCGGCGTCAGCGGAGTCCTCTTCTTCCTCATCGCCCTCCAGCTCGGGCTCCTCGGCGATCTCGTCGGGGCTCGGCTCGACCGCCGCGGCCGCCGGCTGCGGCTTGGAGGCCACCACCTTGCCACGACTGCGCCAGCTGGCGGTGTTGGCGACCGGCCGCATCTCGATGATGCTGGGGTCGACGAGGACGTTTTCGCGCCGCGTCAGCTTCTTCTCGTTGCCGTCGACATAGACGACGGTCCGCTCGAGAACCGCGGTGATGAAGTACTTCTGGCCGCCGATCTCAGCCCAGAACTCGGGCATGATCATCTGGCCCTCGTCGTTCAGGCTGCTGAGCGGTACCAGTGATGGGGTGCTCGCAGGCAAGGCTTCCTCCTCAGTGGAATTCAATAGCACCTTACGAGCTTGCCCCGACGAGGCGCGGTCAAACAGGTAAAAGGAACCGCAGCCGGCGCCTCTTACCATGGCAATGTGACCAGCACCGCCCGGACCTCGGAGGCCGCCCGCCGCCTCCTCGCCGCCTGGCGGGGCGAGATCGAGGCCCGCACGGTGTATGAGATCCTCGCCGGCCGCGAGCGGGACCCGCGCCGCCAGCGGATCCTGCGTGAGATCGCGGAGGCCGAGGGCGCGCACCGCCGGCGGCTCGAGGCCAGGATGGGCGAGCTCGGGATACCCATTCCCGACCCCGCCTCGGTGCGAGTCTCCCCCTGGGTCAAGCTGCAGGCCCGGGTCGCGCCCATCAACACCGTCCTGGCCGCCCGGGAGGCGGCCGAGGACTCCGAGATCGACGGGGGTTACAAGGCGGCCACCGGTGACGGCGAGACCGACCGCCTGTTCCACGAGATCCGCCGGGATGAACAGGGCCATTCGCGGCAGGTCACGGCCATGCGCCAGGAGCGGCCGGGCACGGAGGAGCCCTCGGCCGAGGAGTCGCGGCTGCAGCGCATCCTCAACCGGGAGTCCTGGCACCAGGGCGGCACCGGCTGGGTCTCGGGGGCGATCTACGGCGCCAATGACGGGTTGGCGGCGGTCTTCGGAATCGTCTCCGGCGTTTCCGGCGCCACCGGCGGATCGCACTTCGTGCTCACCGCCGGCTTGGCCGGGGCGGTGGCATCGGCGCTGTCCATGGCAACCGGCGCCTTCCTCGCCGAGCGATCCGAGATGGAGGTGGCGCATGCCAACCTCGAGCGGGAGCGCCGCGAGATCGAGGAGCATCCCGAGGAGGAGCGGGAGGAGCTGTCGCTCTTCTACCAGCTCAAGGGGCTCAGCAAGCAGGAGGCCGACGCGCTGGCCGACCGGCTGGCCGAGAAGCCGGAGGCGATGCTCCAGCTGCTTGCCGGAGAGGAGCTGGGGATGGCCGGCCAGGGTGGGCGCAATCCCACCCAGGCGGCCCTGGCGGCGGGCATCAGCACGGCGGTCGGCGCGGTGATCCCGTGCATCCCCTTCTTCTGGCTGTCGGGGACGGCGGGTGTGGTGGTGGCCTTCGCGGTCTCCCTCCTGGCGCACTTCCTGGTCGGCGCGGCCAAGGCGCTGGTCACCGTCCGGGCCTGGTGGTCCTCCGGCCTCGAGATGACGCTGGCCGGCGTCATCGTCGGCGTGGCCACCTACGCCGTCGGCCTCTTCTTCCACGCCTGAGGGCCTCCTGAGCCGGCGCCCCGCGTTCGACCCTCGCGCCGTGCGCGCCGCCGCCGCCGAGGTGGCGTCGGGTGCCGGTCGGGTCAGGATCGCCCGCGATCGCATTCCCGAATATGCGCGGTCGCTGCCGCTGGACCTGGTGCCACAGCAGCTCGATCCCGAATTCCACTACACCGGCGACCACGAGCGGACGGCGGCCTTCGTGATCGTGCTCGACGCCGTCAACTTCGGTTCCGGCTACTTTCCGCATCTACACCGCCGCGATCAGCGCTCCGGCTACCACCACGTTGCCCGGGCGCTGACCGAGCAGTGGCGGCGGCGGCCGCTGGAGGCCCGCGAGCTGGCCGCGATCTCGCCCGAGCGCTGTGCGGTCATCTTCGGCCAGCCGCAGGAGGGGCCGGCCTTCGAGCTGATGACACTCTTTGCGGCGGCGCTCAACGGCCTCGGCCAGCACCTGCTGGAGCGCCGATCAGGGAGCGCCGTCGGGCTCGTGGAGTCGGCGCAGGGCTCCGCCGTGCGCCTGGCGGCCCTGCTCGCCGAGGTCCCCTTCTTCGACGACGTGCACGACTGGCGCGGGCGCCCGGTGCCGATCTACAAGAGGGCGCAGATCACGCCCGCCGACCTCTCCCTGGCCCTTGGCGGCCAGGGCCTGGGTGAGTTCGACGATCTCGAGCAGCTCACGATCTTCGCCGACAACCTGGTGCCGCACGTGCTCCGGATGGACGGGATCCTGGAGTTCGACCCTGCGCTGCTCGAGCGCATCGAGCGCGAGCAGCTGCTGGTGTCGGGTTCGGCAGAGGAGGTGGAGATGCGCGCCTGCGCGATCCACGCGGCGGAGCTGATCGTGGCCGAGCTCACGGCGGCGGGCGTCCCGATCCGCGCGATGGACCTCGACAACCTGCTCTGGAACCGGGGCCAGGCGCCGGACTACAAGTCAAGGCCCCGGCCGCGCTGTCGCTCGGTCTACTACTGAGCGGTCCCGTCTACTGACCGCTCTGGACATCCGGCTGGCGGCCGTTCGAGCGCCGGGGCCGGCGCGCGGCCAGCTGCAGGTCGCCGGCCACGATCGCGGCCAGGACCTCGGGCTCCACCGCCAGGTGATCGCTCCTGGGCTGGACCGCGCCCACCTCGGCGAGGCGCTGCATGTGCAGAGTGACGGTCTCCCGGCGCACCGCCGACATGTCGGCGATGACCTGGTGCGTGAGCCCATGGCGCAGCCTGGTCGTCTGGCGGCCGGGGTCGCGCTCCCCTGACGTGCGCGCCAGGAACAGAAGCTGGGCGGCGATGCGACGGCCGGGGTCGCGGACGGCCATCGATTCCAGCTGGTACTCGCGCACGGCCAGGCGGCGAGTCGCGATCGTCACCAGGTTCACGGCGACCGTCGGATCAGCCCGGATCAGCCGGTCGAACTGGACCGGAGAGAGGGACGCCACCAACGACTTCTGCACCGCCTCCGTGAAGTGCCCGGTCAGCCCCACGGTCGGCAGGAGCCCGTCGATGCCGCCGGGTCCGACCAGCTCCAGGATCACCCGCCGGCCGTCGGGCGTGAGCAGGAAGGAGCGCAGCTGGCCCTCGAGGACGAGCATGACCGCCCGCTGCCCCGAACCCGGCGCCGCCAGCGTGGTCGACTTGGCGATCCAGCGAGGAGTGACAGGTCCCAGCACCTCGGCCAGTGCGTCCACCTCGGCGCCGCGGAAAATTGGATGGCGGAGGAGGTTGGCATCCACTGAGACCCGAAAATCTTACGGGACGCCTGGCCGAACGACTGCTGGTCAGGCGACCCCGGCCAGGTGCTCCCGGAGGCGGTCGCCCTGCTCGGACCGCTTGAGGCGGTCGATGGCCCGCCGCTCCAGCTCACGGATCGACTGGCGGCCGACGCCCATTCGGGCGGCGACCTCCTCGAGACTCCGCTGCGTCCCGTCGAGCAGGCCGAAGCGCAGCTGCAGAACGCGCCGCTCGCGGGCGGGGAGCGAGTCGAGAGCCTGCTGCACGTCTGAGCGCAGGATCTCCTTGGTCGCGTGCTCGTGCGGGGCGATGGCGTTCTCGTCCTCGATGAACTGCCCGAGCTCCGACTCCCCGTCTTCCCCGACCGGCGTCTCCATCGAGACCGGCTCCTGGGCCACCTGGAAGAGCCAGCGGATCTTCTCCGGCTCGATGTCCATCTCGAGCGCGATCTCCTGGTCGCTGGGCTGGCGGCCGAGCTCGGAGCGCAGCTTGTCGGTGATCCGGACCAGCTTCCCGATCAGCTCCGCCTGGTGGACGGGAATCCGAATCGTACGGCCGCGGTCGGCGATGGCACGCTGGACGGCCTGCCGGATCCACCAGGTCGCGTAGGTGGAGAACTTGAAGCCCTTCCGGTAGTCGAACTTCTCGACCGCCCGGATCAGCCCCAGGTTGCCCTCCTGGATCAGGTCGAGCAGGGGCATGCCCCGGTTGGCGTACTTCTTGGCCACCGACACGACCAGGCGCAGGTTGGCCTCGGTGAGCTTGCGGCGCGCCTCGCCGGACCCCGCCTCCATGGCGCGCGCCAACTCGACCTCCTCGACGGCCGTCAGCAGGCGGACCTTGCCGATCTCGCGCAGGTAGGCTCGAACGGCGTCGTCCAGTGCGGCCGCCGTCGCCGCGGCCTCGGCCGCGGTGTCCCCCGACGTGGGGTTCGGCTCGTAAAGGTCGATATCGGCGGCGTGCAGCAGTGAGCGGCGATCCAGACTCTCTTCCATCCCCTTCCTCTTGTACCCGGCGGCAGGTGGTCGGCAAACCACCACACTGGGTACGGCGGCGGCCAACCCGCTTGGTGCAGTGCTCCGCGCGTGCAGGTGATTCGCGCCGGCTAACTAAATACCGGCGCTGGTTACGGCCGTATTCCAGATTAAGGCTTGGCGAGCCTCTGTGCGCGCCTCCACCGGCCCGGATCCGGCCGTCCTGCAGCTCTCGCCCAAGGCGAGAAGCGGGCACCATCCCGATCGATCTCCCCGGCTTAATCAGGGGCGCCTAGGATGAAATCGCAGCAAGGGCGCACCCGCGGTGTGCCCCAACCGGGGTAAGTGAGGAGGTCTGAAATGGCTGAAGCGAAAGCCGGGACTGTGCACGCGCCGATCTGGGTCGATCTGTCGACCAGCGACGTTGCAGAGGCCGGCCGGTTCTACGGCGAGCTCTTCGGCTGGCGTCAGGATGTCCAGCAGGACCCGGCGGCGGGCGGTTACGCGATGTTCCACCTCGGCGACCAGGCCGTGGCCGGGGTCGGCCCCAAGCAGGACCCGAACGGGCCCACCGCCTGGGCGGCCTACATCGGAACCGAGGACGCGGATGCGACCGCCCGCAAGGTCGAGGAGGCGGGCGGGAAAGTCGTGGCGCCGCCCTTCGACGTGCTGGACGCGGGGCGCATGGCGGTCTTCCAGGATCCGGCGGGCGCGTTCATATCGGTCTGGCAGCCGAAGGCGATGGCCGGGTCCGGCGTGATCCACGAGCCGAACTCGGTGGGTTGGGTGGAGCTGAACTCGAGGCAGGTCGAAACCTCCAAGCACTTCTACACCCAGGTCTTCGGGTGGGAGACCAGGGACTCGCCTCTGGGCGAGGGCTTGGGGTCGTACACCGAGTTCCTGGTCAACGGCGAGAGCGTTGCCGGCGCCATGCCCATGGCCCCCGCCGTCCCGGAGGAGGTCCCTTCCTTCTGGATGGTCTACTTCATGGTCGACGACCTCGACGCCAAGGTCGAGAAGGTGCGCGGTCTCGGCGGGCAGGTCCAGATGGGACCGGCCGACTACCCGGGCGGCCGGTTTGCCGTTCTCCAGGACCCGCAGGGCGCCGTGTTCGGGCTGATCAGCGCCTGATCTTCAGGGAGAGGGACCGCAGATCGCGGTCCCTCTCCGCCGGCGGCTTGCTGCTGCCCCCTGACCCGGAGCCGCATTCTCCGCCCGCGACCGCGCAAGGGCTGAGTGACTTGCCCGTTGAACGCGTCGAGGGCGCTGTGGACGGCGCGCATCCGGCATTGGTTGGGGGTGAGCTGATGGAGAGGGCATCGGGCAACGGCGCAGTATCCCTGCCGGTCCCCGGTCTCCATGCGGCCCGGTGGCATGGACCCACCCAGGGCGAGGTGCAGATGCCGAGGCGCACCCGCTGGTCGCTGGCGCTGCGGATGGGCCTGATGCTGGCGGCACTGGTCGCGGTCGTGGTCGGCAACGTCGCCATCGTGAGCGTGACCCAGAACACGGTCGCCGATGCCAACCAGACCGCCATCTCCTCCAAGCAGACCAGCTCCGACGTCGCCGTGCTCCAGCTCGACATGCAGCGACAGCAGACCGGACTCCTCAACTACGCGACCACGCGCGACCAGATCTACCTGAACGACGTCGCCGAGGCCCGTGCCAGCGCTGCCCGGGCGCTGGCCAAGCTGAAGGGCGACGAGCTCGACAGCCGCGAGGAGACCTACGTGGCTCAGCTCGAGGGCGGGATCGGCAACTGGCAGGCCTGGGCGGACAAGCGCCGGCAGGTGATCGCCGCGACCAAGCCGGGGACCAACCCGGACATGCTTGACGCGGATACCGGCAACCTGCTGATGGAATCGTTCAACCGGAGCGCGATCGTGTTCCAGGCCTACAGCGACTCCCGGGCCCGGGCCGCCGCCGAGATCGCCGCCGAGCGCTCGGCGCTCGTGAGCCGCGTCACGCTGGCGGCCGCGGCACTGAGCCTGCTCGTCGCCGGCCTGCTCGCCGTGGCCTTCTTCAGGCAGACGCTGCGCCCGGTGCGCGACCTGGTCAGGGCCGCCACCGACCTCGCCAACGGGCGCGCCGTGACCGTGCCGTGGACCGGCCGGCACGACGAGATGGGCCAGCTGGCCAAGGGCCTGGCGTCCTGGAGCCGCGCCTCGGCCGAGAGGATGGCGCTGGCCCGGACCATGACCGAGACCAGCGGGACCAGCGATGTGGGCCAGCTCCTGGTGATGGCGACCGCCCGACTGCAGGAGGAGCTCGCCGCCGCGGAGGTGGTCGCGGTTCTCGCCGTGGGGCCGCAGTGGAGGGTCGTCTCCTCCTCGCCCCGGGCGTACTGCTCGCCCACCCTGCTGGCGCGCTCGCCCGAGGCGGACGCCCTTCGCTCCGCCCGGCTGGTGAATGCCGATCTCCGGGCGCTCGACTGCGACACCGAGCTGCGGGCCTGGGTCGCCGCCAATGATCTCGGGCCCGTGCTGTCGATGCCCCTGGTCAGCGGCGGCCAGCTGCTGGGCGTGGTCTCCGCGGTGCGCAGGATCAACCAGCCAGGCTTCTCGGCGCTTGACGAGGAGCTGGCCGACATCATCGTGCCGTCGCTCTCGGCGGCCATCCACGTGGCCCTGCTCAGTGAGCAGCTGCGCGCGGTCAGCGACCGGCGCCAGCCGGCGGCCGTCGGCGCCACCGCCTGAGCGTCCCCGGGCCGCGGAGGCCCGCGAACCGCTGGCGGTCAGCTCAGGAGCCGATCCTCGTCAGTGGCGGTCGCCGAACGGCGAGAAGTCGGTGTGGTCCTTGCCGCGGATGGCGAAGACGCAGTCGCCGGTGCCGGTGACCGCCCCGCACTCCAGCTCGCTGACCCGCCAGCTGTTGAGCAGGCCGTGCCGTCTCAGCATCGCCTCGTAGGCGCCGACGAGGAATGTGCAGGAGCCGGCCGGCCGGCTCCCTCGGGCCGCGAACAGGTTGGAGTAGTGGATGACCCAGACCTGCCCGGTGTCGACCTGGCGCACCAGGTGCAGACGCTCGCCGCGGATGTCGTCGAGCGCCTCTGCGAACTCGCTCAGCGTGGATGCCAGCGGCCGCCTGCCGCCCACCAGGCGGCGCCTGGCGGGCACCGGCTCCCAGGCGGAGTCGACGGCCGCAGCCCACTCGAGCATGGCGTGAGGGCCGGTGAAGAGCGCCTCGATGGCCTCCACCAGGCCGTTGACCTGGGACATCGGCGTGGCGTGATCCTCGTTGACGGCGGGGTCGCGATTCAGGTACTCGGGCATCGCCGCCATCTGCACCACTTCCGGCCAGCGCTGCCCGGAGAGGTCCCGGGCCGTGTGTACGAGCATCGCGAAGTAGGAGTTGCGGACGTAACCGCGACGGCCGGCCAGCCGGGGCAGGCCGAGCCGCTCGAGCAGCGAGGTGACGCTGCCGGGCGTCTCCGGCGCGACGCGCAGCGGTGGCGGCGTGGAGGCCGGAGGCGGGGTGTGGGGGGGCAGCGGTGGCACCGGGGTCGGCGTCGACAGGCCCGCGGGGGCGGCGACCGCCGTCGTGATCTCCCAAACCCGGCTGGGCGCGGCCGGGCCCTTGCTGCGGGGGGCGCTCGAAAAGGGCACCGCTGCCAGCAGGTCCAGGGCCAGGCGAATCGACGACGGCCGCCCTTCGGGGTTCTTGGCAAGCAGCAGGTCGAGCACGTCGTCCAGCTCCTGCGGGAGCGAGGGGTTGCGGCTGGAGGCCGGCAGGTGCGGCTGGGTCACGGTGGCCATGACGACCTGCAGCGAGGTGGCGCCGAGGAACGGGCGCGAGCCGATGAGCAGCTCGTACACCACGGCGCCGAAGGCGAAGATGTCAGCCCGGTGATCGACCTTGCCGGCATTCGCCTGCTCCGGGGCCATGTAGCCGGGCGTGCCCAACGCCAGCCCGTAGACGGTCTGCGGCGACTTTCCCGTGACGTCGCGGGCGAGGCCGAAGTCGGCCAGGAGATGGCGCCCATCGCGGTGAACGAGGATGTTGCTCGGCTTGACGTCCCGGTGGATCACGCCCGCCCGGTGGGCGTACTCGAGCGCCGCCGCGATGTCCCGGATCACCCTCCAGGCGCTGCCCGGTGACATCGGGCCTTCCTCGAGCCGGTCGCGGATGGTGCCACCGGTCACCAGCGGCATGGTCAGGTAGCTCACGTCGTCGAACGATCCGAAGTCGAAGAGAGGAAGGATGTTGGGGTGGTCGAGCCGGGAGACGGTCTGGGCTTCGTGGAGAAATCGCTCGCTGTGATCGGGGAGCTGACTCTGGGGCGTCAGGACCTTGAGCGCGACCTCGCGCCCCAGCGGCTGCTGAATCGCCCGGTAGACGGTCGACATGCCGCCCTCGCCGAGCTTCTCGAGAACTTCATAGGCGCCGATCCGCCTTCCACTCACAGCCCTCACCCCAAAGGAGTTGGACGCTGGCGCGCGGATCTTCTTGCGCCAGGCGCATAAAAGCGCGACAAAAGGCCTCGTTAGCGCTAGGGTCTGCGCTGCGTCAGGGAGCGGATGAGCGTGGACCACGACTCCGAGAGTTCAGCAGCCCAGCGGCCTGCCGAGGCCGGACCGCTCGCGCCCGGCGTCCTCGACCGGACCATGGTGCTGCCGCGGCTGTACACCGGTGAGACCATGATCCTTCCCGCCGAGAGGAAGTTCCTGCGCCTGCGGGTGGTTGCCGGACCCGACGCCGGCCGCACCTTCAGCGTCGGCTCCGGCGGCGGCGAGATCGGCCGCCTGGCGGCCGCCGCCGTGATGCTCACCGACCCCGCCGTTTCCCGGCGCCATGCCCGCATCGAGTTCAGCGATGGCGCCTTCCAGCTCGTCGACCTGGGCAGTGCCAACGGCACCTTCGTCAACGGCGAGCGCCTGCAGACGGCCACGCTCGAGCATGGCGACACGCTGACGCTCGGTCACAACTCGGTGCTGGCCGAGATCGCCACTCTGGAGTAGCGACGGCGGGTTTGCGGCCGCCCCGGGCGGCAACGGCCCGATGGATCCTGCGGTCCCGCCTCCAAGCACACTGAGGGGCCGCCTTGCGACGGCCCCTCAGCAGGGTTGGGGAGGAGGGACTTTCAGTACTGGACGGCGGCTATGGCATCACCCTTCCGGCTCGATATGCGGACAGGGGCCGGCCGTCGCCGGCCGGCCCCTGAATGGGGTGGGGGGAGGAGTTGCGAGATTGTCGTGAGCTGGGCTGCAGGCGACATTTCGGCTAGCTGCAGCCCGTCGTTGCCCCGCAGTTGAGGCACTTGTAGCAAGAGCCGCTGCGGACTGTGAGGGACCCGCACTCGGAGCAGGAGGGCGCGTCCTGGCTGTTCCTGAACGCGATGGTGGCGCTGCTCTGGTGGTTGCCGTTCCCGTTGCCGTTCCCGTTGACCGCGATCACCTTGAGTTCGCCGTTCCCATTGGCATGAGCCGGCTCGGCGTGCGGCGCCTGGGCGTCCGGCATCTCGACGGCCAGCGCCTCGCGCCGGATGATGCCGACCGCCTCCTGCTCCTCGGCGTTGAGGAACCGGCTCGCCAGCCACCGGAAGATGTAGTCGATGATCGACTTGGCGATCGGAAGCTCCGGGTTCTTGGTGAAGCCGTTGGGCTCGAACCGCATGTGGCTGAACTTGTTGACCATGATGCTCAGCGGCACCCCGTACTGCAGCGCCACCGAGGTCTGGGTCGCGAAGGCGTCCATCAGGCCGCGAATCGTGGACCCCTCCTTGGCCATGGTCACGAAGACTTCGCCCGGAGTCCCGTCCTCGTACATCCCGACCGTGATGTAGCCCTCGTGGCCCTGGATGTCGAACTTGTGGGTGAGTGAGCGGCGCTCATCAGCCAGCCGCCGGCGCACGGGCCGAGCCTCGGCCACGACCGCCTCCTCCTTCTTCTCCTTGTCGAGCGACGTGGAGAGCGGCTGCGACCGCTTGCAGCCGTCGCGGTAGATGGCGATGCACTTGAGGCCCAGCTTCCAGGACTGCTGGTAGACGTCGGCGATCTCTTCGGCGGTCGACTCCGTCGGCAGGTTGACCGTCTTCGACATCGAGCCCGAGATGAAGGGCTGGACCGCGGCCATCATCCGGACGT
>CAYLIP010000058.1:0-15327 GCA_964383855.1 uncultured Actinomycetes bacterium | reverse complement strand
CTAGCCCGCCCGGCTGCTGGCCTGTCCGGCCGCACTCCCGACCCGGTGCACTGGCCCGGGCGCTGCCCGCCTGAGCGGCGTGAGCCGGTTTAGGAGGCCTTCCGGCGGCGGCGCTTCTCGGTTGCGGCCGGCGCCTCCTCGGCGATCTCGAGGCCCTTCCTGTCGCCGCGTGACTTCTTGGCGGCGTCGACCGAGGCACGGAGCGCCTCCATCAGGTCCATCACCTTGGCCGGGCCCTCGGTCTCCGGGGCCGCCACCAGCTCCTCGCCCTCGATCTTGGCCTGGACGACCTTCATCAGCGCTTCCCGGTAGTCGTCGTGGTAGCGCTCGGGCTCGAAACTGTCGGACAGGCTCTCGACCAGCGTCTTCGCCATCTGGAGCTCGCGCGGGTTGATCTTGACCTCGCCGGCGACGGTCTTCAGGCCCTCGGTGGCCCGGATCTCGTCCGGCCAGTGCAGGGTGTTCATGAGGATCAGCCCGTCGACCGGGGCCAGGGCGCAGAGGTGCTCGCGGTCGCGGAAGGCGACCTTGGCGACCGCCATCTTCCCGGTCTCCTCGAGGGCCTGCTTGAGCAGCGCATAGGGCTTGCGGCCGACCTCCTCAGGCTCCACGTAGTAGGCGGACTTGAAGTAGAGGCCGGCCTGGATGTCGCCGCGGTCGACGAACTCGGCGATCTCGATCGTATGGGCGGTTGGAAGCGGCAGGTTCTCGAGGTCGCTGTCGGTGACCACAACGTACTGGTCCTTGGAGACCTCGTAGCCCTTCACGATCTGGTCGTAGGGCACCTCGTGGTCGCCCTCCTGGCACCACCGCTTGTAGCGGACGCGTGACATGTGCTCCGCGCAGAGCTGGTTGAAGGAGATCGAGCCGCCGGACTCGGTGGCGACGTACAGGCGGATGGGTATGGAGACCATCCCGAAGCTGATGACGCCTTTCCACATGGACCTGGGCATGAGCGAGTGAACTCTAAGCTACGCCGGCATCGATTGCGGCAATCAAATGTAGGTTGCCCGGCGGCTCTTAACCTAGGGACGTATGCGCCTCGGCGACTTCGAGATCCATCTGCTGGTCGCCGGCGGCTGGCACCCCGACGGCGGAACCATGTTCGGCGTCGTGCCCAAGGTGCTCTGGGAGCGTCAGAAGCCGGCCAACGACCGCAACCAGCTGACGGCCGCCTGCATGGGCGTGATCGTCCGCCATCGCGGCAAGGTGATCGTCTGCGAGACCGGGATCGGGACCAAGCTCGACGAGAAGCGGGCCCAGCGCGACGGCGTCTGGTCTCCCGACGACCTGCTGGGATCGCTGAAGGCGGTGGGAGTGCGGCCGGATGAGGTCGACGTCGTCCTCAGCACGCACCTCCACTGGGACCACGCGGGCGGTTTCACGCGCCGGTCGGCGAACGGCTCGCTGGAGATCACCTTTCCGAAGGCCAAGCACTTCGTGCAGCGCTCGGAGTGGGAGTTCGCGCTCAACCCCGATCCGCGCTCCCGCGCCGGCTATGTCGCCGACGACTTTCAGCCGGTCGAGGAGGAGGGGCTGGTCGAGTTCGTGGACGGCGAAGCCGAGGTGCTGCCGGGCGTCGTCCTCCGGCAGACCGGCGGCCACACTCCCGGACACCAGCTGTGCATCTTTCGCGCCTCCCCCGATCTCTCCTGCGTGGTCACCGGCGACCTGGTCGGAACCACCGCCCACCTCCGCGTGCCCTGGACGATGGCCGCCGACCTGGATGTGCTGAGGGTGGAGGAGGAGAAGGCCAAGCTCCTGGATGAGGCGGCGCGGCACCGCTGGCTGCTCGTCCTCTCGCACGAGTCCGAGAAGCCGGCCGGCTACCTCGGCGAAGACGGGACCTGGACGCCTGAGCCGGGGCTGCCCCTGCCCGTGGAACCCCCTCCGCCCGGCTCTTAACAGCCTCTGTTCCAATCGCGGTCCGGCCGGCCTACGGTGCCCTCCGTGGTCGCCACAGTTCTTTCCGCGGTGCTCAGGGGGCTCGAGTGCCGAACCGTCGAAGTCGAGGTCGACATCGCCACCGGCAGCACGCCCAAGTTCCTTCTCGTCGGGCTGGCGGGCGGATCGGTGCGGGAGTCACTCGAGCGCGTCCGCTCGGCGCTGCGCAACGCCGGCTCGCCGCTGCCCCAGCGACGCGTCACCGTCAACCTGGCGCCCGCCGCCCTGCGCAAGGAGGGTGGCGGCCTCGACCTGGCGATAGCCGTCGCGATCGCCCTGGCCGAGCGCGGACAGTGCCCGCCGCCGGGATGCGCCTTTGTCGGCGAGCTGGCGCTGGACGGCGCCGTCCGCCACACCAACGGCGTGCTGGTGCTGGCGGGCGGGCTGGCCGCGCGCGGGGTCACCCGGCTCTACGTGGGGGCACCCGACGCCGCCGAGGCGGCGCTGGTCGAGGGCATCGAGGTGGTGCCCTGCCCGGGGCTGGGCGAGGTCCTCGCCGACCTTCTCGGCGACCGGCGGCTGGAGCCGGCGGACAGGCCGGCGGTCGGGACGGCGGGCGAGCCGCGGGAACCGGGCGCACCTTCCGACGACCTGAGCGAGGTGCACGGGCAGCCGGAGGGCCGGCGCGTGCTGGAGGTGGCGGCGGCGGGCGGTCACCACCTTCTGATGACGGGTCCACCCGGCTCCGGCAAGACGATGCTCGCGCGCTCCCTGCCCGGCATCCTGCCGCCGCTGCTCCGTGAGGAGGCGCTCGAGCTGGCGCGGGTGGCGAGCATCCTGGGCGAGCTCGACCCGGTCCGCCCACTGGTCTCCGAGCGCCCCTTCCGGAGCCCCCACCACACGGTGTCGATGGCCGGCCTTGTCGGTGGGGGTACGGCGCTGGCCCGGCCCGGCGAGGTCACCCGGGCGCACCTGGGGGTTCTCTTCCTCGACGAGCTCGCAGAGTTCGAGCCGAGGACGCTGCAGGCGCTCCGCCAGCCGCTCGAGGAGGGCGGGGTGGCGATCACCCGGAGCGGAGGGTCGGTCCGCTACCCGTGCCGGTTTCTCCTCGTGGCCGCCACCAATCCCTGCCCCTGCGGCTGGGCCGGCGACAGCCTCCATGCCTGCCGCTGCTCGCCGGCGGCGGTCGATGCCTATGCCCGCTCGCTCTCGGGGCCGCTGCTCGATCGAATCGACCTCCAGGTGCGCGTGGAGCGCGTGCCGCTCCAGGCCCTGGGAGGCGAGCCGGCTGGAGAAGCGTCGGCCGACGTGAGATCGCGGGTGGTCGCCGCCCGCCGGCGCCAGCTCGACCGCCAGGGCTGCCTCAACAGCGAGCTGCGGCCCCGCGACCTCCGGCGCCTGGGGCTGCTCACGGGCGGCGCCCGCTCGGCGCTCGAGCGCTGGGGCGAGCTCCGGGGCTTGACGGCCCGGGCGTATCACCGGGCCGGCCGGGTGGCGGCCACCCTGGCCGACCTCGAAGGCTGCCGCAACATCGAGGAGCGGCACGTGCTGGAGGCGCTCGGATACCGGCTGAGCAATGCCGTCAACGCCGCCTGAGGGCCTTCGCGTCCGCGGCCGCTGGCCGGCGGGCGATGGCCCCTGGGTCGCCGTCGTGGGGTCTCGACGGCCCTCGCCTTACGGTGAGGCGGTGGCCGAGCGGCTGGGCTCGGATCTCGGCGCGGCCGGCGCCGTGGTGCTCAGCGGGCTTGCGCTCGGCATCGACGCCGCCGCCCACGCCGGCTGCCTGGACGCCGGCGGCCGGACGCTGGCCGTTCTCGGAACCGGCGTCGACGTCATCTACCCGCGGGCCAACTCCGACCTCGCCGCCCGCATCCTGGAGGGCGGCGGGGCTCTGGTCAGCCAGTTCCCGGACGGGACACCCCCCCAGCGGCGCCACTTCCCGATGCGGAACTGGACGATCGCGGCGCTCAGCGAGGTGGTGGTGGTGGTCGAGGCCGCCCAGGGTTCAGGGGCGCTGCTCACGGCCGAGGCGGCGCTGGCCCAGGCAAAGGAGGTGATGGCGGTCCCGGGCAGCGTCTTCTCGCCGCTCTCGATCGGTCCCCACCAGCTGCTGCGCGACGGCGCCGGCCTCGTCCAGAACGCGCGGGACGTGCTCGCCGTGGCCGGCGTCTCCCTCGAGGTGCTCGACGACCCACTGCGTCCGCCCGGTAGCCTTCGGGTCCGGCCACTGGAAGGCCCGGACGCGCTCTATGTTCACCTCTCCGATACGCTGCCGGTGGCGGCGGGTGATCTGGCGGCTCGGTTGCGGCTGCCACTGGGCGAGGTCATGGCCCGCCTCACCGCGCTCGAGCTGGAGGGCCGCGTGGCGCGACGGGGCGCCGGTTTCGTCAGGTTGACCGATCGCTCCGGGCGGTCGTAGCATCCGGCGCCGCCCCGCGGCAACCCGTCGGTGGAATGCGGCGGCCGGACGTTGGGTAGAAAGCGAGGCTGAATGCCAGAAGGATTGATCATCGTCGAGTCCCCCGCCAAGGCAAGGACTCTCAAGCGCTTCCTGGGCGACCGGTTTGACGTCCGGGCCTCGATGGGCCACGTCCGCGACCTGCCCGAGCGCGAGCTTGCGGTGGACGTCGAGCACAGCTTCCAGCCCCACTACGAGGTGGTGGACAGCCGCGCCCAGACCATCCGCGACCTGAGGGCGGCGGTCGGCAAGAGCAACTCGCGGAGCGAGGTCATCCTGGCCTCCGACCCCGACCGTGAGGGCGAGGCGATCGCCTGGCACCTGGCCGAGGTGCTGAAGCTGCGCCAGCCCAAGCGGATCGAGTTCCACGAGATCACCTCCGAGGCGGTCAAGCGAGCGCTCGAGCACCCTCGGGAGATCGACATGCGGCTGGTCAACGCCCAGCAGGCACGGCGCATCGTCGACCGCCTGGTCGGCTACCGGCTCAGCCCCTTCCTCTGGAGCAAGGTCCAGAAGGGGATCGGGGCCGGCCGCGTGCAGTCGGTCGCCCTGCGCCTGGTGGTCGACCGGGAGGGCGAGATCCGGGCCTTCGTGGCCCAGGAATCCTGGACGGTCGACGCCGTACTGGCGCGCCTGGACGACGAGCGCTCGTTCAAGGCCCGCCTGGTCCGGCTGGGGCAGGACAAGCTCGAGCTCCCCGATGAGGCGGCGGCGCAGGCGGCCATGGCGGCCGTGGCCGGCGCCGGCTGGAAGGTCATCGACGTCGAGCGCAAGCAGCGTTCGAAGAGCGCCCCGCCGCCCTACATCACCTCGACCCTGCAGCAGGACGCCTCGAGCCGGCTGCGCTTTGCGCCTCGCCGCACGATGCGGCTGGCGCAGGACCTCTACGAGGGCATCGAGCTCGGTCGCGAGGGCGCGACCGGGCTCATCACCTACATGCGCACCGACTCCACGCGCATCTCCGCCGAGGCCGAGGACAAGGTCAAGGGCTGGATCAAGAGCGAGCTGGGCGAGCGCTACCTGGGCAAGCCGCGCGCCGAGAAGGCGCGGCCGGGAGCCCAGGAGGCCCACGAGGCGATCCGCCCCACCGACCCCACGAGGCGCCCGAACGACGTCCGGCAGTTCCTCACCAACGAGCAGTTCCGCCTCTACGAGCTGATCTGGCGCCGTTTCGTGGCCAGCCGGATGGCGCCCGCCCAGTACGCCAACACGACGGCTGAGATCGCGGCCACGCCGCCGGCGGCGGGCACATCCGAACCCGCCTACGTCTTCCGCGCCACCGGCTCCGTCCTCACGTTCGACGGCTTCTACCGGGTGTGGGAGCGCGGCGGCGACGACGGTGAGGAGGAGGATGGCCGCCTGCCCGAGCTGCAGCCGGGCGAAGCGCTCCGCTTTCTCGAGCTGCTCCCCGAGCAGCACTTCACGCAGCCGCCCCCGCGCTACTCGGAGGCGACTCTCATCCGGGAGCTGGAGGAGCGCGGCATCGGCCGCCCGTCGACCTACGCCAGCATCGTCGACCAGATCCAGCAGCACGGCTACGTCGAGCAGCGCGAACGCCGCCTGCACCCGACCGTGCTCGGCGAGGCGGTCAACCGGATCATGGTCGACCACTTCCGCGACATCTCGGACGACCAGTACACCGCCGCCCTCGAGGCCAGGCTGGACAAGGTCGAGGAGGGCGCGGTCGACTGGGTGCCGGTGGTCGGGGACTTCTACCAGCCGCTCGAGCGCATGCTCAGCGCGGCCGAGGAGGCGCTGCCCGCCGACACCGGCGAGGAGTGCCCCGAATGCCACGAGGGTCACCTGCTCCTGAAGGCGAGCCGGTTCGGCCCCTTCAAGGGCTGCAGCCGGTATCCCAAGTGCCGCTACCGCCAGGCGGTGCTCCCCACTGGCGAGACCGCCCAGCCGAAGACGCTGGACGAGACCTGCCCGGAGTGCGGCAAGCCGCTGGTGGTGCGCAAGGGGCGCTACGGCGAGTTCGTCGGGTGCTCCGGCTACCCGGAGTGCAAGTACATCCGTCGCGAGCCGCAGGCGGAGGCCAAGCCCACCGGGCAGAAATGTCCGGACTGCGGCGAGGGGGAGCTCATGGAGCGGCAGGGCCGCTACGGGCCCTTCCTGTCCTGCAGCCGCTACCCCGAGTGCAAGTACCGGGCCAACCTGAAGGGTGGCAAGGCGCAGCCGTCCGCCCCGCCCAAGGTGTTGGACGAGCCGTGCCCGGTCTGCGGCAAGCCGCTGGTCGAGCGCAAGGGCCGCTTCGGTCCTTTCAAATCGTGTTCTGATTACCCGAAATGCCCGGGCCCGAAGGCAGCCGCCAAATCGGACGCCAAGAAGGACGCCAAGAAGGACGGCAAGAAGGAGAGCAGGAGCGACGGCCTGCCGCGCCGGGGGAGAGCCCGAGCGGGGACGCGCTGAGCACCTGGCAGAGCGCCGAGAGCGCGGCCGGGTGGCAGGCCGGCTCGGCTCGGCGGGAGGCCGCCGTCGCCGGGGTGACCGATGCCCTTCTCAGCCTGGCCGACATCCGCCCGGGCCTGCGCGTGATCGACTGCGGCTGCGGCTCGGGTGAGATGGCGCTGGCCGTCGCCGAAGCGGTTCAGCCCGGCGGCAGCGTGCTCGGGGTCGACTTCTCGCCGGGAATGATCGAGCTCGCCCGCGCCGCCGCCTCCGGCAGGACGGACGTCGAGTTCCGCGTTGCCGATCTCCAGGAGCTCGACGAGTCGGGCTTCGACGCCGCCGTCTCGCGCATGGTCCTGATGCTGGTGCCCGATGAGCGGGCTGCGCTTGCCCGCATCCTCCGGGCCCTGAAACCCGGCGCCCGCTTTGCCTGCAGCGTGTGGGCTGAGAGCGAGAACCCGCGCTTACAGCTTCCGGCCGAGATCTACCGCGGCCTTGCCGGCGAGCTGCCGCCGCAGACGTCGATGGCAAAAGTGCTCCGGCTGGGTCGCGAGGAACTTCTCCGCGACCGGCTGGAGGGCGCCGGCTTCCGCGATGTCGTCACCATGCGCGTGAGGGCTGACGTGCGGGCCGAGAATGTCGATCAGCTGCTGGCCGAGATGCGCCGCAATCCGGGCACCGTCGAGCTCTTCGAGCAGCTGGACCCGGGCCAGCGGGAGCTCGCCTGGCAGCGGCTCGAGGCCGGCTTCCGCGAGCTGGCAACCCCGGCGGGCATCCTGCTCCGCGGCGAGCAGGTGGTCGCGGCCGGGACCGCCTGACCGGGGTCTATAATTCGAACCGCCAGCGCCCCAATCGCTGAGTAACGCACGCCTCGCGTTACCCCGTGCCCGAATCCGGGCCGAGCGAGGCGGAGGAAATCAACGGAGGTAGTTCGACATGGCTCAGGTAAGCCTGAAACAGCTGCTGGAGGCCGGGGTCCACTTCGGGCACCAGACCAGCCGCTGGAACCCGAAGATGCGGCCCTTCATCTTCACCGCCCGCAACGGCATCCACATCATCGACCTGCAGAAGACCGTGCGCCTGCTGGACGACGCCTGGGGCTTCGCGCGCGACGTCGCCTCGACCGGCCGGCCGGTGCTCTTCATCGGGACCAAGAAGCAGGCGCAGGAGACCATCCAGTCGGAGGCGGTCCGCTGTGGGATGTTCTTCGTCAACCGCCGCTGGATGGGCGGGATGCTGACCAACTTCAGCACCGTGAAGCGCCGCATCGACCGCCTGCGCGAGCTGCGCGGGATGCAGCAGGCGGGCGTCTTCGAGCAGCTGCCCAAGAAGGAGGCCAAGCGGCTCCAGGACGAGCTCGACCGCCTGATGTTCCACTTCGACGGCATCGCCGACATGAAGCGCCTGCCCGGCGCGGTGTTCGTGGTCGACCCGCGCAAGGAGCACATCGCGGTCACCGAGGCCAACCGGCTCAAGATCCCGGTGATCGCGATCACAGACTCCAACTGTGACCCCGACCTGATCCAGAAGATCATCCCCGGCAACGACGATGCCATCCGGGCGGTGAAGCTGATCACGGGCAAGATCGCCGACGCCTGCCTGGAAGGACGCCAGCAGGCCGAGGCCCGGGGTGAGCTGGCGCCGCCCGTGGAGGAGCGCGAGTTCTACGACACCCCCAGGTACGAGTTCATGGAGGAGTACCTGGACGAAGAGGACGAGGACTACCTGCCCAGCGTGTCCGAGGACGAGTTCCTGGGCCGCGGCGGGGACGACGAAGGAAGGTAGAGAGGGACCCACATGGCTGTATCGATGGACGTTGTGAAGCAGCTTCGCGACATGACCGGCGCGGGGATGATGGACTGCAAGCGCGCGCTCGAGGAGACCGGCGGCGACCTGGACAAGGCCGTCACGGTGCTGCGCGAGCGGGGCATCGCCAAGGCCGCCAAGCGGATGGACCGTGCCACCGCCAACGGCGTCGTCGAAGCCTACCTGCACCGCACCGGCGACTACCCGCCGCAGGTGGGCGTCCTCGTCGAGCTGGACTGCGAGTCGGACTTCGTCGCCAAGGGCGAGGACTTCCGCGCGCTGGCTCGCGAGCTGGCCCTGCACATCGCCGCCGCCAACCCGAAGTGGGTCACGCGCGAGGAGGTTCCGGCCGACGTGGTCGAAGCCGAGCGGGAGGTGGCCACGCGCCGCTTCGAGGCGGAGGGCAAGCCCGCCCAGGCGATCCCGAAGATCGTGGAGGGCCAGCTCAACTCCTTCTACAAGGACAACGTGCTCCTCGACCAGGAGTGGGTCCGCGATCCCAAGACGACGATCGAGAACCTGATCAAGGAGAACATCTCCCGGCTGCAGGAGAACATCGTGGTCCGGCGCTTCTCCAGGTTCGACGTCAAGGGGGCCTAGCCGGGTGGTCAATGGCTCTGGCCCCCATTTCCGGCGCGTCCTCCTCAAGCTGAGCGGGGAGGCGCTGGGCGGCACCCGCGAGCACGGCGTCGACTACGGCGTCGTCCGGCACATCGCGGGCCAGGTCAAGGGCGTGCACGAGCAGGGGGTCCAGGTCGCGGTCGTCGTCGGCGGCGGCAACATCGTGCGCGGCGCGGAGTTCGCCGAGCACGGGTTCGACCGCGCCACCGCCGACTACATGGGCATGCTGGGCACCGTCATCAACGCGCTCGCCCTGCAGGACGCGCTCGAGGGCATGGACGTCTACGCGCGGACGATGACGGCGATCCAGATGCCGCAGGTGGCCGAGCCCTACATCCGCCGGCGAGCCGTGCGCCACCTCGAGAAGGGTCGCGTGGTCATCCTCGCCGCCGGTACCGGAAATCCGTACTTCACCACCGACACCACGGCCGCGCTGCGGGCGGTGGAGCTGGAGGCCGACGTCATCCTCAAGGCGACCAAGGTCGACGGGGTCTACACCGCAGATCCGTTCAAGGATCCCTCGGCGACCAAGCTCGAGAAGCTCGACTACCTGGAGGTGCTGAACCGGGGCATCGAGGTCATGGACAACACCGCGCTGACCCTTTGCATGGACAATGGAGTTCCGATCATCGTTTTCGACCTCCTCAAGGAAGGCAACATCGAGCGGGTGGTGCAGGGCGAGGAGATCGGCACTCTGGTAGGAGCGAAGGGTTGATCGACGAGATCCTCCTCGAAGCCGGGGAGAAGATGGACAAGAGCGTCGAGCACCTGCAGCAGGAGCTCACCACGATCCGGACCGGCCGCGCCAACCCGGCGCTGATCGAGGCCGTCAAGGTGCCCTACTACGGGACCCCGACGCCGCTGCAGCAGCTGGCTCAGATCACCGCCCCCGAGGCGCGGCTGCTGCTGGTCCAGGTCTACGACCGGGGCCAGATCGGCGCCGTCGAGAAGGCGATCCGCGACTCCGGCCAGGGCCTCAATCCGGCCAGCGACGGCCAGGTCATCCGCGTGCCGATCCCGCCGCTGACCGAGGACCGGCGCAAGGAGTACGTCCGGATGGTCAAGCATCGGGCCGAGGAGGCCCGGGTGGCGGTGCGCAACATCCGGCGTGACGAGATGCAGCGGATTCAGCAGCAGGAGAAGGAGGGCGAGATCCCGGCCGACCAGGCCAAGCGCGCCCTCGAGCAGCTCCAGAAGCTGACCGACCAGCACACCGCCCGCGTCGACCAGGTCGCCGCCCGGAAGGAGGCCGAGGTGATGGAGGTTTGACACCTCTAGGCTCGGCCTAGACTCCGCCGGTGGACTTTCCGCGGCCGCCGCGGCACGTCGGCATCATCATGGATGGCAACGGCCGCTGGGCGCGCCGGCAGGGCCGGCCCCACAGCTTCGGGCACAGGGCCGGCGTCCGGGCCATGAAGCGCGTCATGTACGCGTGCGAGGAGCTCGGGATCGAGATCCTCTCCGTCTACGCGTTCTCGACCGAGAACTGGACGCGGCCGAGGACGGAGGTGAGGGCGCTCATGCGGCTCTTCCACGAAGCCATCCAGCGCGAGATCGACGAGCTCGACCAGCGGGGGATCCGGCTCGTCGTGAGCGGCCGCATCGGGGAGCTGAGCGAGCGCATGCAGCAGCGGATCCGGCAGGCCGAGGACCGTACCGGCAGCAACCGTAATGGCGTTCTCAACGTGTGCCTCAACTACGGCGGGCGGGCCGAGGTGGTTGACGCGGTGAGGGCGCTGGCGGCCCAGGGCGTGGCCGCCGCGGCCATCGACGAGGCGGCGATCGCGCGTCACCTCTACCGCCCCGAGCTGCCCGATCCCGACCTCGTGATCCGCACCGCCGGCGAGCGGCGGATGAGCAACTTCCTGCTCTGGCAGACCGCGTACTCGGAGCTGTACATCACCGACGTGCTCTGGCCCGACTTCGACCGGGAGCAGCTGGAGATCGCGGTTGCCGACTACCAGGGCCGCGTGCGCCGCTTCGGCGGCCGGCCGGACTCCGCCGGGGCGGCCACGTGACGGTGGAGGCCAAGCCCACGCCGGCAGCGCCGCTGCTCTCGCCGCTGACCATCCGCATCCTCAGCGGGGGAGCGCTGCTGCTCGCCATGATCGGGCTGCTGCTCCTGCAGAGGCCGGGCGTGTACCTCCTGATCGTGGTCGTCGGGGGGCTGGCGCTCTGGGAGTTTCGCTCGCTCTCCGACCGCATGGGCTTCCGGGCGCCGAGCTGGCTGATCTTCCCGCTCGGCGCCTACCTCGCCTTCAGCGGCACCGTGCTGAAGGCGGTCGACCTGGAGCTCGTGCTCTCTCTGGCCCTCGTCGGGGGGCTGGCGATGTTCCTCTTCCTGCCCGAGCGAAGAGGCGGGCTCGGCCGCTGGGCGATGGGGCTGGCCGGCGCCATGTACATCGGGATGCCCTTCAACTACTACCTGCTCATCTACAGCGGAGCACCTCGCCATGCCTTCGCCTGGCTGCTCTTCGTGATCCTCTCGGTGGTGGTCAGCGACGCGGCCGCGCTCCTGGTGGGGAGGAGGCTCGGCCGCACCCCGTTCTTCCCCAACATCAGCCCCAACAAGACCCTGGAGGGCGCCCTCGCCGGCGTGCTCCTGCCGGTCCCGGTGATGCTCATCGGCGCCTTCACCGGGCTCGAGATAGCGGCCATCCACGCGGTCGCGCTCGGTCTGCTGATCGGGCTGAGCGCCGAGGCCGGCGACCTCGTCGAATCGCAGATGAAGCGCGTCGCCGACGTCAAAGACTCGTCGCGCCTGATCCCGGGCCACGGGGGGGTGCTCGACCGGATCGACTCCGTGCTCTTCCCGCCCATCCTGGTCTACCTGTACTGCTCGCTGACCGGTCTCCTGACATGATCCGGATCGCCGTGCTCGGAGCCAGCGGCTCGATCGGCCTGCAGGCACTCGACGTCATCGACCGCCACCCGGACCGCTTCGAGGCCTTTGCGCTGGTGACCGGTCGCCGGCGGCTCGAGCGGGAGGCCCGCTTCGTGCTCACCGCCGAAGATCCGGACTTCGACGCCCGCCTGGACGAGATCGTCTCCCACTCCGACTGCGACCTGGTGCTGGTGGCCATACCCGGCGCCCGGGCGCTCCGGCCGACGCTCACCGCCCTCCACGCGCACAAGAAGGTCGCCCTGGCGACCAAGGAGGTGATGGTCATGGCCGGCGAGCTGGTCACCGCCGCCGCCCACGGCGACGCCATCCGGCCGGTCGACTCCGAGCACAGCGCGATCTGGCAGTGCCTGTGGGGCGAGGCTGCGGAGTCGGTGGCGCGGCTCGTGATCACCGCCACCGGCGGCCCCTTCCTGCGCCGGCCCGGGCTCGACCTCGCCCAGGTCACGGTCGAGGACGCGCTCGCTCACCCCAGGTGGTCGATGGGGCCCAAGGTGACGGTCGACTCGGCCACCCTCATGAACAAGGGACTGGAGCTGATCGAGGCCCACCAGCTCTTCCGCGTTCCGCTCGAGCGGATCCAGGTCGCCGTCCATCCCCAGGCCGTGATCCATTCGCTGGTCGAGTTCGTGGACGGGTCGGCGAAGGCGCAGCTCGGCAACCCGGACATGCGGCTGCCGATCGCGGTCGCGCTCAGCTACCCGCATCGCCTGCCCGGGGCGGTGCCGCCCACGCGCTTCGACGCGGTGGGCACGCTGGAGCTCCTTCCCCTCGACCACGACCGCTTCCCGGCGGTCGAGCTGGCCCGGCGCGCGGCTGCCCTGGGGGCGCCCTACCCGGCGATCCTCAACGCCGCCAACGAGGAGGCGGTGACCGCCTTCCTGGCCGGCGCCGCCCGCTTCACCGACATCGTGGACATGGTCGAAGGCGCGCTCCAGGAACCGGGCCTCAGCGCCGATCCGGGCACCGACCTGGAGGGGATACTTGCGGCCGACCGGCGGGCGAGAGAGTATGTGCGCTCCCGTTTGGGTAGTTATCGGCTGTGATCCAGGTCCTCGTCGGCGCGCTCGGCATCGTCCTCATGTTCCTGCTCCTCGTGGCTCCGCACGAGGGCGGTCACTTTGCCGTCGCCAAGCTGGCCGGCGTCCGGGTCATCGAGTTCTCGGTCGGCATGGGGAACCGGCTCTTCTCCCGGGTGGCCGGAGGCACGCTCTACGCGATCCGGGCCATCCCGATCGGCGGCTACGTTCGCCTCAGCGGGATGGAGCCGGGCGACTACGCCGACCCCAAGGGCTTTCACAACCGGCCCGCGTACCAGCGGCTCCTGATCCTGGCCGCCGGGCCTGCGGTCAACTTCATCGTGGCGGGGGCGCTGATGACCGGGGTGTACGCGGTCTATGCCAACCCCTACCCGGTGCTGATCGCGCAGGTGCTGCCGAACAGCCCGGCGCAGCAGGCGGGCCTTCATCCCGGCGACCGGATCGTCACCGTCAACGGCACCCGCATCCAGCAGCAGGACGAGCTCGACCGCATCGAGCAGAGCAACCGCGACAGCCCGCTCCGGCTGCGGGTGGAGAACTCGGGCGGAGCCCGCGAGGTGACGGTCACTCCCAGGCTCGACCCGAGCGGCACCCGCTACCTGATGGGGATCGTTCGCCAGCCGCAGCCGACCACGCCCTCAGGCATGGTGATCCGCTCCCCGCTGGACGGGGTCATCGGGGGCATCGAGTTCCCGTACCAGGCCGCGGTCGGGATCGCGGGCGGGATCGCGCAGCTGATCAGCGGCCAGATCCCGGGCGGCGTGTTCGGACCGCAGGGCGCGACCGGGCCGATCGGGATCGCCGCCATCACGTACGAGTCCACGCAGGGCGGCGTGGCCGACTGGGTGACGGTGGCGGCGGCCCTCAGCGTCGCCCTCGGGCTGGCCAACCTGCTGCCCCTGCCGGCCCTCGACGGTGGCCGGATGGTGGTCGTCATCATCGAGAAGATCAGGGGACGCGCCTTCAATCGTGAGCGAGAGCTGCAGGTCCAGCGGGCGGGGCTGGTTGCGCTGCTCGTCCTGGTCGCCTTCATCGCCTATTTCGATATACAGAGACTCGTGAACCACGAGTTTCCGGGGATGCGCTGATGAGCGTGCAGGCGGCAGGCGGCCTCACCGAGCGCCGAAAGACGGTCCCGGTCCGGGTCGGCGACGTGGTGGTCGGCGGCGCGGCGCCGATCGCGGTGCAGACCATGACCAAGACGGACACCCGCGACGTGCGGGCCACGCTCAACCAGATCGCCGCCCTCAAGGATGCCGGCTGCGAGATCGTGCGGCCGGCGGTACCCGACCACGAGGCGGCGGCGGCGCTGAAGGAGATCGTCAAGCACTCGCCGATCCCGATCATCGCCGACATCCACTACGACCACACGCTGGCTTTGGCCGCGATCGAGGCGGGCGTGCACGGGCTCAGGCTCAACCCCGGCAACATCCCGGACGCGGACAAGGTCAGGAAGGTGGTCCAGGCCGCCCGCGAGCGCGACATCCCGTTCCGGATCGGCGTCAACGCCGGCTCGCTCCCGGAGGAGGTCTGGAAGAGCCGGCGCGAGGCCAACGCCATCGACCGCGATGACCGCATGGCGACGGCGCAGAGGATGGTCGACGTGGCCCTTGGGCACTGCAAGATCCTGGAGGAGCTCGACTACGGGTTCGGGCACATCAAGGTCTCCCTCAAGGCCACCGACGTCTGGACCAACGTGATGGCGAACCGCCTCTTCGCCAAGGAGCGCCCATACCCGATCCACCTCGGAGTGACCGAGTCGGGACCCGTGCAGGCGGGGTCGATCCGCAGCGCGGTCGGCCTCGGCATCCTGCTCGCCGCGGGCATCGGCGACACCATTCGCGTCTCGCTCGCCACCGAAGACCCGACCGAGGAGATCCGGGTCGGCTACGAGGTCCTGAAGGCTCTCAACTTCCGCAACGAGTCGGCCTCGCTGATCGCCTGCCCGACCTGCGGGCGGCTCGAGTACGACATGCACCCCACCGTGGAGGCGGTCGAGCGCCACATCGCCAAGCTGAAGGTGCCGCTGACGATCGCCGTCATGGGCTGCGTGGTCAATGGACCGGCGGAGGCGCGCCACGCCGACCTGGGCGTCACCGGCGGCCGTGGCAAGGGCGTGATCTTCAAGAAGGGCAAGCTCTGGAAGACGGTGCCCCAGGACGAGCTGCTGCCCGTCCTGCTGGCCGAGATCGACGCCGTGGCCGCCGAGCGGGAGGCCGCCGAGC
>CAYLIP010000057.1:275-15592 GCA_964383855.1 uncultured Actinomycetes bacterium | reverse complement strand
GGCCCCGCTCCGGCCGTTCGCTCCGCGGCCCCCGGGCCGGCTGTTCGCTGCGCGGACCGCGCGGGCCCCGCTCCGGCCGTTCGCTCCGCGGCCCCCGGGCCGGCTGTTCGCTGCGCGGACCGCGCGGGCCCCGCTCCGGCCGTTCGCTCCGCGGCCCCCGGGCCGGCTGTTCGCTGCGCGGGCCGCGCGGGCTGCGCTCCGGCCTGCCGCCAGGTTCAGAACGGTCCGGACGGCGCGGGTCCCTGCGCTTCACAGAACCCTCCGCCAGCGCACCCCATCCGAGGTGTCCTCGAGCGCGATGCCGCGCTCTCGGAGTTGGTCCCGGATACGGTCGGCGGCCCCGAAGTCGCGGCGCGCGCGTGCCGCCTCTCGTTCTTCGATCAAGCGCTCCACATCCGCGTCGATCACCACCTCGCCGCCTCGCAGCACGTCCAGGTGGAAGTCGGCCATCCGCAGCACCTCGCCGGCAGCGTCCCGTCCGGCCGCGCCCACCTCGTCACGATCGAGCCGGGCGTTGACCTCGCGGACGAAGTCGAAGATGTGGCCGACGGCCATCGGCAGGTTGAGGTCGTCGTCGAGCGCCGCCCGGTAGCGGTGCCGCGCCGCCGCCGCCAGGTCCACGAGCTCGGAGTCGTCGGCGCGCGGGTTCAGCTGCGCCCGGGAAAGGCGCTGTTCCAGGTCGCGCAACCGTCGCACCTGCTCGCCCGCCGAATGGAGCTCGGCATCGCCGAAGGTCAGCCGGCTCCGGTAGTGGGCCGCCGCGACCAGGAAGTACCGGACGGCGACCGGGTCGTAGCCGGCCTCCTTCAGCTCGCGCAACGTGCTTATGTTGCCCGTGCTCTTCGACATCGTCCGCCCCCGAACGTCGGCCAGGTGCTCGTTGTGCAGCCACAGCCGCGCGAACGGGCGACCGGTGAAGGCCTCGGACTGCGCAATCTCGTTCTCATGGTGCGGAAAGACCAGGTCGACGCCCCCCGCGTGCACATCGATGGTCTGGCCCAGGTGGCGCATGGCCATCGCCGAGCACTCGATGTGCCATCCGGGGCGGCCGGGACCGAACGGCGAGGGCCAGCTGGCACCGAGGGCGGCGTCGCCCGGCTGCGCTCGCTTCCAGAGGGCGAAGTCGCTGGCCGACTCCTTCTCGTACTTGTCGGTCTCCACGCGAGCGCCCGCCTTCAGGCCGGCGCGGTCGATGTGCGAGAGGCGACCGTACGCGGGAAAGCTGTCGACCCTGAAGTAGACGTCGCCGTCCACCTGGTAGGCATGGCCCTTCTCGACGAGACCCGCCACCAGCTCGATGATGTCCGGGATGGAGTCGGTCGCCCGCGGGGTCAGGTCGGGGGGCAGGCAGCGGAGGTCGGCGAGGTCGGCGAAGAAGGCCTCGGTGTAGTGCCTCGTGTACTCCTCGATCGTCTGTCCGGCGTGGTGCGCCTCGTGCAGGATGCGGTCGTCGATGTCCGTGATGTTCATGACGTGCATCACCCGGTAGCCGGAGAAGAGCAGATGGCGCTTCAGGAGGTCGTAGAAGAGAACCGCCCGGAAGTTGCCGGCGTGCGCGTAGCTCCAGACCGTCGGCCCGCACGTGTACATGCCGACGATGCCCGGCTCCAGCGGCTGGAACTCCTCCTCGAGGCCGCTCATCGTGTTGGTGAAGCGAAGGCTCATCGCTCCGCCGCCTCCACCAGCACCACCGCCTGCGCCGCGATCCCCTCCAGCCGGCCCAGCGCGCCCAGGCCCTCGGGGCTGGTCGCCTTCACGGAGACCGCGCCGGCGTCCACGCGCATGCGGGCGGCCAGCCGGGCGGCCATCTCGCGAAGGTGCGGCTGCAGGCGCGGTTCGGCCGCCACGACCACGCTGTCGACGTTGACCACGCGGTAGCCGGCCCCCTCCAGCATCTCCATGCCGGCTGAGAGCAGATCGAGGCTGGAGACCCCATGGAAGCGCTCATCGGTGTCGGGAAAGTGCTCTCCGATCGTGCCCAGCGCGGCAGCTCCGAGAATGGCGTCGACCACGGCGTGCGTGAGGGCGTCGGCATCCGAATGCCCGGCCAGGCCGCGGCCATGGGGGATCACCACCCCGCCGAGGACGAGCGGGCGGCCCTCCATCAGCGGGTGGAGGTCGTACCCGAGTCCTATCCTCAAGACCCGGCAGCGCTCCCGGCCGGGGCACCGGCCGCCTCGTGCTCACGGATCAGCGCCTGCAGGACCTCAAGGTCCTCGGCGGTGGTCAGCTTGATGTTGGTGGGCTCGCCGGCGACCACGCTCACAGCGTGCCCCGACGCGGCCACGAGCTGCGCGTCGTCGTCTCCCACCAGGCCGGCGTCGGCGGCTTCGAAGTGCGCCCGCAGCAGCAGCTGGGTCGCAAACGCCTGCGGCGTCTGGGCGAGCACGATCCGCGAGCGGTCCAGGCTCTCGACCATGCGGCCCGCCTCCACGCGCTTGACCGCGTCACGCGGCGGCAGCCCGGGGATCGCCGCCCCGCTCTCGAGCGCCGCCGCCAGCACCCTGCGGATGAGGGCCGGCGAGGCCAGCGGCCGGGCGGCGTCGTGGACCAGCACGTGCGTGCAGCCCTGGAGCTGCGCCAGCCCCGCCCGCACCGACAGCTGGCGGGTCTCGCCGCCGGCGCAGACCCTCACCGGCTTGCGGGGGGCCAGCACCACCACCTCGGCCTCGGCCCGTTCCAGGCGCGCCGGCGGTCCCACGACGACGACCTCCTCGACCTCGTCGAGGCCGATGAAGAGCTCGACCACGCGGCTGAGCGTGGTCCGCCCGTTGAGCTCGACCAGGGCCTTGCTGCCGAGCCCGAGGCGGGTGCCGGCGCCGGCGGCGGCGATGATGGCGCCGACTCGGGTGCCGGCGGGAAGGTTCAGGGGTGTCACACGTTCGTCCTCGATCGCCGCTTCGGACCGGTGCCGTTCTCGCCGGCGGGAGCAGCGAAGATCATCCTGCCGGCGGCTGTCTGCAGGATCGAGGTCACGGTCACCGTGATCGTGCCGTTCAGGTGCCGCCGGCCGTTCTCGACCACGACCATCGTACCGTCATCGAGGTAGGCGACCCCCTGGCCCGCCTCCTTGCCCTCCTTGACCACCGTCACCGTCAGGTCCTCGCCAGGGATGGCGATCGGCTTCATGGCATTGGCAAGCTCGTTCAGGTTGAGCACGTGCACCCCTTCCAGCTGGGCAACCCGGTTGAGGTTGAAGTCGTTGGTCATCACCGACCAGCCGGTCTGCCGGGCCAGCTGCACCAGGCGCGAGTCGATGTCGAGCTCGCCGGTGGTGTCGTCCTCGTAGAACCGCAGGATCGCCGCCGGCTCCTCCTGCAGCTGCTTCAGCACGTCGAGTCCGCGGCGGCCGCGGTTGCGCCGCATCGGGTCGGCCGAGTCGGCGACGTACTGAAGCTCTTTCAGCACCGACCGCGGTACGTAGAAGGGCATGTCCACGAACCCGGTCCGGACCAGGTCGAGAAGGCGGCCGTCGATGATCACGGAGGTGTCGAGCAGCACGCCCTTGACCCGGTGGCCGCCCTCCTCCTCGCCCGTCCGGGCGCCGGCGAAGAGCGCTGCCAGCTCCTGGCGGCGGGTCACCCCGAGGCGGGCGCCGGTGAGGGCCAGGAGGGCTGCGAGGATGGCGCTGAGCACCACGCCGTACTGGAAGTCGTGCACGAAGTAGCCGATGAGCACGGCCAGGATCAGGCCCACGATCATCCCGAAGAGCCCGCTCACCAGGTCGGGCAGCGGCGTGGTCGTGAGGCGGAAGTTCATCTGCCGCCAGCCCCCGAGCACATAGGGCATGCCGAGATAGACGAAGATCAGGCCCTCGAGCGTCGTGAGACCGATGATCACGGTGCTCGCAGGCGGCTGGATGCCACCGTTGACCACGGTCGCGTACCCGAGCGCGAACCCCCCGGCCACGCCCAGGGCCACGCTCCCGATCCGCGCCCATCGCTCGGAACGTCTCAAGACTCCTGGCTCCTCCCGTTGCTGCGCAGGCGGTCGGCACGCGCGCCGAACACCTCCCTGATGGCCTGACCGACATCGCGCGCCTCGATCAGCTCGAGTCCCGCGGGCCTGGGCTGGCCTGGCGCCAGCCGGGGAATGATCGCACGCGAGAAGCCGCGGCGCGCTGCCTCCTGCAGGCGCCGCTCCATCTGGTTCACGCGCCGGACCTCACCCGTGAGGCCGATCTCACCGAGCACGACCGTCCGCTCCCCGACCCCGGCGCCGCAGAGATTGCCGGCCACGCTGAGGGCGACACCGAGGTCGGTGGCGGTCTCCGGGACGTGGAGGCCGCCGGCCACGTTGACATACACGTCCTTGTCGCTGACGGGCAACCCCGCCCGCTGCTCGAGGACCGCCAGCAGCATGTGGAGGCGGTTCAGATCGACCCCGGTCGCCGTCCGCCTGGGGAAGCCCTGGTTGACCCTGGCGACCAGGCTCTGCAGCTCCACCAGCAGAGGCCGGGTTCCCTCCAGCACGGGCACGGCGACCGTACCGGCGGTGGTCAGGCTGGCCTCGGCCAGCAGCATCGCGCTCGGGTCCGGCACCTCCTCCATGCCCAGCTCCCCCATGGCGAAGACGCCGATCTCGTCGGTCGAGCCGAAGCGGTTCTTGTTGGCGCGCAGGATGCGGTGCTCCTGCCGCCGCTCGCCCTCCAGGTAGAGCACGGTGTCGACCATGTGCTCGAGCACTCGGGGGCCAGCGATCGCCCCCTCCTTGGTGACGTGTCCGACCAGCACGATCGGAATCCCGGTCCCCTTGGCCAGCTGGACCAAACGCGCCGCGGATTCGCGGACCTGGGTCACGCTGCCCGGGGAGGCGTCGACCGCGGAGTCGAAGACGGTCTGGATGGAGTCGACCACGAGCAGGGCCGGGCGGCCTTCGCCGGCGGCCGCGTCGAGGATGGCGTCGAGGTCCTGCTCGGCCAGGAGAAGGAGATTCTCGTGGAGCGCGCCCAGGCGCCCGGCGCGCATCCGGACCTGGCGCGCCGACTCCTCGCCGGTGGCATAGAGGACCGCGTGGCCGCCCCGGGCCAACTGGTCGGACACGTGCATGAGCAGCGTCGACTTGCCGACGCCCGGCTCTCCGCCGATCAGCGTCACACTGCCCGGCACCAGGCCGCCGCCGAGGACGCGGTTCAGCTCGGACCAGCGCAGCCGGAGTCGCTCGGAGTCGGCCTCGTCGACCTCGGTCACGGGCACCGGCCGGGCCCGCGAGGCGCCGCCCGCAAACCCGCCACCGGCCGCCGGGCGGGTGCGCGAGGAAGCGGCCCGGACCGTGAACTCCTCGAGCGTGTTCCAGGCCCGGCAGTGCGGGCACTGCCCCGACCAGCGGAGCGACTCGCCCCCGCAGTCCCGGCAGACATAGGTGGTGGACGCCTTAGGCAAATCTTCTGCCCGAAAAGTGAATCGTTTTCGGCACGAGCCCGTTATATGCCTTGGAGAGAGCCGGATGTGCGCCCGGCTCGACCTCCCGCTCATGGCGCCGCCCTGACTACCCCCGGGGCGGCGCCCTTCCTTTTTATATGCCGGGCGCCGCGCCTTTACATGGAGCTTCCGGCAACCGCCGGCAGCACCCGCTCCCGGAGCACGCGCAGCCGCTCCCGCCGCCCGCCGCCGAGGAGCGGGAAGATGCAGCCGTCGATGCCCGTCTGCATCAGCTCGGCGATCCGGCCGGCGCACTCGGCCGCGGTGCCGGCGACGGCGAGCGTTCGGGTCAGCTCGTCCGACACCGCGTCCCGGTGCTGGGCGCGCGTGGAGAGATGCTGCGAGTAGTCGTATGTATCCCTGGCCCGCAGGATCTCGGGCCGGAAGCGCTCCAGGCTAGGCGGGAACTCGGCGAAGCCGGCGATCAGGCGGGCCTCGGTGCTGGCCCAGGAGCGGACGTCGTCGAGCGCGGCTGAGGGGTCGTCATCGCGGGCGGAGAAGGTGGTGACGAGCGCTATCTCCACCTCCGCCCGCCGCCGCCCGGCGCCCGCGGCGCCCGCCTCCACCCACTCGACCTGGCGCCGGACGTGGCCGGGGTCGGCCGGTCCCATGAGGATCACGCCGTCGCACAGCGCTCCGGCCAGCGTGCACATCCGGCGCTGGCTCGCCGCCAGCCAGACCGGCACCGGCGCGGCCAGGTGGGGCAGCGAGTGGGTCCTTCCCTGAAGGTCGCCGGCGCTTCCCCGCAGCACCGCCCGCAGGAAGCGGATGGCCTCCTCGACCTCGGCCACGCGGGCCGGCTGGAGGCCGACTCCGTAGACGGCGGAGTCGCCCGCCCCCAGGCCGAGCAGGGCCCGGCCGGCGGAGAGCTCGGAAAGGGCGGCCATGGCGCTGGCGGTGACGGTTGGATGCCGGGTCAGCGGGTTGGTCACACCGGGCCCGAGCTCGATCCGCGAGGTCCTGGCCGCGGCCAGGTAGAGCCCGGCGTAAACGTCCTTCATCGCCAGCTGGGAATCGATCAGCCAGAGCCGGTCGACGCCGGATGCCTCGAGCTCGGCTGCCAGGTCGGCCCAGCTGGCCAGGGACTGGCGGGGGCTGATGCCGATGCTGATGGCGAGCTTCACCTCCAGCAAGGCTAGCCCCCCTAAGCCCGGGCTAGTGACTTTTGCCTGTGCGTCCCGTCACAATGCCTCCAGCGTCCGTTTGGGCGCCAGTGAACATGGCGAGGAGGTGAACGCTCGATGAGTGAGCCGGTTGAGGATGACGTACAGGTTCTCTTCGTCGAGGACGACCCCTCGGTGGCCCAGATGTACAAGCTCAAGCTCGAGCTCGACGGCTATCACGTCCACGTGGCGCCGGATGGAGAGGTCGCTCTTCAGATGGCGAAGGACAAGGTGCCCGACATCATCTTCCTGGACATACGGCTGCCCAAGCTCGACGGGCTGGCGGTCCTCGAGGCGCTGCGCGCCGACGCCAAGACCAGGCACGTGCCGGTCGTCATCCTGTCCAACTACTCGGAGCGGGAGCTGGTCGACCGCGGCCTGAAGCTGGGCGCGCTCGAGTACCTGATCAAGAGCCAGACGACGCCCGCCAAGCTGGCCGGTGGCGTGGAGACCTGGCTCAAGGCATAGCGCTCCGTGCCACCTCCTACCTTGGTAGGGAGTGACCCATCAGGGCGCGAAGGCGCCTAGCCGGCGATGCCGTGCTCGGCGAGATGCACCCTGAAGGACCGCGGCCGGAACCCGAACGCCTTCTCCACGGCGTCGGGATCGGTCGCGTTGTCAAAGCTGAAGAGCTCGATCGCCGCCGGTGTCAGGGGCGGGTGGGGCAGGACGGCCGTCATCAGCGCCGCCTGTACTCGAGCCACCGGTAGGGGCACCCGCAGCAGCAGGCGGCGCTTGCCCATCGCGGCCATGATCGTGCGCATCACGTCGGCAAAGGTCATGCGTTCGGGACCGCCGATCGGCACCGCGCGCCCGAGCAGCGCGGTGCCCGCGGTCGATCTGACCACGCACGTCACCAGGTCCTGCACCCAGAGCGGTTGGAGCTGGAGGCTGGCGGGGCCGATCACAGGCACCACGGGTGACGCGCGGACCAGCCGCGCCAGGGCGCTCACGAACTCGGCGCCGTCGCCGAAGAGGACCGAGGGCTGGAGGATGACGTGGTCGAGGCCCGAGCGCCGGACCGCCTCCTCCATACCCCAACGAGTGGCCATGTAGGTGCCGGCGGGGGCGGGGACGGTGCCCAGCCCCGAGAGCAGGACCACCCGGCGGACGCCGGCCCCGGCGGCGGCGGCCATCAGGTTCTCGGTGCCCACGCGGTTGACCCGGTCATACGCTCCCCGGTACGGCTCCTTGAGGTCGCCGGTGATGGCCGCGGCGTGAATCACGGTCTCCACGCCGGCCATGGCCGTCACCAGGCTCGGGGCGTCGGTCAGGTCGGCCACCGCCACCTCGGCACCCGGCAGCTCGACCGGCCGCCGGGCCAGCGCGCGCACCGGCCTCCCCTCCGAGACCAGCCGGCGTACGGCCCGCGAGCCGATGAAGCCGGTGCCGCCTGTGACCAGGATCATGGCCTCCTCCCTGGCGACCGGTCAGCCGGTCGAACCCCGGCCCGGCCGACTCGGCGCGGTGTTTGAGCCCTCACGGCGCGGTGCCTGAGCCGTCGAGGAAGCCGAGCACCAGGTCTGTGAGCTCGTCCGGCCGCTCGACCGGGATCGGATGCCCGGCGCCTTCGATGATCTCGAGCCGGGCACCGGGAATCCCGGCCACGATGATCTCGGCGGCGCGCGGCGGGCAGTGCTCGTCGCGCGTACCCGCGATGACCAGGGTCGGCGCCTCGATCCGCTTCAGCTCGGGGTCGAGCGGGTGCTCGTTCAGCGCCGCCATCGCTGTGCAGGCGTTGCCGTAGCCGCCCGGCTGGGCCGTGGACTGCGATCGGATCAACCAGCCCGCCTCGAACTCGTCGGGCCGGTTGCCGTACACGGCCCGGGTGTCCGCCTCGAGCGTGGGCCGCAGGTCGGGTGAGCCGGCTCGTACCAGCTCGGCGCGCGCGGCATACCACTCGGCCGCCGAGCGGCCGACCCGGGAAGAGGTCGCCACCGGGACCAGGCGATCGACCCGCCCGGAGTGGTCGATCGCCGTCCTCATCACGATCGTGCCGCCGAGCGAGAAACCGACCAGGTGAGCGCTCGGCAGCTCGAGGGCGTCCATCAGCGCGACCAGGTCACCGCTCAGCTGCGAGAGCGTGCCATCACCGCTCCCGAGCTGGGTCCGGCCGTGTCCTCGGAGGTCGTAGAGCAGCACCCGGTGGTGGAGGCAGAGCGCCGGCAGCGCGCGCCGCCAGGCGCGATGGTCGTCGCCCAGGCCGTGCACGAGGATCAGCGGGTGGCCCCGACCCACCTCGTACCAGGCGACCTCCACGTCACGGCATCTTGCTGTCGGCACTCGCCATCTCCTTGAGCAGCCTGCGGTCGACCTTACCCGGCCCGGAGAGCGGGATCTCGGGGATCGACACCACCGCCTCCGGCCACTTGTAGCGTGCCATGCCCGCGGCCTCGAGATGGGATCGCATCACGTCCAGGCTTAAATCGCCGACCACGTAGGCGACGGCGCGCTCGCCGAGCTCGGGGTCAGGCCGGCCAACGACGCAGACGTCGCGGACCGCCGGGTGGAGGCGCAGCCGGTCCTCGACCTCGTAGGGATTGATGTTGGCTCCGCCCCGGATGATGATGTCCTTGAGGCGGCCGACCACGTGCAGGTAGCCGTCCTCGTCGATCCGGCCCAGGTCGCCCATGTGCGCCCAGCCGTCCTCAGCGTACGGGCCCCGGTCCTCGCCCCAGTAGCGCTCCTGGACGGTCGGGCCGCGCATGAGGATCTCCCCCACCTCGCCGGGGGGCAGCGGTCTGCCGGTGGGGTCGGCGATCATCCATTCGGCGCAGTCGTGGGGCCGACCCACGGTGTGCCACCGCTTCTCGGACGGATCGGATGGCCGCCCCACCGCCAGCTGCCCGGCATCCATCGAGCCGTAGAAGGAGACGGTGCGCGAGTCCGTGCGCCCCTCCCACGCCTGCGCGACCTCGGGCGGCATCGGCGACCCGGCGACCGCCGTGCACCGCGCCGCCGACAGGTCGGCGGCGGCCAGCGCGGGCGAGGCCAGCATCCGGATCACGTTGGTGGGAACCCCGACCAGCAGGGTGGCGCGGGTCCGGGAGGCGATTTCCAGGGTCAGCTCGGCCTTGAAGGCCGGCTCCCTCAGCATCACGAGCGCAGCGCCCCGGCGCAGGCAGAAGAGGCACATGCCGCCGATGCCCTGCATCAGCGGCGACATCACGAGCACGCGATCCTCGGGAACGACCTCGAGCCGCTCGGTGAAGGCCTCGAAGGTGGCCTGCTTGAGGCCCGCTGACAGGGCCGCCAGCTTGGGCATGCCGGTCGTGCCCGACGTGAGGGCTATCTCGACCACGGTCTCGGGACTCGGCGCCGTGATTGCGCCCAACGAGCGGCCGCGCGCGCCCGGCTCGCAGATCGCCCGGGCCTCCACCACCGGCAGGCCGCGCGCGCGGGCAAGCTCCGCGGCCGGGCCGGGCTGGTCGGCATAGGTCACGAGCAGGGAGGCGCCGGACGCTTCGAGGGCGCGGGCGATCTCGGCCGGACCGAGGTTGAGGGGCAGCGGCATCACGACCGCGCCGGCAAGGGGGATGGCCAGCTCGAGCGCCACGTACTCCCAGACGTTGGGGAGCTGGACGGCCACCGGCACCCCGCGCCGCATCCCGGCGGCGGGCAGGCGGCTCGCCGCCGCCATCACCACGTCCCGGAGGGCGGCGAAACTGAGGGTCCGTTCGGGGTCGATCACGGCCGGCGCGTCCGGCCGCCTTTCGGCGTTGGCCGCCAGGTAGCTGACGGGCAACCGGGGGACGGGCGCGGTCATGGGGTATTTTGTGCCCGTGGACCGAGGGGGCCGGGGCTGGCGTGACTGGCCGCTGCTGTTCCAGCCGCGCGCCCTTGAACACGGCTGGCGCGCCGGCGCCTTCACCCTGCTCTGCGCGCTGGCGCTGGCGATGATCACCTACGGCGACCGGCTCGTCGGTCCCAGTGTGTCGGTGGGCGGCTTCGCGGCCATCCCCGTGATAGCCGCGGGCTGGCTGCTCTCCGATCCCCTGGTCCTGCTGGTCGCTCTCGCGGCCGTGCTGGCCCGGATCGTGGCGGTGACGATCGGCGGCACATCTCCCGTCACCGGCGTCGTGCAGGTGGCGGTCATTCCGTTCATGGCCGTTGTGGCCAGGACGGCGGCGGTCGCCGTGGTGGCGGCCCGCGATGCCGCCGCCCGTGACGGCGCCATCCTGCGCATCTCCCGCATCGTCAGCTCGGCGGCCTCCCTCGAGGAGATCCTCGACCGCGTGCTCGAGGAGATCGCCGGCAGCGGCCTGCGCGGCGGAGCGATCGCCCTGATCGACGAGCAGAACAACCTGTACATCGCAGCCGCCGGCGGCCACATCGACCCCGAGGTCCTGCAGGCGCGGCTGCCGGTGGGACAGGGCGTGATGGGCCGGGCGGCCGCCGAGCAGCGCGCGATCGTGGTCGGCGATCTCGACGGACCCGAGGCCCCCCCATCCCCCACGCGGAGCCTTGGGACCAACGCCGAGATCCGGAGCATGGTCGCGGTGCCGCTCCTGGCAGCGGGGCGGGCGATCGGCGTCCTGGAGGCGGACAGCGACCGTCCCCACCGCTTCACCGATTCCGATGTCGCCTTCCTGGAGCAGGTCTCGGTCGCCATCAGCGGCGCCGTGCAGCGTGCGGGGGCGCTGCGGCTGGCCGACGAACGCCTGCAGCTGCGCGTGCGCGAGCTGAGCATCCTGCTCGACGCCGCCCGCGGGCTGGCCTCCTCGCTGGATCCCGACGACATCGTGGCCACGGTCTGCCGGTCGGCCGCCGAGATCGTGCTCCGATCGGCCAGCGGCGGCCGCCGGGCCAGCGTGATCCGGATCGCCAACGGCGAGGCGCTCCTCCTCGGCGACTACGACGAGGCCGGGGGCGAAAGCCAGGCCAGGTACGCCTTTGCGATCGAGGACAATCCGGCCGGGGGGGCCGCCCTTGCAAGCACCACGCAGGGCGCGGTTCACGCCGACCAGCTGCAGGGTGAGCTGCGCGAGCATGCGGAGCGGCTGGGCATCGCCTCCGCCGGCTACGCGCCGATCCGCGTCGGTCGCGAACCCTGGGGCGTTCTCAGCGTATCCACGCGGGAGCGCCACGATTTCGGACCCGATGAGCTCCGGCTGCTCCAGGGCATCGCCGACCTGACCGGGCTCGCGATCGCCAACTCCGAGCTGCTTCAGGTCGAGAGGCTGCGCAGCGAACAGCTGCGCGAGCACGGCGACCGGATGGCGGGCCTCGAGCACGTCAAGTCGGAGTTCCTGAGGCTGGCCTCGCACGAGCTGCGCGGCCCGCTCGGGGTGCTCAACGGCTATGTGTCGATGCTCGGCGACGGCTCATTCGGCCGCCTGCCCGCGGCCCTGGTCGGGATCGTGCCGATCATGCAGGGCAAGGTCAACGAGATCAACCAGCTCATCGACCAGATGCTGGAGACCGCCCGCCTCGAGGACAGCCGGCTTTCGCTCCTGCGCGAGCCGGTCGACCTGAGGGCCATGGTCGAGGCGGCGGTCCAGCCGATGCAGGTGAGGGCGGCCGAGTCGCACTCGATCCGCGTGGTGCTTCCGCCGGCTCCGGTGGCCATCCTGGCCGACCGCGCCCGCCTCTTCACGATCCTCAACAACCTGCTGGACAATGCCATCAAGTACTCGCCCGGAGGCGGCGAGATCGAGGTGTCGCTGGAAACCGACGGGCACTCCGCCTACCTCGAGGTGGCCGACCAGGGCCTGGGCATCGCCGCGGCCGACATGCAACGGCTGTTCACGCGGTTCGGCAGGGTGGTGACCAGCGAGAACTCCCACATCCCCGGCACCGGCCTCGGCCTCTACCTGGCGCGAGAGCTGGCGCTCATGCACGGCGGAGACATCACGGTCAGCTCCGAGGCCGGGGTCGGCAGCCGCTTCGTCCTCACCCTGCCCCTGGACGTGCCCAGCCCCGTCCGCGCCACCGCCTGACGTCCGGGGCACGAGATGGACCTCGAGCTGGCCGGCCGGGGGATCGTGGTGACCGGCGGCGCCTCCAACATCGGCCGGGCGATCGTGCTTGCCTTCGCCGCCGAAGGGGCACGGGTGCTGGTCGCGGACGTCGACGAGGAGCGGGCGCGCAAGACCGCCGGCGAGGCCGCCGGCAAGGTGGAGGTGCAGGTCACAGATGTGACCGCGTGGGAGTCGGCGCAGGCGATGGCCCGGGCCGCCGTGGAGCGGCTGGGAGCGGTCGACGTGCTCGTCAACTGCGCCGGCTGGACGATCGACCGGCTCTTCATCGAGAAGCCCCGCGAGGAGATGGAGCGCGAGATCGCGATCGACATGTGGGGCTTCATCAACTGCACGCGCGCCGTCCTCGACCACATGATCGAGCGCCGGCGCGGCCGGATCGTCTCCATCGCCTCCGACGCCGGCCGGATCGGCGAGTGGCGCGAGGCCGTCTACTCGGGCACCAAGGCGGGCGTGATCGCCATGTCGAAGGCGATCGCGCGCGAGGTGGGCCGGCACGGGATCACGGTCAACGTGGTCAGCCCCGGCTTCGTGCCCGGGCGCCCGGAGGCCTCGGGCGAGAGGTCCATCTGGGCCGGCGAGCAGGGGAACCAGTTCACTCCCGAGCTCCTGGAGCGGGTGGCCCGGTCCTATCCACTGCGCCGCCTGGGGACGCCCGACGACATCGCGCCCGCCGTTCTCTTCCTGGCCTCCGACCGTGCCTCCTACATCACCGGCCAGACGCTCTCCGTGAGCGGCGGCTACACCATGGTCTGAATTTGGAGACGCTGACCGCGGCCTGCCCCGGGAACGCCGAGCCGGTCCGTGACCGGGTGCGCGAGGTGCTCGACGCCGTCTTTGCGCCGCGGGATGCGTGGCCTTCGCTCGACGACTGGCGGGGGCTGCTGCCGGCATGGTTCGTCGAGGCCTGCAGCGACGACGTGACGGTTGTCAACTGCGTCGTCGACCGATGGTCGCTGCGAGCCTGGATCTACTGGTTCCAGCCGGACCAGCGGCGGTGGACGCTGCACGGCCTCCGGGCCGAGGGGGACCGGCTGCTGATCGAGATCGAGCCAACCGGCCGTGGCTCGCTCCTGCTGGGATCGCTGGAATGGCTGGTCAAGGTGGCCGGTGGGCGCCTTCTCTCTCCCCCCGCGCAGGAGAGCAGCTAGGAAGCCAGGCAAGAGGGCAAGCACGGGATAGAGGGCAAGCACGGGATAGAGGGCTTGACGCCCTCACCCCTCCTTCAGCTTGCTCAGCTCCGGCCTGGCCCTGCCTGTGCTTCCTACTCGCTGGGCGCCGGCGCGGCCGGCTCGGGTTCCGCCTTCTTCGGCTTGCCGCTCGGCGTCGCGTTGAACGTGAACCCGCCCTCGGGGTCGACGTCGATCGTCACCTTGTCGCCGCGGCTGATGCGCCCACGCAGTAGCTCCTCGGAAAGCTGGTCCTCGATCCGCGTCGTGATCACCCTCCGCAGCGGCCGGGCGCCGTAGACCTTGTCGAAGCCCTCCTCGCCCAGCTTGTCCTTGGCGGCGTCGATGACCTCGATCTCGATCTCCTGCTCGGCCAGGTGCTTGGCCAGCTTGCGCAGCTGCAGGTCGACGATCTGCCGGATCTGCTCGGGGGTGAGCGGCTTGAACGTGATGATGGCGTCGACCCGGTTGAGGAACTCGGGCCGGAACATCCGCTTCAGCTCCTCGTTGATCTTGTCGGACATGATCTTGTGGCGCCGGTCGGCGTCGGTCTCGCCCTCGCTGAGCGCAGCCTGGAAGCCGAGCGCGGTCTGGGCCTGGTTGATGTCCCGGAGGCCCAGGTTGGAGGTCATGACGATCAGCGTGTTGGCGAAGTTGACGACCTTGCCCTTGGCATCCGACAGCCGCCCGTCCTCCAGGATCTGCAGCAGCATGTTGAAGACCTCGGGGTGCGCCTTCTCGATCTCGTCCAGCAGGATCACGCTGTAAGGCCGCCGGCGCACCGCCTCGGTGAGCTGGCCACCCTCGTCGTAGCCCACGTAGCCGGGCGGCGACCCGACCAGCCGAGCGGTGGTGTGCCGCTCCATGAACTCCGACATGTCGAGCCGGATGAGGGCGTCCTCGGAGTCGAACATGAACTCGGCCAGCGCGCGCGCCAGCTCGGTCTTGCCGACGCCGGTCGGACCCAGGAAGATGAACGACCCGATCGGCCGCCGCGGGTCCTTGAGACCGGCCCGGGCGCGGCGAACCGCCTGGCTGATCGTGCTGATCGCATCCTCCTGGCCGATCACCCGCTTGTGCAGCTCGTCCTCCATGCGCAGCAGCCGGGAGGTCTCCTCCTCGACCAGCCGCGAGACCGGCACGCCGGTCCACGCCGCCACGATCTGAGCGATGTCCTCCTCGGACACGTCGGGCGTGGTCTCGCCCAGCTTGTCGCGCCACTGCGACTCCTTCTGGGCGTACTTCTCCTTCAGCTTCTTCTCCCGGTCGCGGATGCCCGCCGCCGTCTCGTAGTCCTGGTGGGCGATCGCGTCCTCCTTCTCGGCCTGCAGCTTCTTGATGTCCTTCTGCAGGTCCTTGAGGTCTTCGGGCGTCGTCGTCAGCTTCATGCGCACGCGCGCGCTCGCCTCGTCGATGAGGTCGATCGCCTTGTCGGGCAGGGCCCGATCGGAGACGTAGCGGTCGCTCAGCACAGCGGCGCTCTTGACCGCGGCCTCGGTGATGTTGACCCGGTGGTGCTTCTCGTAGAGCGACTTGACGCCGTGGAGGATGTCGATCGTCTCCTCCAGGCTCGGCTGGTCGACGAAC
>CAYLIP010000057.1:0-265 GCA_964383855.1 uncultured Actinomycetes bacterium | reverse complement strand
TCGAGGGCGGCGTCCTTCTCGATGTACTTGCGGTACTCGTTGAGGGTCGTCGCCCCGATGCACTGGATCTCGCCCCGGGCGAGGGCCGGCTTCAGGATGTTGGCGGCGTCGATCGCGCCCTCCGCGGCTCCGGCGCCGACCAGAGTGTGCAGCTCGTCGATGAAGAGGACCACCTCGCGCGAGCTGCGGATCTCGTCGAGGATCTTCTTCAGGCGCTCCTCGAACTCGCCGCGGTACTTGGTGCCGGCGACCAGCGCGCCCATGT
>CAYLIP010000056.1:0-15845 GCA_964383855.1 uncultured Actinomycetes bacterium | reverse complement strand
GCCGGCTCGCCGCCAGATCGCGTGATGGCGCCGCGACGGCGGCTTGATGGCGCCGCAACGACACCGGGACCAGCATGCTGATCAGGATGCAGGGCCCTCGATGAGCGTCATCCGCGAACCGGCACTCGAGGAGAACCTTCTCCAGGCCCTCCACGACATCTCGGTGGTCGCCGCCGGCGGCCAGAACGATCCCGCCACGGTGGCTGCAATCGCCGGCTCGTACGCCAGCCGGCTGCTCGACATGGAGGGCGTGGCGGTGTTCGTCTGGAACCCTGACAGCGGCTTCCTGGAACCCCTTTACGAGACTCCCAGCGACGTCTCGGAGCCGCCGATGGCGCCCGGCACCGGAATGGTCGGCCAGGTTTTCAGCACGGGCGCTCCGCTGGCGGTCGGCGACTACCAGGACTTTGCCGGCCGCATCGAGTCTTCGGCGCGCCGCGGAATGCGGTCCGCGCTCGCGGTGCCCATGAGCTTCCAGGGCCGGACGATCGGCGTGATCGGCGGCTGGTCGTACAGCCTGCGGCGGTTCGAGGACCACCATCTGAAGCTCCTGCGAATCTTCGCCAGCCAGATCGCGCCCGCCGTCGAGGCGGCCCGCAGCTTCACCCGCGACCGCGAGCGGCGCGATGCGCTGGAGGCGCTGCACGACGTCGCGATTGCGATCGCCGGCGTCCACGATCCGATCGAGGTCGCGCGCCTGTGCGTGCAGACCGCCGCCGACCTGCTGGCCGCCGATACGGCGCTGATGGCGTGGTACGACGACGACAGCGGGCTGCTGGTTCCGCTGGCCGTGCACAACATGGCGCCGGACAGCAACTGGTCGGCGGCGCCCGGCATCGGCGCGCGAGGTCTCGCCTTTGCGACCCGCAAGCCCGTGGTCGTGGACGACTATCCCGCCTGGGCCCACGCGGTCCCCAGTGCGGTCGAGCTCGGAACGCGGTCGGTGGCCGCCGTCCCGCTGGTGGTCCGCGATCGGGCGGTGGGCGTGATCTCGGTGGCGAGCTGGCAGGCGGGCCGGACCTTTGACCCGCGCGAGGTCGAGACCCTGGGCCTGTTCGCGTCGCTGGTCGCCCCCGACCTGGAGGCGGCCAAGCTTCTCGAGCGCAGCGATCAGCAGGTTCGCGACCTGACCGCTCTGGCCCGGGCCCAGGCGGAGCACGAGAACGAGCTGCGCGGCATCTACGAGGCGATGGCCTGTGGCGTGGTCGTGAGCGATGGCGAGGGCCGGCTGCTGGACATCAACGACAACGGACTGTCGCTGTTCGGGATCGGCCGGGACCAGCTCGACGGCCGGATGCCCAGCGACATCGCCGGCTATGAGCGAATCGGCGAGGACGGCACTCCGCTGGATTGGACCCAGCGGCCGATGGACATCGCCCTCACCAGCGGGCAGCCGGTGCGCAACCGGGTGGTCGGCTACGTGAAGCCGGGCGAGGAGGTGATCTGGCTCCAGTTCGACTGCATCCCGGTGCGCGATGCGGACGGCCGCGTTGCGCGGGTGATCGGATCCGTCATCGACATCACGGCCGTCAAGCGGGCGGAGGCGGCTCGCCGCGAGAGCGAGGCGAAGTCTCGCTTCCTGGCCGGGATGAGCCATGAGCTCCGGACCCCTCTCAACTCAATCCTGGGGTTCGCTCAGCTCCTGGACCTCGACAGCCACGACCAGCTCACCGACCGCCAGCGCCGGTACCTCCGCCACATCAGTTCCAGCGGGCAGCACCTTCTGGAGCTGGTCAACGACGTCCTCGACATCTCCAAGGTGGCCGCCGGTCACATGGAGTTCAGGGTCGAGGACGTGGAGGCGGAGGCGGTCGTCTCCGAGGTGGTGGCGCGGGCGAGGCCCCTGGCTGACGAGCGGCGGATCACGCTCGAGCACGTGACGGAGCCGGGAACCAGGGTGCGGGCCGACGGCAGGCGCCTGGAGCAGGTGCTGCAGAACCTCGTTTCCAACGCGCTCAAGTTCACCGGCGAGGGCGGTCGCGTGGAGATCGACGTCCGCCGGCGGCGGCCGGACGTCGTCTTCCGCGTCCGTGACAACGGCATCGGGATCGCCCCCGAGCATCACGGACGCATCTTCGAGGACTTCACCCAGATCGACGACCGGCGGAGCCGGAAGGTCGAGGGCACCGGTCTCGGGCTGCCGCTCAGCCGACGGCTGGTGGAGGGAATGAACGGCCGGATCTGGCTCGAAAGCAAGCTCGGCCGCGGCGCCACCTTTTATTTCTCACTGCCCGGCGCTTAGGGCCTTCCCTGGACTCCTCCTGCTAGCGCGGGGCCGGTCCCGGATCCACAGGGGCGAGCAGGTCGCCGTAGACCCGGTAATCGCCGGCCGCCACGCCCAGGTAGCCGAATCGGAAGGGTCGCGAGAGACCGTCGACCGGAACCTGCTCGAAGACCGCCCAGCCCTCCACCGCCGCGCCCGGAGCCAGGATCTCCGGCTGCGGTGTCCCCTCTGCGTACACGGCTGAAACCGGTCCCGGCGATCCGGGGAAGTAGGCCATCGCGACGGGCGACCACTCGACGGACGAGTCGCCCCGGTTGGAGACCGAGACGTGGACGAAGAGCCGGCGCTCGGCGGGAACCGCCGCCACCCGGTCGACCGACATCGTCACCTGGCCCACGGACGATGTGCTCGCCACCGGGCGCCCGGCGGGTGCTGCGACCGGCGCCGGATGGCCCGCCGCGGTGAAGCCGGCCGCGTAGCCACCCAGGTCGGCAATGGCGATCGCCAGGTAGACGGCGAGACCCGCGATGGCCGCGTACCGGGCCCGGCCGGCCAGCGCGGCGGCGACGCCCTGCACGAGGACGACGGCGATCGCGACCACCGCCGGATAGACGTAGCGTCCGGGCAGCAGGCCTCCGATGTGAGAGAGCAGCATGGCGGTGAAGGCCCATACGCCGGTCCCCACCGCGATCGCGGTCACGACTGCGGCCGTCGCCCGGGAACCGGGCATGCGCACGATCCTCTGGATCCCGACCACGGCGACCAGGCACCCGAGCAGCCCCAGACCGCTCAGCGGCCGGACGATCGGCATCGTGTCCCAGGGCTCCCCGGTCCAGAAGGTCGCAAACCCGTTCTTGAAGCTGGCTGCGACGCGGTGAACGGAGACCGATGGCGGGCCGAAATAGGCACCCAGCAGCGTGTCCGCCTCCCTGGCCGCCAGCGGGTGCCCGTAGACCGCCACGTTGAGGGCCAGCCAGGGCGCGACCAAGAGCGCGGTCGCCGTGGCTGCAACCACGGCCGGCCGCAGGCACTCGACCAGGGTCGCGCGGCGGGCCACCAGCGGCCAGAGGAACGCGGCCACGAGGCCGATCAGCAGGCCGGCGGCCGTGAGCTTGGTGAGGACGGCGAGTCCGAAGCCGGCACCGGTCAGCGCGGCCAGCCGGGGCGTCCAGCCGCGCCGCACTCCGAGCAGCGCGAGCACGGTGACCACCCCGCCGAGCAGCGCCGCCAGCGTGTCGTTGGTCACCGCCGACCCGTTGAGGACCAGCCCGGGCAGGAAGACCGGGAAAATCGCCGTCGCCAGGGCCCGCCCGCCGCTCGGGTGCACGAGCAGCGATGCGAGGGCCGCCAGCGGCGCCAGCCCGGCAAGGAGGGCGGCATTGAGCAGTCGCAGCGCGTAGACGCCCCCCAGGGGGCCGCCGGCGGCGTCGCCGGCGGCGTAGACGGGGACCGCCACCAGGTAGAAGAGCGGTGGCTGCGCCGCCTCGTAGGAATAGCTGTACAGGTGCCGGCTGAACCACCGGGTGCGCGCGGCGGCGCTGGCACCCGCGGGCGGTGGCGCGAACTGCTCGACGCTGGAGACCTGGGGGGTCGAATCCATGCCGGGCAGCTGCCAGCGGTAGATGCCGGTGCGGCGCATGATGCTCAGCGTGTCGGCGGTGATCCGGGTCTTCCCCTCGACCGGCAGCTGACCATGCGCGAGGTGAACGACGAAGTCGACGTGCTGAGCCTCGTCGACACGGGACCAGACCGGCTGGGCGACCGCCATGAAGAGCGCCGGGACCAGCCCGGCGAAGTAGAGAAGGGCCAGGCGCTGGGCCAGGGAGAGAGACCTGATAGCCGCCAGCGGCCACCCTCGCCTCCGGGCGGGCCTCAGCTCAAGACTGATAGTGGCCCACCCCCCATCACGGACTAGTTCTACCGCATAAGCTCCTCACGCATCTGATGCCAGGCTTCGCGGGCTTCGGCGACCGAGCCCTCGTCCTCGATGGTCGAGATGTCACCTGGATCGCGGTCCAGCGTGACCGCCTTCAGGACGCGTCGCATGATCTTGCCACTCCGCGTCTTTGGCAGCATGGGCACGAAATTGAGCTCGCCGATGACTGCCACCGGTCCAAGCTCGCGCCGGACCGTCTCGAGAAGCTCGTCCTTCAGCGCCTCCGAGGCCTGGTGACCCTGCCTGAGCACGATGAACGCCGAGATCACCTCCATGCGAACGGGGTCGGGCCGCCCGGTGACCCCGGCCTCGGCAACCGCCGGGTGGCGGAGGAACGCCGTCTCCACCTCGATCGTGCCCACCCGGTGACCGGCGATCTTGATGATCTCGTCGGCCCGGCCGCTGAACCAGAGATAGCCATCCTCGTCGATCGCAGCGGCGTCGCCCGAGAAGTAGGCGGCTGTCCCGGGGATGCGCTGCCAGTAGTCGCGGGCATACCGGTCGACCTCGCCCCAGAGCGTGGCGGTGAGGCCGGGGAAGGGCTTCGTGATCACGAAGATGCCCTTCTCTCCGGGCGGGCAGGCCTTGCCCTCGGGCGTCATGATCGCGCCCTCGATTCCGGGCAGCGCGATCCCCGAGGAGCCGGGCTTGATCGGCAGCATGCCCAGGCCCCACGGGTTGCCGATGATGGGGCCGCCGGTCTCCGTCTGCCACATGTGGTCGATGACCGGTATCCGGTCCTGGAGCACCTCCCTCTGCAGCCACTCCCAGGCCGGCGCGTTGAGCACCTCACCGGCGCAGAAGACGCGGTCGAGAGACTCGAGGTCATGCCCGCGCGCGGGTTCGGCGCCGTACTTCATCAGCAGCCGGACGGCTGTCGGCGAGGTGAAGACGCCGTTGACAGCGTTCTCCTCGACGATGCGGTAGAAGGTCTCCGGGCCGGGATGGTCCAGGGCGCCCTCGAACGCGATCGTCGTGCAGCCGGCCAGGAGCGGCGCATAGACGATGTAGCTGTGCCCCACCACCCAGCCTATGTCCGAGGTCGACCACCAGACGTCGGACTCGTCCAGGCCGAAGACCCAGTCTCCGGTGGCGTGGATGAAGACCTGGTAGCCGCCATGGGTGTGGACGGCCAGCTTGGGCTTGGCGGTGGTCCCGGAGGTGGCCAGGATGAAAGCCGGCTCGTTCGACTCCATCTCCTCGTACGAAGAGTCGCCTCCGGCTCCCCCGGCCAGGAATTCCGGCCAGTCCAGGTCGCGGCCGGCGGTCATCGGGCACGTCCCGCCGCCTCGGCGCAGGACGACGACCTTCTCGACCGCCTCGACCCCGGCGACCGCGGCGTCGACGATCTCCTTCAGAGGCACGTCATTGCCCTTGCGGAAGGTCCGGTCGGCGCAGAGGACGGCGCGGGCACCCGACATCCGCACCCGATCGCCAAGCGCGCCCGCGCCGAAGCCGGCGAAGACGACGATGTGGATGGCGCCGATCCGCGCGCAGGCGAGCATGGCCACGATCGCCTCCGGACACGTCGGCATGTAGATCGCCACCCGGTCGCCCTTCCCCACTCCGAGGGCGCGCAGGGCGGCGGCGGTTTGCTTCACCGCCGACAGCAGCTGCGCGTAGGTGAGGGTCGCCCGTTCACCCGACTCGCTCTCCCAGACCAGCGCGGCGTGGCCGCCCCAGCCCCGCTCGACGTGGCGGTCGACGGCGTTCCACGCCAGGTTGGTCAGTCCACCCTCGAACCAGCGGAAGTAGCGGCCCGCCGCATCCGGCCCTTCCGGGTCCCAGTCGAACACCCGGTCCCAGTGGCGGAACCAGGGCAGCATCTCGGCTGCCGAAGCCCAGAACTCCTCGGGATCCCTGCGCGCCGCTTCCCGCAGGGCCCGCACCCGCGGCGTGATCAGCTCCATGGGCGGAGCCTACGCTCTGAACGCGGCCGCCGCCGAAAGCAGCCGCTGATCGTCGTCCTCGGTCAGGATCAGGTCTCCGGCGTCCGCGTTCTCCTCCAGCTGGCGCACGCTGCTTGCCCCCGGGATGGCGACCACGTTGGGATGTCGGACCACCCAGGCCAGCGCCACCTGGGAGGGCGTCGCACCGTAGGGACGACTTCCCGCAGCGCATCCCCCAGCCGCTTCACCCGGTCCAGGTCGCGGAAGAGCGGGCTGAACCGGCGGATCCCGCCGCTCGGCCGGCGACCGGGCCCGTAACGGCCCGAGAGGAGGCCCTGCGCGAGCGGGCTGTAGGCGATGACGACCCGGCCCGCCGCCGCCGCGTGGGGAACCAGGTCGCGACGCGCCCCGTCCTGGACCAGGTTGAACTGCACCTGGTTGGCGAGAGCCGGCCGCCCGAGCAGGTCCTCCGCCCTCCGCCATCGCTCGAGCGAGTGGTTGCTGACTCCGAAGTGGCGCACCGCGCCGCTGTTCATCAGGTCGCCGATGCCGTCCAGCGTGTGCTTGAGGGGCCAGACCGGGTTCGGCCAGTGCAACTGGTAGAGGTCGACATGGTCGGTGCCGAGCCGTTTCAGCGATCCCCCGAGCCGGCGGGCGACGAGCGACCGGGTGGGAAGCACGGGGAACAGCTTGGTGGCGACCAGCGCCTCATCCCGCCGCCCCTCGATCGCCTTGCCGACCGCTCGCTCCGAGCGGCCAAAACCGTAGATCTCGGCGGTGTCGAGCAGGCTCACGCCCAGGTCGAGCGCCCGGCGCGTGATCTCGAGCGCGGTCCCGTTCAGGTACTCGGGGCCGTAGCCCCACTCCACCGACCCGAACTGCCAGGCGCCGAGGCCGATCACCGGCAGCCGGACCCCTGCGACCTCGACATGGCGCATGAGCGTTAGGTTCACACACATGAGCGAGTACGCATTCGAGGGGAGGCTGATCAAGGTCCGCGTGACCGACGGCCACGAGATCGTGGCGCACCCCGGCTCGGTGGCCGTGGTGGCGGTCGACCGGCAGGGCAACCTTGTGCTGGTGCGCCAGCACCGGCCGGCGCTGGGCCAGGACCTGCTCGAAATCCCGGCCGGGACCAGGGATGTCGATGGCGAGGAGCCGGAGGCGACGGCTCGCCGTGAGCTCGAGGAGGAGTGCGGGATGACCGCGGAGCGGTTCGAGCACATCGGTTCGCTCTTCCCGAGCCCTGGCTATACCAGCGAGCGCCAGGAGGTGTTCCTGGCGACCGGCGCGGAGGGTGACGGGGATGTCGTGAGGGTGCCCTTCCGGGAGGTGGCGATTCTGGCCGCGGAGGGCGACCTGGCGGACATGAAGACGGTGGCGGCGCTGATGCTGGCCCTGCACCGGCTGGCGGCGACCTGAGGCAGGGATAATCGGTGTCTCCCCCATGCGCATCTTCTCGGGCATCCAGGCCACCGGCAGCAAGCATTTCGGGAACTACAGCGGAGGCTTCCGCCAGTATGTGGCGACCGCGGAGGGCAACGACGCCTTCTTCTGCGTCGTCGATCTCCACTCGATCAGCGTCGCCTACGATCCCAGGGATCTCCACGAGCGCTGCCTCGACCTGGCGGCGATCCTCTTCGCGACCGGCCTCGACCCGGAACGGTCGACCGTCTTCATCCAGAGCCACGTCACGGCGCATGCCGAGGCGAACTGGCTGCTGAGCGCGGTCGCCACCGTCGGCGAGCTGCGGCGCATGACGCAGTTCAAGGACAAGTCGGCCCGGCAGGAATCGGTCTCTGCCGCGCTGCTCACCTACCCGGTCCTGATGGCCGGCGACATCCTGCTCTACCAGACCGACGCGGTGCCGGTGGGCGACGACCAGCGCCAGCACATCGAGCTCGCGCGGGATGTCGCCGAACGCTTCAACGCGCGCTTCGGCGCCACCTTCACGATTCCGCGTGGAATCCACCCGGAAGTCGGAGCCCGGATCATGGACCTCCAGGAGCCCGATCGCAAGATGTCGACCACCGGAGGCAGCGAGCAGGGCACCCTCTACCTGCTCGATGACGCCGACGTGCTCGCCAAGAAGATCAGGAGTGCCGTCACCGACACGGGTCGCGAGGTCCGCCGCGGGCTCGACAAGCCCGGCATAACCAACCTGATCGACATCATGGCGGTGGCCACCGGACGCTCGCCCGAGGAGATCGAGCGCGACTACGACGGCGCCGGCTACGGGAAGTTCAAGGCCGACGTGGCGGAGGCGGTGGTGACACTGGTGGGGCCGATTCGCCGGCGCTACGACGAGCTGCGCAGCGACCCCGAGCAGCTGCGCCGGCTCCTGGCGCGGGGCGCCGAGAAGGCCCGGCAGGCGTCGACCCCCACACTCCGACGCATGTACGAGCGAATGGGGTTCGTGGCGCCCGCCGCGCTCGACTGAGCGCGCGCGCAGCCGCCCTAACCTGTTCCTCATGCTGCGGATCGCGACCTGGAACGTGCACCTGGGACTGCGCCTTCCCGAGATCCTCCAGGAGGTGCAGGCGCTGCCGCGGCTCGACGCGCTGGCGCTGCAGGAGGTGTCGGAGCATGGTGGCCGCCCGGACGCCGACCGCATCGCCGAGGCGCTCGGTCCCGGTTACCTCGCCTGGCAGGTGCGCGCGCAGCACCTCCGGGGAAGGCCCCAGGCCAACGCGCTGGTCTGGGACGCCAGCCGGATCGAGATTGGCGGGCGCCGGGTCCTCGACCTGCCGGCGCCGAGCGGGCGTTTGCTGCGCGCTCTGCCGGCCAGCCAGCGCAATGCGCTGGTCGCCGAGGGCTGCGCCGGCCCCCGCAGCCTGAGGATCACCGTCGTCCACCTCGATGTCCTTGGCATCGCGCACAAGCACGCTCAGCTCACGCACCTCCTGGACGAGGTCGCCGCCCGCGACCCCGTCGACCTGGCCCTGATCGCGGGCGACCTCAACACCTACGGCCACGCCGGCACCATGCGCTGGACCCGGCTGCGAGCGATGGCGCGGCACCGCGGGTACGAGGAGGTGAGCGATGGGATCCGGTGGACCCACACCGCGGCCCGCGTCCGCCAGAAGCTGGATGCCGTGTTCGCGGCGCCCCCGGGCATGCTCCATCGCGCCTATGCCGCTTCGACCGCCGCCTCCGACCACCGGCCGGTGATCGTGGAGCTGGAAGACTGAGCGGCGGGCTCGTCGTCCTGCACGTGGACGGGCTCTCCCACCGCGGGCTTGAGGCGGCGATCAGCGGCGGCGACCTGCCGTCCGTGGCCGGCCTGATCGAGGCCGAGGGCTACGAGGCCCTCAGGTATCTGTCGGGGGTGCCCTCCACGACCCCCTTCGCCCAGGCCGGGATCCTCTACGGCGACAACCGCGAGATCCCGGGCTTTCGCTGGTGGGACCGCATGGCGGGCATGGTCGTCGAGTTCGGCGCCCGCAGCACATTCCGGCAGATCGCGCATCGCCACTTCCGGGGGACGCGGCCGCTCTGCGAGGAGGGCGCGTGCATCGCCGCCTGCTACCCGGCCGGGGCCCGCGAGACTTTCGGGCTCGCCTACCGCGACCGGTCGTACGGGCCAGGAGAGGACCGGCGGGCGGGGGACGTGATCAGGCCCTGGCTGGCCAACCCGATGCACCTCGTCGACCTCGTCGGCCACGGCGCCCTGGCGGTCGCGACCACGGCCGGGGCCGCGCTCGCCACCCGGGCCGCGGGCCGGCGGCCCGCCCGGGCCTACGTCATCGACGACATGCTCGAGGAGGTCTTCCTTCACCACCTGACTCGCTACGCCGTCGAGCAGGCGATGGACGAGGGCTACCCGTGCATCTACGCCGGCTTCTACGCCTACGACGAGACCGGCCATGGCTTCGGGCCCGACGACCCCTACGCGCGGCACATGCTGCGCCACGTCGACCACTCGATCGCGGCCGCCGCCGCCCGCCGGACCTCGAACCGGTCGGGCCGGGTCTACCAGCTGGTCGTCCTCTCCGACCACGGCCAGGTGCCCACCGAGACCTTCGCCTCGGTGGCCGGGGCCTCGCTCGGTGAGCTGGTGGCCCGCCGGCTGCCCGGGTGTCTCGTCGAGGAGCACAAGGGCGGTCTTTTCGGTCCTCGGCGAGCAGCTCAGACCCGGGTCGTGCTGGCCCACAGCGGTGGTCTCTCACACCTCTTCTTTGCCGCCTTTCCGGACCGGCTCGAGGCAGGCGAGATCCGGCAGCGATTCCCGGGGCTGGTGGAGTACCTGGCCGGGCTTGCAGGCGTGGGCCTGGTCCTGATGCGCGAGCGGGACCGCGACGTGGCCTTCACGTCGGAGGGCGAGGTTCGGATCGAGGAGGCGGTGAAGGCCTACGGGCGGGCCGAGGTGCTGGTTCCTCAGCTCCACCGCCTGAACGGATTCCAGGCCGCCGGCGACATCATGCTCTTCGGTCGCTGGGACGCGGCTCGCGGCGTGCAGGTCAACTTCGAGGACCAGGCCGGCGGGCACGGCTCGATCGGTGGCGACCAGGGGGAGCCCTTCCTGCTGGCCAAGCGCGAGTGGGGCGTCGACACCTCCGGCGTGATGGGCGCGCACGAGCTGCACCCCATCCTCCGCGGTCTCTGCGAGCGCTTTGCCTGAGGTCAGGCCCCGGCGACCAGCCGGTCGTAGACGATCTGCGACCAGCTCTCCATGCCCAGGTAGAAGATGCGCATCTCGTCGAGCGTGAGCAGCTCGCCTGAGAGCTTCTCGGTCTCCCGGATCGCGATCTCGGGGGAGTCGCCGTCCACCAGGAAGACGACGCCTAGGTGGACCCTGGAGACGGGCGCCGAGTCGTCGTTGATGAGCCCGAGCATCCGGGCCTCGAACTGGCCTTGGTACTCGACCTCCTCCTCCCACTCGCGGCGCAGGCCGTCATAGACCGGGTCGCCGCCGGCCAGGTCACCGGGGTTGATGTGTCCGCCCACCCCGAGCGAGTACTGCTGGCGGAGCCGCCTCTCGCCGGAGGCCTTGAGCCGGCGAGTCAGGAAGTAACGGTCCCGGTTCCGGAAGACGACATAGGGGATGATCTGCTGGTAGCCGGGATCGTCCTCGACGTCGGCCCGCGGCATGAAAAACGACCGGCTGCGGATGACCTCCACCGCCCGGTCGAGCCCGCTCTCGACAAAGCCGTGCCAGGCGCCGTCGGGAAAGATGTCGTCCCGGCTGACGCAGAGCACGTGCTCCGAGAAGACGCCCGGCATCAGCCGCCTGCCCTCACAGCTGGGTGAGGTCTCGCAGCGGCCGGGTGCGCTGTGGATCGAGCGGACTCAGGTCGACCGGCGGGCTCTCCCCCAGCATCATCGCGGCCAGGGATTCGCCGACGGCGGGGGCGTGCATGACTCCATGACCGGAGAAGCCGCAGCACGCCCACACGCCCGGCCGCGCCGTCTCGCCGGCCAGCGGATGGTGGTCGAAGGTCACCTCATAGCTGCCGCTCCAGGACGCCGAGGGCCTCTCCACCGCCGCCGCCGGGACCCGGAGAGCCAGCCAGCGCCTGAAATGGCCCCAGTCGCCCTGGTCGCCGGGCCCCATCACCAGCAGGTGGCCGTCGCGCTCCCGAAAGTGGTAGCCCGAGCCGGCCTCCAGGGTCATGGGAACCCGCAACCCGCCCAGCCAATCGAAGGGGCCCACCTGCCACACGGCGCGCTCGACCGGGACCACCTGCAGGGAAACGCCGAGCGAGTGCCCGACGGCGGTGGACCAGATGCCGGCCGCGACCACGATCATGTCTGAGGCCTCGAGATCGCCCTCGGGGGCGGCGGTGTTCCAGCAGAACCGCGCGCCCCCCGCCTCCGCCTCCGCGACCAGGCACCGGTGAACCAGGGGCGGCAGGTAGAGTCCATCGAGCTCGCAGAAGTTGGTGGCGACGTAGGCCGAGCCGTCCATGAAGGGGACCAGGTCGGCGACCGCCGGGTGGGTTATGGGCAGGCCGCACTCCCGCTGCAGCTCGGCCCGCCGCGCCAGCTCGCCGGCCACCGCCTCGTCCTCGGCCAGGTAGAGATATCCGTTGGGCTGGAAGCCGACCTCGCGCGCGCGCTCGGCAAACCACGGCCGGGAGGCGAGCGAGAGCGCGATGTTGAGCGGGCTGCCGTGCTGTGTGCGAAAGCCGCCGAGCGCCCTGGCCGTCGACCCCGACCCGGCCGGCAGCTGGTCGTAGACGACCACGTCGCGCCGGCCGCGCCGGGCCAGCGCCCGTGCCACCGAGGCCCCTGCGACACCGCCTCCAAGGATCGTGATCACGGCTGCGCCAGCGAGATCAGCCCGCGGCCGTAGCGCGCGACCAGCTCCGCGGTGCGATCGACGGTGTCCTCGTCCACCGGCATGAACCAGATCCAGGCCGCCCGCTCGGTGGCCGTGGTGATCATCGTTCGCGCCGAGTCCGAGGTTGGATTGCCGCACGGCCCGAAGGCGTCGGCGACGCAGATGCGGCCGGCAACGTTGACGCGTTCCTTGCGGATTCCCTCGTAGCCCTCGCCCTCGCCGCCGACCCGAACGGTCAGCGGACCCTCGGTGCGGTCGAGGTCGTAGAGACCGACCGGTACCTGCGCCAGCAGGGACATGACGTTGGCGACATCGACCAGCGAGTTGACGCGCGGGAAGGGATCGCCCCGCGTGACCCGCCGGAGGAGCGCCTCCGAGGAGGGGCGGGTCTTGGTGGGGTCGATGCCAAACCGGCGGTAGAAGGATCGCGCCGCCTCGACCGGGGGGACCCGCCCGGCCCGCGCGGCCGCCACCGCCGCCTCGACCACGGTGCCGAAGTCCGCTCGTGGCTCGGTCACCTCCAACTCCCGGAGCTCGAGCACGACCGGGTCGATGTCGGTCTCCACGCTCACCTTCAGGCCCGACACAGCCGCTCCAGGTCGTCCCAGAAAGATGGATAGCTGATCTCCACGCACTCGGCGCCCTCGATGGCCGTCTCGCCGGCCGCCACCAGCCCCGCCACGGCCAGGGCCATGGCCACCCGGTGGTCGCCCTGCGACCGGACAAGCGCCCCCCGCAGGGGGCGGCCGCCCCGGATCAGCCAGCCGTCCTCCAGCTCCTCGACGGCGGCGCCCATCGCCGTCAGGCCGGCGGCCATCGCGGCCAGCCTGTCCGACTCCTTCACCCTCAGCTCGCGCGCGCCCGTGATCCTGGACTCACCATCGACCATGGCAGCCAGCACGGCCAGGACGGGCAGCTCGTCGATCATGTCGGCGGCCAGGCCGGGACCGATCTCCAGCGCGCTGAGGGAGGCGGCGCTGGCCACCCGCAGGTCGGTCGCCGGCTCAAAGTCGCCGCCGGTCCCGCCGCTCTCGATCGCCGCGCCCGCGCCGGCCAGCGCCTGGAGCAGCGCGGCCCGGCTCTCGTTCACGCCCACCCCTGGCAGCTCGATCTCGGCGTCGGGGTGGATGGTGCCGGCGACCAGCCAGAACGCCGCCGCCGAGAGGTCGCCCGGGACCACCACGTCGACTGCCGTGAGCGGGCCGGGCTCGATCGAGACCCGGAGCCCGTCGACGGAGATCCGGCCGCCCATCGCGCGGAGCATCCGCTCGGTGTGGTCGCGAGTCCGGGCCGGCTCCACCACGGCCGTGCGGCCGGCGCACCCGAGGCCCGCCAGAAGCAGCGCCGACTTGACCTGGGCGGACGGCACGTCGAGCCGGATCTCGCAGCCCACGCCGGGCCCGCCGCCACCGACCCGGAGCGGCGGGCCGGCGTCGGCCCGCAGCCCGAGCCGGCGGAGCGGCCCCGCCACCCTCTCCATCGGCCGCCGCGAGAGCGAGTCGTCGCCGATCAGCACGCTCTCGAAAGCCTGTGGCGCCAGCAGACCGGAGAGCAGGCGCATGGTGGTGCCCGAGTTGCCGCAGTCGAGCGGCCCCGGGGCAGGCTGCAGCCCGGCCAGGCCGGCCCCCGCCACGGAGTCGTCGGTGACCGCCACTCCCAGCGATCGCAGGCAGGCCGCGGTCGAGGCCACGTCGGCGCCGGTCGAAAGATTGGTGACCCGGGCCCGGCCCTCGGCGACCGCATTGAGCATCAGCGCCCGGTGAGAAACGGACTTGTCGCCAGGCACCCTGACCGTCCCCCGCAGCCGGGCCGCCGGCTCAACGCGGCGGCGCATGCTCTGCCTCCCAGCGCCGCCGCGCGCCGCGCGCCTCCTCGAAGAGCTCGACCAGCCGCGGATCGTCCTGTTCGAGGTGCCTGCGCAGGCGGGCCAGGGCTGCCTCCACCGCGGCCAGGGAGGCAAGGATGTTCTCGCGGTTGGTCTGGGCGATCGCAGCGTACATCTCGGGGTCGCCCGCGGCCAGCCGGCTCAGGTCGCGGAACCCGCCGGCGGCCAGGGCCGACATTTCGGGCCACTCCGGATCAGCGGCAAGGGCGAGTACGTAGCCGATCGAGACCATGAACGCCGCGTGGCTCACCCCGGCCACCAGCCGGTCGTGGCGGGCCGGCTCGATCACGGTGGGAACCGCGCCCACCGCCCGGACCATCTCCTCGACCAGCGGCTGAGCTCGCGACAGCACCCAGGGCGCGCCGCGGAAGAGGCCCGCCTGGGCGGCCTCGAGGCCGCTGCTCTCGGCCCCACACATCGGGTGACCGCCCACGAAGTCGAGGCCCGCCTCCTCGGCCCAGCGCACGACGTCGGCCTTGGTGCTGGCGACGTCGGTCACCAGGGGTACGGCGGCGAGGCCGCTGAGCAGGGACCGGATGGCGGTCGGGGGGACGGCGAGCACGACCAGGTCGGCGGCGCGGACGGCGTCGAGGTCGGGCCCGGCGAGCGCGACCAGGCCCCGATCCATCGCCAGCCGGCACACGCGAGGGTCGCGGTCGCAGCCGAGGAGGGTCAGGTCGGGCCGGGCCTCGCGGAGTGCCATCGCCAGGGACCCGCCCATCAATCCCAGCCCCACGATGCCCACGGTTCCCAACTCCATGACCACCGTATGGTGGGGTAAGTGCCGGGAATTCTGTTTGACGTGGACGGGACGCTTCTGGACACCAACTACCTCCACGTGATGGCGTGGTCGGCCGCCTTTCGAGACGCCGGCATCGACGTGCCCATGTCGGCGATCCACGCCCTGGTCGGTATGGGCTCGGACAAGCTCATAAGCCGGCTGGTGGGTGGCGAGCGGTCCGACCTCGACGAGGGCCACTCCCGCCACTACGGCGAGCTGCAGGGCTGGATGCGGCCTTTTGCGGGCGCCTCCGACCTCCTCCGCGACTGCCACCGGCGCGGCGCCCGGGTTTTGCTCGCGACGTCGGCCAAGGGCGAGGAGATCGGCCCCATCCTCGATGCGGTGGGAGCCCGCGACGAGATCGACGTCGTCGTCTCCTCGGCGGACGTCGAGCACAGCAAGCCGGATCCGGACATCTTCGTCGAGGCCCTCCGGCGGGCCGGGCTGCGAGCGGCCGACTCGATCGTGGTCGGCGACACCGTCTGGGACATCGAGGCGGCCCGCCGGTGTGGCCTCAAGTGCGTCGGCGTCACCACCGGCGGGATTGCCGGCGAGGTTTTGACCCGGTCAGGCGCCCTGGCCGTCTACGAGAGTGTCGGCCAGCTGGGCGGCCAGCTCGACCAATCCCCTCTGGCGGGCTACCTGGAAGCCGCCTAGGCAAGAAGCGAGTCCCAAGCCTTCCCCACTTGGTGGGGAGGTCGTGCCGAGTAGCGGCGCCGGAGGGGCATCGTCCGGCGCCCCTCCGAGGCTAGGCGGCTCGAACCGGAGGGATGGCCCGGATCCGGGGCCCGTCCCGGACCAGCTTCCAGCCGCCCTCGTGGCAGAGGTAGTGGTGGCGGCCGCAGAG
>CAYLIP010000055.1:0-16449 GCA_964383855.1 uncultured Actinomycetes bacterium | reverse complement strand
GGCCTCGCGGGAGGCGGCCGGATGAGTCGGCCGGCCGCCTGGCTTACCGGTCTAGGCGAACCCGTGCTGCTTGACCCAGGTCTGGGCCAGCGCGTCGGGGTCCTGCTTGTCGACGTCGGCGCTCTTGTTCATCGCCACCAGATCGGTCTGGGTGAGCGCGGCATCGATCTTGTCGAGGATGGTCTTCACCTCTGAGGTGGCGACCTTGGTCCGGATGATGGGCACGATGTTGTCGGCCGCCTCCAGGTGCTTGTCGTCGTCGAGCACGACCAGGTTCTTGGCCTGGATCCCGCCGTCGCTGGAGAAGACCAGGCCGACGTCGATGTCGCCGCTGGCGAGCGCGTTCTTGGTCAGCGGACCACCCGCGTCCAGCGACTTGAAGGACTTGAACTTGAGACCGTAGGTCTTCTCCAGCCCGGCCTGGCAGAAGGGCCGGGTCGGGCACTCCGGCGGACCGCCCAGTGTCAGCTGCGAGGCCACCGGCGCCAGGTCGGAGAGCTTCTTCAAGTTGTACTTGGCCGCGCCCGCCTTGGAGACCGCGAAGGCGTTCTGGTCGTTGGCCGGCGAGGGGGTGAGGCCCTGGACACCCTTGGCGCTCAGGTAGCCGTTGAGCTTGCTGACGTTGGCCGCGGGGTCGCTGCCGGCCTCGCCCTTGCCCTTGTTGACGAACTCCAGCTCGGTCGCGGCGTAGCCCGGATAGAGGTCGATGTCCCCCTTCTCGATGGCGGGCTCGACGATCTCCCGGCTGCCGAGGTTGAGCTTGTAGTTGACCGTGTAGCCCTTGGCCGCCAGCGCCTTGCCGTAGATGCCGGCCATGATGCTGCTCTCCGAGAAGTTGAAGCCGGCCACCGTGATGGTGCCCTTTGGCTGCCCACCGCCGCTGGAACCGGTGCCCCCGCAGGCCGCGAGCACGAAGGCCAGCGCCGTGAAGATCGCCGCCGTCCGGATCTTCCGCATTTCCTTTCCCCTCATGTCCGCGCGCGGAGCGCGCGACCCAGGTTCCGCTCTCTCTTCAACCCGCCGGGCAGTAGAAGCTGTTCCAAACCGGCGAGTCCCACCTCCGTCAGTATCGCCAAGGTGGCGACCAGCAGGGCGCCCGCGAATATCTGTACCGGGTCGCGCTGGCCCAGTCCATCGACGATGTAGCGGCCGAGGCCGCCCCAGGCGACGAGCGCCGCCAGGGTCGCGGTCGCGACCACGTTGACGGCCGACGTGCGGATCCCGGCCATGATCAGGGGCAGGGCGAGCGGGATCTCGACCGCGGTCAGGATCTTCAGCTCGCGCATCCCGATGCCGCGAGCGGCGTCCCGCAGCTCCGGGCTGACCTGGCTGACCCCGACGTAGGCGTTGGTGACGATGGGCGGGATGGCCAGCAGCACGAGCGCGATGAAGGCCGGCCGGGCGCCGATGCCGAAGAGCTGGAGGGCGATCACCAGCACCGCGAACGAGGGGATGGCGCGGCCGGCGTTGGAGACGTTGATGGCCAGGTTGCCGCCGCGCCGGAGGTGGCCGAGTAGGATGCCGGGAGGCAGCGCGATGGCGGCGGCCACGCCGGTTGACGCGCCCGACATCAGCACGTGCTGGAGCAGGCGGGCGGGGATGCCGGCCTCGCCGCTCCAATGCTGCGCGGTGGCAAACCAGGTCACGACCTGTCCCAGGAAGGTCATCGGCGGCTCACCGGCGGCTCCACGGGGTGAGCGCTCGCTGCAGCCCGGCCAGGGCGAGATCGGCGGCCACGGCCAGGCCGATCGAGAGCACGGTGCCGACGACCAGCGGCGTCTTGAAGTCGCGGATCAGGCCGTCGAGGAGCAGGCGGCCGAGGCCGCCCTCGCCGATCAGGGCGGTGACCGTGACCAGGCCGATGGTGGTCACGGTGGCGATCCGGAGCCCGGCGATGATGGCGGGCGCGGCCAGGGGCAGCTCCACCCGCAGCAGCTGGGCCGAGGGCCGGTAGCCCATGCCGCGGGCGGCGTCTCGGACTTCCCCGGGCACGCCCTGGAGGCCGACCACCACGTTGCGCAGGAGGATCAGGACCGTGTAGCCGACCAGGCCGATCTCGGCCGTGAGGACGGTCAGCCCGGTGAAGGGGACGAGGAGCGCGAAGAGGGCCAGGGAGGGGATGGCGTAGAGGGTCCCGGCCAGGGCCAGCAGAGGCTCCCGGAAGCCGCGGGAGCGGAAGGCGAGCACTCCCAGCGGGAGCGCGACCAGGAGGCCGCCGCCGACCGCGATCGCGGTCAGCAGCACGTGCTCGACCAGGTCGCTCCATATCAGCGGCAGGTGCGCGCTGATCCAGTCGGGGCGCAGCCAGGGATCGCCGGCGTCAAGCAGCATTCGCGTCGCCTACGCTAGCTGGGATTGATACGCCTCGAGGCGGTCCGCAAGGAGTTTCCCGGCCCTACGGTTGCTGTCGAGCGGCTCGACCTCGAGATCGCCGGCGGCCAGACGTGGGTGCTGCTCGGACCCTCGGGCTGCGGCAAGACGACGACCCTGCGGATGATCAACCGCCTGATCGAGCCGACGAGCGGGCGGATCCTGCTCGACGAGGAGGATGTGACGCACATCGACCCCGTCCTGCTCAGGCTTCGGATGGGCTACGTGATCCAGCAGGCGGGGCTCTTCCCGCACATGACGGTCGCCGACAACGTGGGCACCGTGCCGCGGCTCCTGGAGTGGGACCGGGCCCGGGTCCGGGCGCGGGTCGACGAGCTGCTGGAGCTCGTGGGTCTGCCCCCGGCCGACTTCCGGAGGCGCTACCCGCACCAGCTCTCCGGAGGTCAGCAGCAGCGGGTCGGGTTCGCGCGGGCGCTCGGAGCCGACCCGCCGGTGCTGCTCATGGACGAGCCCTTCGGCGCCGTCGACCGGATCACCCGCGACCGGCTGCAGAACGAGTTCATCCGCATCCAGCGCGACATGAGGAAGACGGTCGTCTTCGTGACGCACGACATCGACGAGGCGGTCAAGGTCGGCGACCGGATCGTGATCATGAGCGAGCAGGCCCGGGTGGAGCAGGTCGACGCGCCGGCCGACATCCTCGGCCGCCCGGCGACGCCGTTTGTGGCCGAGTTCCTGGGCCGGGATCGCCTGCTCAAGCGGCTGGCCGTGACGCGGATCGATCCCCTGTCCCTGGAGGCGCGGCCGGAGCCGGCGCAGGGGACGACGGAAGGCGCGGCAAAAGGGGGCCGGCGGGTCGCGCTGGGGGCGCCCGTGAGCGAGGCGCTGGAGGCGCTGCTCGAGGCCGAGGATGGCTGGGTGCCCGTCTACGAGGGAGACCGGTTCGCGGGGGCCTTCACGGCCGGCTCGCTGCAGGCCTCGGTGCGGTCCGCGCCCGGGCGGGAATAGCGCGCACGGCCCGGGTCCCGCAACATCACCCGCCGCCCAAATGGACTGAGAGCAGCACCCACCCACCAACGACCCGCCCATCCCGAGGGGGTGTGATCAGTTTCGGTGGGGTGTCAAGGCTGGCGGTTAAGCGCCGGTCCGGCCCGGGCGCCGGGCCCCTCGCTAGTCGCCGTGCTCCTCGGCCTGGTCGCCGTGGCGCACGATGTCGCCGGGCTGGAAGAGCACGCCCTGCAGGGTCTCGCGCCACGTGGGCATGCGCCGGGTCAGGAACTCGAGATCCATCGCGAAGTGCTTGAACTCCTCGTGCTGCGCGTTCTCCATGATCGCCCGCGCCTCGGGGTCCGCCTCCAGGGAAAGCCGCTGCTGGTACCAGCCGATGGCCTCGGCCTCCTCGGTCAAGGACGCGAGCATCCGGGCCAGGGTCCTGGTCTCCTGGGATAGCTCGCCGGCCGGCTCGTGGTACTGATCGAAACCCATGCCGTCGACGTTACGTTGGCGTGCCGGCCGGCGGCGACGTTGGCGTGCCGGCCGGCGGCGACGCGGGCTTAGCGCCCGGCCGAGTCGCGCCGGGTCTTGACCGCCATGTCCAGGCGGTCGTTGAACCGCCAGTCAGCCTCCGCTTTCCAGACCGCGTCCAGCATCGCCTCCATCTGGGTCTGCAGGTCGGGAGCATTCGACTTCTGAACCCGCAGGGCGGGGACGGTGACGGGCTCCACCGGGCGGGGCTCGGTGTAGCTGCGGCGCGGATAAGGCAGATACGGAACCATTTTTTATCTCAAACGCTCTGGCAGATTACTTGAGTGTGATGATATCAGATTTTCCGGACAATGCAAGTCCGGTAGAGGAGAATCGCTTCCGGCCCCTGCTCAGCCGGCCGCGTGGCGGCGGCGAAAACGCTCCGCCTTGGTCCGGTTGCCGCAGACCTTCATCGAGCACCAGGTGGCCGAGTGGTTCTTCGAGGCGTCGTAGAAGACCCACCGGCAGCTGTGGCGCGCGCAGGCTTTGAGCCGCTCCCAGCTGCCGTCGCCCATGGCTTCGTAAACCGCCGCCACCAGCCGCCCAAGCTGCGCGTCCAGCCCCCTCCCATCTGGTTCCAGCCCCACCCCCGACCGCCCGAAGCGCGGCCGCAGGCGGCCCGCCGCCGCCGCCGCGTTGAGCACCGCCAGGTCCGCCTCGGGCTGGGCCTCTCCGTTGTTGGCGCACGCCAGCCGGCGCAGCGCCTCCCGGAGCGCGATCGCCCGCGCCCACCCCTGCTCGCCGACCTCCCCGGGGTCCGCCAGGTTCTCCCGCAGCCAACTTCGCAGGGCGGCCGGCGTTCCCACCTCGTCCGCATCGCTCCCCAGGTCGGCGGTGTTTATGAAGTGCTGGACGATGGCCAGCTTGCCGGGCGCCGTGGTGGCAGCCATTGCGGCCCGATAGTACCGCAGATGCCAACCAGCAAAACCCGTTTGATGGTAACATCATCACCAGCGACAGCCGTTCGGCGGTTACGCCGAGTCCACGTGGAGGAGCCTGCGATGACCGAGTACGAGATCTACGTCACCACCCAGCGCCGCCTGGAGACGATCTGGCGCGACGCGCAGCGCAACGCGCGCCTCTTCGCCGCTCTCAACACCTTCGACCAGGACGCGGAGGCCAGGATCTCCCGGGAGGCCGGGGGCCGCGTCTGAGGGTCAGCCCGGATAGCGCGCGGCGAGCTCTGCCCAGCCCTCCAGCCTGGGCAGGGCATCGTCGCGGGAGACCGAGGGCAGGACGAAGAGCACGCGGTCGACCCCGAGCCCGGCCATCCTCTCCACCTCGGCGGCCGCCGGCTTGACGCCGTACACGGTGACCGGGAGGTCGCCGCGGCCGGCCTCCCCGGCCAGCCGGCGCAGATCGCCGAGCCAGTCCTCGAGCGGACGCCCCAGGCGCGCCGCCATCGGCATCCAGCCGTCGCCGTAGGCGACCACGCGCCGCAGCGTGCCCTCACCGGCTCCGGCCACGAGCACCGGGGGATGCGGGCGCTGCACCGGCTTGGGCCAGGACCAGATGCGCTCGAAGCTGACCGTGCGGCCGGCGTATCCGGCCTCCTCGGAAGTCCAGATCGCCTTCATCGCCTCCACCCGCTCCCGGCCGACCAGGAATCGATCCTCCCACCGGGTGCCGTGGTTCTCCATCTCCTCCCGGTTCCACCCAAAGCCGACCCCGAACTCCACCCGCCCGCCGGAGAGGACGTCCAGCGTCGCCACCTGCTTGGCGGTGACGATCGGGTCGCGCTCGACCACCAGGCAGACGCCGAACCCGAGGCGGATCCGCTCGGTGGCGGCGGCGACGGTGGCCAGACTGACGAACGGGTCGAGGAGGTGGCTGTACTCCCGCGGCAGCTCAGGACCGCCCGGCCACGGCGAGAGCCGGGAGGCCGGGATGTGCGTGTGCTCGGTGAACCAGACCGACTCGAATCCCAGGCCTTCCACCGCGCGGCCGAGCTCGACCGGCGAGATCGCGTACTCGGTGGGAAACATGACAACGCCGAACTTCATCGTCGAAACCTCCGCTGTGGCCACCAGTTGAGTTCGCCCAGGACCCTCATCATGGCCGGGACGAGCAGCAGCCGGATCAGGGTCGCATCGAGCAGGATGGCGGTCGCGAAGGTGATGCCGATCGCCTTGTTGAGCGCCAGCCGGCTGAAGGCGAGCGTCCCCACCACGACCACCAGGATCAGGGCCGCCGAGGTGATGATCTGCCCGGTCCTCTCCATGCCCGCGGCGACCGCCGATTGGTTGTCACCGCCGCTCCGCCACTCCTCGCGGATTCGGCTGAGCAGGAAGACCTCGTAGTCCATCGAGAGCCCGAAGAGCGCCGCGAAGATGATCACCGGGACCGTGGCGTCGACGAAGCCGACGGCCTGGAAGTCGAGCAGCCTGGACAGGTGCCCCTCCTGGAAGGACCAGGTCAGGACCCCCATGGCGGCGCCGATCGAGAGCAGGTTCATGAGGACCGCCTTCAGCGGCAGCAGCACCGAGCGGAAGGAGAAGGCGAGCAGGACCAGCGTTCCCGCCAGCACGGCGCCGAAGGCGACCGGGAAGTCGCGGCCGAGCACCCCCAGGAAATCCTGGTAGGCGGCAGCCTCGCCACCGACCAGCAGGGTGATCCCAGGCCCCGGCCGGGCCGCTCGGAGCCGGTCGAGAAAGGCGTGCGTCCGGTCGGTGTTGTCGCCCGCCGGCTGGCCCACCTCGAAGACCGCGAAGGGTGGCCGCAGGTAGAGGGGCGCCAGCTGGTCGGGGACGTCGGGGGCGCCCGTCACCGGCTCCCCGCCGGCCGCCTGCCGCAGGCGCATCTCGAGCTCGGCGGCCGCCTCCGGGGTGGTGACGCCCCGGGCCACCACCAGCACCGGGGTGTAGGGCGCAAAGCCGAGCTGCTGGTGGGCGAGGCGGTCGGCGACGACCGCACGGTCGCCCGGCGGCAGGCTTTCGGCGCCCACCACGCCGGGGTGAAAGCCGGTCGCCGGCCAGGCGATCAGGACGACGGCCGCGAGCACGCCCCCGATGAAGACGAACGGCCGCTTCATGACGCGCGCCGCCAGCCCGTTCCAGAAGCGGCGGGTGTCGCGCCCACGCGTGAACGGGAGCGCCAGGCTGTCGACGTGCCGGCCGAAGACGGAGAGCAGGGCCGGGATCAGCGTCAGCGACGCCACCATCGAGACCAGGACGACGATGGCGCCGCCCAGCCCCATCGACCAGAGCACGTTGAGGTGCGTCAAAAGCAGCGACCCGAAGCCGATGGCCACGGTGCCGCCCGACACCAGGGTGGCCACGCCCGCGGTGCCGACCGTGGTCGCGACCGCCGATTCGACCGGCCGGCCCGCCCTCAGCTCCTCCCGGAAGCGGTTGACCACCAGCAGCGAGTAGTCGATGCCGAGGCCGATGCCGACGACCGAGGAGATGTTGAGTGCGAAGACCGAGACCGGGTGAAAGCGGGCGGCCAGGCCGAGCACCGCGACCGCGACGCTGACCGTGGCCAGGCCGGTGATGGCCGGCAGGGCGCCCGCCACCAGGCCCCCGAAGACGAGCAGCAGGAGGACGACCGCGATCGGGATCGACACCGTCTCGCTGCGCCGGAGGTCGGACTCGGAGTCATTGAGGAAGTTGTCGTAGACCGGCCCCAGCCCGCCCAGGTAGACGTCCGCCGGCCCCGGGTGCTCGATCCCGCGCGCGCGGTGCGCGAGGTCGATGAAGTGGTCGGGCGTCTGGTTGGAGTTGACGATCAGGGCCTCCGTGCGCCCGTCGCGCCCCGGCAGAGGTCCCTCCACCCGGGCCTCGCCGCCCGCGGTGAGCCGCACCAGGTCGGACCTCCAGGCCTCGATCTGCGCCGCATAGCCGGGGTCGGATGCGGGCGCCCCCGAGGAGCGGAAGACCGCGTAGAGGACAGGTCCCTGGCGCTCCGGAAAGTGCTCTCGGAGCAGGTGGGCGGCATGGCTGGCCTCGGTGTCGGTGTTGAAGCTGGCGGCTTCGAGCAGCCGCGAGGTCCCCTGCGCGAAATAGGCGCCGGCCAGGAAGAGCACGACCCAGGCGCCGAGCACCACCCACCGGTGGCGCGCCACCAGGCCTCCCCAAGCGGCGGCCCAGGGGTGCGTGCGCTCCATGTCCATGGATCAGGGTGCCCGAAACGGGGGCGCAAACAGGGCCGCTCACCGGCCTCGCGAGCCAGCCCGGCGCGGGCCAGGCGGCCCGCGGGCTCGACGGCTAGGAGGAGGGCGGAGGCGGCAGCGGCTTGCCGTCGTCGAGCAGCTGGCGCAGTGCTTGGATGCCGACCACGTAGCCCTGGGTGTCGGGCTGCATGCCGTCGTCGCTGAGCGACCGCGGGCCCTGGTAGTAGGCGGCCAGCCCGCGGTCGACGCTGCCGCCCTGGTCGTCGATGTAGGCGCGCAGGATGGCTGCGCCCATCTCGGCGTTGTCGGCGGGGTTGTGGAGGTCGACGCGGCGGCCGAGCAGTTTTGGACCGAGCTCGGCCGCCACCTCGGGCTGCACCTGCATCATGCCGATGGCGCCGGTGGCCGAGATCCGCTGCTGGTCCCAGCCGCTCTCCCAGTAGGAGACGGCCTCCACCAGGTGCGGCGGCAGGGCGTGGTGGCTGGCGGCCGCGTCCAGCAGCTGGCGCGGGTCGGCCGGCGCCGCCGGCGCCTGGCTCCGCGGCGCCGTGGCCGCGGCAACGCCGCCCGACAGCGGCAACGTGCTTGGGTTGGAATGGAGCATCCGCGGCCGGAAGGGGCCGGCCATCAGCAGCAGGGCGACCATGCCCAGTGCGAGCGCGAGCTCCATCCATCGGAGGAGGCGCACCCAGACCATGCAACCAGACGCACGGGGGTGGATGTCAACCCCGGTCCGCAGCACGAACCTTTGCAAACGCTTTCATTTCTTGGGTCGCTGCGGATAACCTCCCTCGCAGCATGGACAACGATCTGACTCGTCGTGACTTCATCCGCTGGTCGACCGGAGCTCTCACCGTGGCCGCCACCGGCGGCGTCGGCGCCCTCCTCGAGGCCTGTGGCGGAGGCGCGTCGGCTCCCGCGGGACCGGTCGAGAAGGACGTGACCAAGCTCTACGCCAAGGCCAAAGCCGAGGGCACGGTGACCTGGTGGACCGCGCACTACGAGCAGTCGGCGGCCGAGCAGATGGCCGCCGCCTTCAAGACCAAGTACCCGGGGATCGAGGTCAACCTCCTCCGGCAGACGGCCCAGGTCATCAACACCAGGCTCAACCAGGATCTGAAGGCGGGCGCCACCGAGTGCGACGTCTTCTGCTCCACCGACGAGGGCCACTATCCGCCGCTCATCAAGGGCGGCTTCCTGGTGCAGTGGACGCCGCCCGACCTTGACCTGCTGCCCAAGCAGTTCCAGAACCTCAACCCCGAGGGCTACTACCACCTGGGCGCCATCGGCTTCGTGGTCATCAACTACCGATCGGACAAGGTCACGGCGCCGCCCAAGACCTGGAGCGAGTTCGCGTCCACGGCCTGGAAGGACAAGACCAGCACCGGCCATCCCGGCTTCTCAGGCTATGTCGGGCAGTGGGTCACCGCCATGCTGCGCACGTACGGCGACAAGTGGCTGACCGACCTGAAGAACACCAATCCCAAGATCAACCGCTCGGTCAACGACACCGTCACCGACATCAAGGCCGGGGAGCGCCAGGTGGGCGCGGGGCCCGACAACTACAGCCTCGCCTCCAAGGCTCAGGGCGTGCCCATCGACATCCACTTCCCGGATGACGGCGCAGTGCTGGTGCCGGGACCGGTCGGCCTGATCAAGGGCTCCAAGCACCCCAACGCGGCCCAGCTCTTCGCCAACTTCATGTACTCCAAGGAGTACTCCCAGGCACTGGTCAAGACCTACAACTACCCGCTCCGCGAGGACGTCGAACCGGCTGCCGGCGTGCCCAAGCTGGACAAGATCAAGGTCATCCGGAACACGGTCGAACAGCTGACGAGGGATCTCCCCGGCTCGATCGAGAAGTGGCGTTCGGTGATGGGGGTCTAGCGATAGCCGGAGCGGCGTCGGGCCGGCACTTTCTCCAGATCCCGGGTCCGACCAACGTTCCCGAGCGCGTGCTTCGGGCCATGGACCGCGGTGTCATCGATCACCGCGGCCGCGAGCTGCCCGAGGTCACGCTCGAGGTGGTCGAGAACCTGAAGCGGGTCTTCGGCACGGCCGAGGGCGCGGTCGCGATCTGGGCCGGCTCGGGCACCGGCGCCTGGGAGGCGGCGGTCGTCAACACGCTCAACCCGGGCGACCGGGTCCTGGCCTTCAACAACGGCCTCTTCGCGGAGAAGTTCGCGGAGGTCGCCCGCCGCTTCGGGGCCGACGTCGACCTGGTCGAGATGCGCTGGGGCGACGCCGTCTCCCCGGAGCTGGTGGCGGCCCGGCTGAAGGGCCACCAGGCGGTGCAGATCGTCCACAACGAGACCTCGACCGGCGCCGCCTCCGACATCGCGGGAATCCGCGCCGCCATCGACGCGTCGGGCGAGGATCCGCTGCTGCTGGTGGACACCGTCTCCTCGCTGGGATCGATGGAGTTCCGCTTCGACGCCTGGCGGGTGGACGTCGCCCTGACCGGCTCCCAGAAGGGACTGATGCTGCCTCCAGGGATCGCCATCTGCGGCGTCTCGCCGCGCGCCCTGGCTCGATCGCGGCAGGTGACCACGCCGCGCGGCTTCTACGACTGGGGGCCTCTGCTCGCCGCCATGGAGAGCGGCTACTTCCCGGCCACGCCGCCCACGCTCGAGCTCTATGGCCTGCGCGAGGCGCTGCGCATGCTCCACGAGGAGGGTTTGGAGGCGGTGTATCTCCGGCACGCCCGCCTCGCCGAGGGCGTGCGCCGGGCCGTCGAGGCCTGGGACAAGGAGCTCCTCTGCACCGCCCCCGAGCGCCGCTCCAACTCACTGACGGCGGTGGTCTGTGAGGCCGCCGACACCGACGAGCTGCTCCGGCTCTCGGAGGCTCGCCTCAACCTCTCCCTCGGCGCCGGCCTGGGCCGGCTGAAAGGGCGCGTCTTCCGGATCGGCCATCTTGGCTCGCTCAACGAGCTCGAGGTGCTGGCCACGCTGGCCGGGGTCGAGCTTGCCCTGGGCATGGCCGGGGAGCCGGTCGAGCTGGGTTCGGGAGTGGCCGCCGCACAGCGCTGGTTCAGCGAGAACGGGTGGTAGCGACGCTGCGCGGGCGCTCCCGCCCGCAGACCTCGTCGCTGCTCTTCCTGGCCGCCGTTCTGGTGCTCGCCTTCCTGGTGCTCGTCCCCCTCGGCTGGCTCCTGCTGACCTCGTTACAGGATCCCCTGACCCAGCAGCTCACGCCCGGCAACTACCGCTCGGCGTTCACCAGGGGATACCTCCTGGATCCGATCGCCAACTCCTTCAAGATGGCGTTTTCGGTGGCCACGATCGCGGTTCTCGTGGGCACGCCCCTGGCCTGGCTGGTCAGCCGCACCGACATGCCGGGGCGCTGGCTGATCCGGCCCCTGATCCTGGCCGCCTTCGTGACCCCGTCATTCCTCGGCGCCAACGCCTGGATCTTCCTGGGCGCTCCCAACTCGGGCATGGTCAACAACTGGGCCCGCTACCTGCTGCACCTGGACCACCCGCTGTTCAACATCTACGGGCTCGGCGGCTGCATCTTCGTGATCTCGCTCTACTCGATCCCCTACACCTTCTCGCTGGTCTCGGGGACGCTCGAGCTGATGTCCGCCGAGCTCGAGGACGCGGCGACCACGCTCGGATCGGGCACCTTCCGCACGACCTTCTCGATCACCCTGCCGCTGGCCCTGCCCGCCATCCTCTCCGGCTTCCTGCTCTCCTTCCTGGAGGCGCTCGAGCTCTTCGGGCCACCGGCCTTCCTGATGATCCCGGCGCGCCAGCAGGTGATGACCACCCAGCTCTACCTGTTCTTCTCCGAGTTCCCGCCGCAGATCGAGGTGGCCGCCGCTTACGCCATGCCGCTCCTGCTGGTCACGGTCGGGCTGCTCCTGCTCCAGCGGCGGATCATCGGCCGCCGGCGCTTCGTCACGGTCACCGGCAAGGGCGGCACGCGCCGGCGCATGGCGCTCGGCCGCTGGCGCTGGCCCCTGGCCATCCTGGCCTTCATCCCGCCCTTCCTCTCGGTCCTTCTCCCCTACTTCGCCCTGGCGGTGGTTTCGCTCCAGAGGGTCTGGGGTCGGGGGCCCTTCGCGCCCGGCAACCTGGGTCTCTACTGGTATCGCTGGGCGCTGTTCGAGAACGCCACCACGCGGACCGCGATCGCGCACTCGCTGGAATACGGGGCGGGGGCGGCCACCCTGGCCGTGGTCGTGGCCACCCTGGTCGCCTACCTCGTGGTGCGCCGGGCGGCGCCCCTCTCGAGCGGGCTCGGCTTCGTGGCCATGGCGCCCTTCGTCGTCCCCGGGATCGTGCTCGCGATCGGGTTCCTGGCCGCCTATTCCCACCCGCCCCTGCTTCTGTACGGCACGGCCCTGATCCTGATCGCCGCCTACGCCACCCGGTTCCTGCCCATCGCCTACTCCAATGCGCAGTCGATCCTGCAGGGCATCAACGTCGATCTGGAGAACGCCGCCCGCACCCTCGGGGCCGGCCGCCTGCGCTCCCTGTGGACGATCACACTCCCGCTGCTCCGGCGAGGCATCCTCTCTGGGTGGCTGCTGGTCTTCATCCCCGCGCTGCGCGAGCTCTCGGCTTCGGTCTTCCTCTTCACCGCCCACACCCAGGTGATCACGACGGTGATCTTTGACTTCTCGGATGCGGGCAATTACGAGGCGGTGTCGACGATGGGAATCCTGATGATGCTGATCACCCTGGTCATCGTCGTCGCCGCCTACCGGTTCATGGGCCGCGACGTCGCCGTCCGGAGCGCCCACTGAGATGAGCGGGATCGTGCTCTCGGGGCTGCGCAAGGTCTACGGCGACACGGTCGCCGTCCAGGACATCGACCTCGAGGTCCGCGACGGCGAGGTGATGGCCCTGCTCGGCCCCTCCGGCTGCGGCAAGACCACCACGCTGCAGCTGCTGGCCGGCTTCCTCAGGCCCGACGGCGGCGAGATCAGGGTCGGCGAGCGGGTGGTCTCGACGCCGCGGTCGACGGTGCCGCCCGAGCGGCGCAACATGTCGCTGATCTTCCAGTCCTATGCGGTCTGGCCGCACAAGACGGTGCGGGAGAACGTCGCCTTCGGGCTCGAGGTCCGGCGGGTCGGGCGTTCGGAGATCGCCCGGCGCGTGGACGAGGCCCTGCAGACGGTGCACCTCGAGCGGCTGGCCGGCCGCTATCCCTCCGAGCTCTCCGGCGGCCAGCAGCAGCGGGTCGCGCTGGCCCGCGCCATGGTCGTCGAACCCGACATCCTCCTGCTCGACGAGCCGCTCTCCAACCTCGACGCCAACCTGCGCGAGGAGATGCGGTTCGAGATCCGGCGCCTTCACGACGAGACCGGGATCACCATGGTGTACGTGACCCACGACCAGGCCGAGGCGATGGTGACGGCCGACCGCATCGCGGTCATGAACCTGGGCCGCATCGAGCAGGTGGCGAGCCCCTACGACGTCTACGAGCGGCCGACTACGCAGTTCGTGGCCTCCTTCATCGGCCGCACCAACACCCTCACGGGCAAGCTGGTCCGGCCCGGCGCCGTCGAGCTCGACGGCCTCGGCACCACGCTCGAGGCGCGCGACGAGACGGGCTGCGCCGCCGGCGAGCAGGTCGCGGTGTGCATCAGGCCTCACCACGTCTGCTTCGAGCCGCCCCCGGGCAGGGCGAACCGGATCCGGGGCCGGATCGCCCGCTCCGCCTACCTCGGCGAGTCCCGCGACTACCAGGTCGAACTCGACGCCGGCCAGGGCCGTGTCCGTGTCACCGCCCCGCCCACCGTCGACCTCTCTCCGGGCCAGGAAGCCGACCTCTACCTGCCCATCCAGCACTGCCGTGTGGTGATCCGCTCATGAATCAAGCCCAGACCGAACATCCGCTGACCGGAATCCGCGTGGTCGAGGTCGGCAACTACATGGCCGGCCCCTTCTGCGCCATGCAGCTGGCCGACCTCGGCGCCGACGTGGTCAAGGTCGAGAACCCCGAGGGCGGCGACATGGCGCGCGACTCGGCGCCCTTCCTGGAGGGCGAGTCCTCGCCCTTCGTCCGCCTGAACCGGAACAAGCGCTCGCTCGCCGTCAACCTCAAGACGGCCGAGGGCAAGGAGCTCTTCCGGGAGCTGGTGCGGGGAGCCGACGTCGTGGTCGAGAACCTGCGGCCGGGCACCATGGCCGACCTGGAGCTGGACTATCCGCGGCTCGCCGAGCTCAACCCGCGGCTCATCTACGTCGCCGCCTCCGGCTGGGGCCAGACCGGCCCCTACTCGCAGCTGGCCGGGCTCGACATCATGGCCCAGGCCATGAGCGGGCTGATGTCGATCACCGGCGAGCCGGGCGGCAACCCGGTCAAGGTCGGCGTTCCCATCTGCGACCTGGTCTGCGCGCTTTACGGGGTGATCGGCGCGCTGGCCGCCCTGCGCGTCCGCGAGCGGAGCGGCCGCGGGCAGTTCATCGACGTCTCGCTCTTCGAGGCGGGCGTGTCGCTGGCGGTCTGGGAGGCCGGGCGCTACTTCGCAACCGGCGAGATTCCCCAGCCGCTCGGCTCGGCCCACCAGGTCTCGGCGCCCTACCAGGCGATCCGCGCCGCCGACGGGTACTTCACGGTCGGCGCCACCTCGCCGCGCAACTGGCGCGCGCTGTGCGAGGTGCTGGGCCACCCGGAGTGGGCCGGGGAGGAGCGCTTCAAGGACAACCCGTCGCGCCATGCACGGCGGGATGTGCTGATCCCGATGATCGAGGAGGTCACGACGAGCCGGCCGCGAGCCCACTGGGTGGAGCGGCTGCAGGAGGCGGGCGTGCCCTGTGCCGAGATCCAGACTTACGACCAGGTGTTCAGCGATCCGCAGCTGGCCGCCCGCGATTTCTTCTGGAAGGGGGCCCATCCCAAGCTGGGAGACGTGGAGCAGATCGGCTCGCCGCTTCATTTTTCGGAGACGCCGGTCAGGCAGTGGCGGGCCGGCCCCGGCCTCGGCGAGCACACCTCGGAGGTGCTGCGCGCCCTCGGCCGTTCCCAGCCGGAGATCGAGGCGCTGAAGGAAAAGGGGGTGCTGGGCGGCGTATGAGCGAAGAGGTGGAGACACAGGCCGAGCTGCTCGAGGAACGGCGCGGGGAGTCGGGCGAGATCGTGTGGGTCACGCTCAACCGCCCCCAGGCACGCAACGCCCTGACCTTCGCGATGTATGACCGCATCCGCGAGCTCTGCCTCGAGGTCAACGGCGATCCCGGTGTGCGGGCGGTCGTCTTCACGGGCGCTGGCGGCCGGGCGTTCGCGGCGGGCACCGACATCTCGCAGTTCCGGGCCTTCGACAAGGAGGAGGACGCCCTCGCCTACGAGGAGCGGATGGACAGCGTGCTCGGCGCCCTGGAACGCGTTCGCGTGCCCACGGTCGCCGCCATCGCGGGCGCCTGCACCGGCGGCGGCGCCGGGATCGCCGCCGCCTGCGACATCCGCGTCTGCACGCCCTCGCTCAAGTTCGGCTTCCCGATCGCGCGCACGCTCGGCAACACGCTCTCGATGGCCAACTTCGCCCGGCTCACGATGCTCGTCGGCGCCGCGCGCGTGAAGGAGCTGATCTTCATGGCGCGCCTGATCGGCGCCGAGGAGGCGGCCGCGATCGGGCTCGTGCACGAGGCCCTGCCCTCCGAGGAGGCGCTCGAGCCCCGCGTCATGGAGCTGGCCTCCACCATGGCCCGGCATGCGCCGCTCACACTGGAGACGGCCAAGGAGGCGCTGCGCCGGATCCGCCTGCAGATGACGCCGGAGGATGGCGGCTCCGACCTGGTGGTCAGGGCCTACATGAGCGAGGATTTCCGGGAGGGCATCGAGGCCTTCTTTGGTAAGCGCCCGGCCCGCTGGCAGGGCCGCTGAGAAGCGTCCGGCCCGCTGGCGGGTCCGCTGAGCCGGCGCCGGACGGTCATCACCCTCGGCGGCCGCCGGCGCTCATCCGTCTGACCCGTCGGCCCGCGCCCGGATCCCGCTTTTGACGGCATCATTGGCGAATGGCTGAGGCTCGCTTTGGCGTTTACGGGCTGGCGGTCATGGGCCAGAACCTGGCCCGCAACCTGGCCTCCAGGGGCATCCCGACCGCCATCTTCAACCGCAGCCAGGCGCGCACCGAGGAGCTGGTCCGGGAGCACCCCGATCCCAACCTGGTGGCCGCCGGAGACCTCGAGCGCTTCGTGGCCTCGATCGCCCGCCCTCGGGCGATCCTGATGATGGTCAAGGCCGGGGAGGCGGTCGACCAGACGATCGCGCAGTTGCGCCCGCTCCTGGCCGAGGACGACGTCCTCATCGACGGTGGCAACAGTCATTTCGAGGACACCCGCCGGCGCGACCGCGAGCTGGCCCCGACCGGCATCCGCTTCGTCGGCGCGGGCATCTCGGGCGGCGAGGAGGGCGCCCTCCACGGCCCCAGCATCATGCCCGGCGGCCCGCGGGCCGCCTACCAGGTGCTGGAGCCGGTGCTGACCAGGATCGCGGCGCAGGTCGACGGCGCGCCCTGCTGCACCTACATC
>CAYLIP010000054.1:3534-16727 GCA_964383855.1 uncultured Actinomycetes bacterium | reverse complement strand
CCTCGAGCCGCAGGCCGGCCTTCTTCAGCACTGCCGCCGTGCCCGGTATCGGGCCTTCCAGCATCAGCACGGGGTCGGTGCCGACCACCGCCTGGGCCAGGATGCGGGCGCGGGGCCGGAGCCCGAGCTCCCGGGCCTTCTCTCTCGACATCAGGAGCACCGCCGCCGAGCCGTCCGTGATCTGCGAGGAGTTTCCCGCGGTGATCGAGTGCTCGGGATCGAACGCCGGCTGGAGCTGGGCCACCGCCTCGTAGCTGGCGCTGGGCCTGATCCCCTCGTCGGCGCTCATGGTCTCGGCCGCGTGACCGTTGGCCGGGATCTCGATGGGCATGATCTGCGAGCTCAGGTAGCCCTTCTCCGTCGCCTCGGCGGCGAGCAGGTGGGAGCGCACCGAGAACTCGTCCATGGCCCGCCGCTCGATCCCGTACTTGCGGGCGACCAGCTCGGCGCTGATGCCCTGGGGGACGAGGTCGTAGAGCTCGCTCAGCTCGGGCGGAAAGGGGCTGCCCGGGCCCTGCGCCACGGTCGAGCCCATGGGCACCCTGCTCATCGACTCCACGCCGCCGGCGATCGTGATGTCGCACACGCCGGACTGGATCAGGTTGGCGGCGAAGTGGATCGCCTGCTGGCTGGAGCCGCACTGGCGGTCGACGGTGGTGGCCGGGGTCGTGACCGGGAAGCCGGCGGCCAGCCAGGCGTTGCGGGCGACGTTCACGGCCTGCTCGCCGGTCTGCATGACCGTGCCCCAGACGACGTCCTCGACCTGCCCGGGCTCGATGCCGGCCCGCTCGACCAGCTCCTTCAGGACCATGGACGCCAGCACCACCGGGTGGAAGTCCTTGAGCTTCCCGTTGCGCCGGCCCATGGGTGTCCTGACGGCTTCGACGATGACCGCTTCCCGCATCGAATTGAGACCTCCAATTTCCGCGCCAACCGGCTGTTCGTAGCCTGGCTTCGAACGGAATTTCGCGGCTTGCTGGGCGCCGCCCCCGATTGTTAAGGTTCCGCTCGCCCCAACCGGCTGAGTACGGTGAACCTGAGGATACCGAACGTCGAGTAGGTGAAAGTCCTTCCCGAAAGGAAGGGTGGAAGCCGAAAAACGCATAGGGGACTTCAGGGTAAACAGGAAGGTCGATTGGGGCATTTCCATGCCCGGCCACCAGCCTTGCCCGGGCGCCGGACCGCCGCTTGACGCCGGTCACGGCCGGTAGCCGAGAACCGCCGCCGCCGCCTCCAGCCGGCTGAGCTCGCGCTCCTCGGCCGCGCCGAAGAGCTGGACCCGCTCCTGCAGGCCGACCCGATGCTCGCGCCAGAGGGCGTCCAGCCGCTCCCCGGCCCGGAGCAGCGCACCGATCGGGTCGGGGTCCTCGTAGCGGATCCAGCGGTAGGCGCGGGGCGGGGTCCAGGGCTCCGCCAGCACGTGCTCGGTGAAGGCCCTGTGCTCGGCCACCACCAGCCGCTCGACGCCCTCGACCAGCCCGGCGTCGAGAACCGCCTGGAAGGGCTGCGAGCGCATCCACTCGAGCAGCCGGCGCCGCCGGGTCAGGCGGTTTCCGTCTCCGGGACGATCAGCGCCGGCGTCGGGAGGTCGATGTAGGCCGACTGCCTGAGGACGCAGATGAAGGGCAGGTTCCGGTACATCTCGCGATAGTCGAGGCCGTAGCCGACCACGTAGTCGGTGGGGATCTGGAAGCCGACGTAGCGGATGGGGACGTCGACCAGCCGCCGCGCCGGGCGGTCGAGCAGGGTGACCACCTCCACCGACGCCGGGCGCCGGCCGCGGAGCGAGCCGATCACGAAGTCGAGGGTGAGCCCGGTGTTGACGATGTCCTCGACCAGCACCACGTGGCGGCCCTCGATCGGGTAGTCGAGGTCGCGCACGATGCCGACGCGTTCGCGGACGTCGGCGCCCGAGCGCCGGGCCAGGCTCAGGTAGTCGATCGCGATCGGGATCGTCATCTGCCGGGCCAGGTCGGCGAGGAAGAAGGTGATGCCCTTCAAGACGCCGACCAGGACCACTCCGCCGCTCGAGCGGTAGTCGCGCGAGATCCGGCGCGCGAGCGCGCGGACGCGCGTCTCCAGCTCCACCGGCGAGATCAGGATCTGCTCGATGTCCTGCTTGCGCAGGTGCTGGATCTCGAGGGCGCCGTACCCGGCCTGCGCCAGGAGCTGCTGGTAGTCCTTGCGGTAGAGCAGCTTGACGTTGGTGTCGGGATAGAGCTCCCGGACCAGCCGGAGCTTGCGGTTCTTGGGCGTGACCAGGCTCTGCTTCATCGTCGTCAGCTCGACGTAGAGGTCGTGCTCGGGAAGGTAGAAGTCGGGCGCGAACATCTCGGTCACCTTGCCGTCGGCGTCCCAGCCGATCGGGAAGGCGACCGGCTCGTACTGCCACCGGATGCGGTAGTAGTCGAGGAAGCGCGCGAACTCCTGCTCGGAGGCGTGGACGAACTGGACGCGCGTGTGCGGTGGTCCGGCCCGCCGGACCAGGCGCGAGCGCTGCTTCACGGGCCTGCGCCAGCTCTTCGGGACGTTGGCAGTGATGGACGCGGGGGTTGACGCCACCTGGGCTACGCGAATTGTACGCTCGGCAAATGCGACTTCCTGCCCCGCGGCGGAGGATGGTCGAAGAACAGCTGGTCGGCCGGGGCGTGACCGACGGGCGGGTGCTGAGGGCGATGGCGGAGGTGCCCCGAGAGGAGTTCGTGCCCCCGCGCTCCCGGGACCTGGCCTACGAGGACAGCGCGCTCGCCATCGGCTGCGACCAGACCATCTCCCAGCCGCTGGTCGTCGCCTCCATGGCCCAGGCCCTGAACCTCTCCGGCCAGGAGCTGGTCCTCGAGGTGGGCGCCGGGTCCGGGTACATGGCGGCCGTGCTGGCCCGCGTCGCGCGCGAGGTGGTCGCCGTCGAGCTCGAGCCGGAGCTGGCCGAGCGCGCCCGCCGCACCCTGGAGCGGCTCGGCTGCCGCAACGTGACGGTGATCGCGGCCGACGGCAAGGAGGGGTGGCCGGAGCGCGCGCCCTACGACGCGATCGTCGTCTCCTGCGCGGCGCCGGTGATCCCGGACCGGCTCCGCGAGCAGCTGGCGAAGGCGGGCCGGATGATCCTGCCCGTGGGCCCGGAGGGCGGGACGCAGGTGGTTCGGCTGGTCACCGCCGGCGGCCGGGAGCAGGACCTCTTTCCGGCCCGGTTCGTGCCTCTCAGGTAGCCGGGCCGGGCTCCCGCGGCTCAGCGGCTGGGGGAGGGTCGGGGAGAAGGCGAGACAGAAGGTGCGCCAGACGGCGAGGTCGACGGGGCGGCGCCCGTGGCCGCCGCGATCTGCTGCAGCAGCTGCGAGACCTGGGCCATCTCGTTGGCGTAGCCCTGCAGGTCGCCGTTCTTCAGGTCGGTCTGCCCCTGGTTGTAGTGCTGAAGCGCCTGCTGCGCCAGCTGCTGCGCGGTGGCCGCGGCCCCCGGCGTGGTCCCCGGCGACGGAGAGGGACCGGGCGCCGGCCCGGGCGCGCTGACCGCCGCGCCGACCAGGTCGCTGAGCGCGTTCTGGAGCGTGTCCTGGTAGGCGATGGCGTCGCCGTGGGCGAGGATGACGCGCTTCAGCTCAGGCACCGAGGTGGCCGAGCTCGAGCGCAGGTAGACGGGCTGGAAGTAGAGGAAGGTCTGGCCGATGGGCACCACGAGCAGGTTGCCGAGGATGAACTGCGAGCCCTGCTGGTTGAGCAGGGATTCGTCCCGCGACACCTCGGGCTTCTGGTTGATGAACGCCGACACCTGCTGCGGCCCCGGAATGACGCGGTCCCGGGGCAGCACGTAGGCGATCGACTCGCCGTAGTGAGGCGCGTCGTTGCGCATCGCCAGCCAGCCCACCAGGTTGGTCTTCTGGCGCGGCGTGAAGGGCTGGATGAGCAGGAATTCGGGCGCCTGCTCGTCGGGCAGCCGGATCAGCACGTAGTAGGGCGGGAGCGCCTGCGGCTGGGTGTTCGGGCCGCGCTGCTCCAGGGGCAGGTCCCACACGTCCTCGCGGTTGTAGAGGACGCCGGGGTCGGTGGAGTGATACGTGCGGAAGGCCCGGGCCTGCGCCTGGAACATCGTCTCCGGCACCCGCAGGTGGTTGCGCAGCGGTGCCGGCATCCGGCTGATCGGCTTGAAGAGGGAGGGGAAGGCGCGCTCGTAGGCCCGGATGATGGGGTCGCTGCTGTTGGTGACGTAGAAGTCGGTGGTCCCCTCGTAGGGGTCGATCACGACCTTGACCGAGTTCCGGATGTAGTTGAGCTGGACCGTGTCGTCGGTCTGGGAGTAGGGGTAGGTGCTGGAGGTCGTGTAGCCGTCCAGGATCCAGTAGAGGCGTCCGCCGGCGACCACTATGTAGGGGTCGGCGTCGTAGCTCAGGAAGGGCGCGATCTCGCTGACGCGGTCGGTGATCCGGCGCAGGTAGAGCATCTGGCTCGCTGGCGTCACCTGGCCCGAGATCAGCAGGTTGAAGTCGCCGGCGCGTAGCGACCAGAGCGCGCGGTTGAGGCCGGTGAGCGGCACTCCATGCGTCCCCGAATAGCTGACGAAGACGTTGCCGTTGGGTCCCGGGTAGTCGAACTCCCTGGTCGCCGAGGGCGCGATCGCGTAGTCGGTGGTCGTCTCGCCGAAGTAGATCTGGGCCCGGTCCACCTTGATCGGCCCCGTGGAGGGGATGTCCTGGGCGACGTAGGTGGGCAGGCCCTGGCCGTCCACGGCGCTGACCGGGCTGGCCGCGACACCGTACCCGTGGGTGTACACGAGATAGCGGTTCTGCCACGTCTGCGCCTGCTGGGGAAGCTGCGCCGTGTTCATCTCGCGAGCGGCGATCTCGACCTGGAGCTCCTTGCCGTCGATCGTGTAGCGGTCGATGTCGACGTCGTTGAAGGTGTAGTAGGTCCGGATCGACTGCACCTGCTGGTAGACGTCGTGCAGCTGCGTGTAGTCCCAGAGCCGGAGGTTGTCGATGGTCGACTGGTCGGCCTGGACCTGCTGCGCGGTCAGCGGCGCATCGCCCGCGAAGCTCGAGCTCTTGACGTTCTCCAGCCCGTAGGCGCGGCGCGTGAAGTCGATCTCCCGGCTGATGTACGGCCGTTCCTGCTGGAGCTCGGCCGGCCTCACGGCCAGCGACTGGACGAGCGCGGGATAGATGCCGGCGATCAGGGCGAGCACGATCCAGGCCGCCAGCGCCCCGACCGGTATCGGGTAGCGGCGCACGAGGACGTTGGCGAAGAGCGCGATCGCGATCAGCAGGCTGGCGCCGGCTCGGATCGAGTTGAGCGGGATGCGCGCGTGGACGTCGGCATAGCCGGCGCCGAAGACGACGCCGGTGTGGTGGTAGAGGACGTCGTAGCGCCCGAGCCACTCAGAGGCGGCGAGGCCGATCGCGAGCAGGCCGAGCAGCGCCGACAGATGCGCGATGCCGGGCGCCGAGAGCTGGAAGTCGAAGCCCTCGCCGCGCCAGGTGTAGAGCCCGGCCACCAGGAGGATGGTCATGAACACGAGGCCGAGCGCCCAGCCGGTGAGATCGTGCAGGAGCGGCAGCTGCAGCATGTAGAAGCTGACGTCGAGGCCGAACACGGGCTCGCGGGTGCCCGCGCTGCTGCTGTTGAGGAAGAGCGCCAGGTCGACCCAGCGGGCCGTCATGCCGGCGGCGAGGATCAGTGCGACGAGCGCCGACACGGCGAGCCCCGCGATCCCGGCGTTGCTGCTCAGCCAGCGCCGGCGGATGCCCACCGCGCGCAGCGGGGCGGCGGCCCGGGAGCGGACGGCGACCGCGACGTTGACGGCCCCGAAGGCGATGGCGGTGGCCAGCGCCCCCGCGAAGAGGCCGGCCTGGAGCGCCAGCCGCTGCTCGAAGACGGCGCCCAGGCCCAGGGCCTGGAACCACTGCGACTCGGTGATCAGCCAGATCAGCGGGTTGGCCAGCACGATCACCGCAACCGCCGTCAGAAAGAAGCCGATGCCGACCCAGAAGCGGCGGGGCGGTCGCGGGATGCGCAGCGGCTGGGGCGAGAACGGGCGCTCGAAGGGATCGAACGGCCCGTACCGTCGGCTCATGGCAGCCACAGGTTAGGCGATCGGCGGCATCCCCTCCGCCCATCCGAGCCTCACCCGACCAAGCCTTCTCCCCACTTGGTGGGGAGATGTCGCCGCGGAGCGGCGACAGAGGGGACCGCGGGCCCCGGCTCAGCCGCCTACTTCTTGGCGCTGTCCTCCGACTTCTCGGATTCGGCGATCTTGGCCTGGGCCTCGGCCGCGTGCTGGATCACGGTGTCGATGACGCCGTACTTGACCGCCTCCTCGGCGGTCATGAAGTAGTCGCGCTCGATGTCGCGCTCGATCTTCTCGGGTGACTGGCTGGTGTGCCGGGCGTAGATCCTGACCAGCTCCTCCCGCTGCCTGATGATCTCCCGAGCGTGGATCTCGAGGTCGGTCGCCTGTCCCTGCAGGCCGCCCATCCATGGCTGGTGGATGAGGATCTGCGAGTGGGGAAGGGCCATGCGCATGCCGGCGGCGCCGCCGGCCAGGAGCAGGGAGGCGCCCGAGGCCGCCAGGCCGGTGCAGATGGTGGCGACCTTGGGCGCCACGTACTGCATGGTGTCGTACATCGCGAGTGCCGCCGTGACCGAGCCGCCAGGGCTGTTGATGTAGACGTAGATGTCCTTCTCGGGATCCTCGCTGGCGAGGAAGAGAAGCTGGGCGGTGACCAGGTTGGCCACGTGGTCGTCGATCGGCTGCCCGACGAAGACGATGCGGTCGCGGAGCAGCCGCGAGTAGATGTCGTAGGCCCGCTCGCCGCGGCCGGTGGTTTCCAGAACGGTTGGAATCAATCCCATCGCTTCACCTCAGAAAACCGATCGGACGCCGGCGCTGCGTCCCCTCGGTCATGGCCATGAAGGTCGTGAAGCGCGCGACCGTGCGCAGCGCGTCGCCCTCCAGGGAGTCCGCCATTCGCCGGAGCTGGACCCGGGGGTCGCCGTCGACCACCAGCCCGCCGGTGGGCACCGCCCCCAGCTCGGCCGCCAGCTCCAGGTACACCTCGCCGACCGTGACCCCGAGCGCGCGGCTGGTCGCCAGCAGCCTTTCGATCGAGATCTCCTTGCGGCCCCGCTCCACCTCTGAAAGGTACGCGGCCGAGATGCGGGCAGCCGCCGCGACCTCCGCCAGCGATTGCCCGGTGGCCTCGCGCCGGCGCCGCAGCACGGCGCCGAGGGTCGTCCGCACGTGCTCCGCGGTTTCGCTGTGGGCGAATGGCATCTGCTCAAAGCAGATGCTAGCAGAGGCCTCTCTCAGCCCTGCCGGCCGCGCACCTCGACCATGCCCTTGCTGACCCGGGCCTGGAGCCGGAGCTGGGGGTAGGTGGCGGGCCCCCGGCAGGTGGCGCCGTCGGTCAGCCGGAAGCGGGAACCATGCCAGGGACAGGTCACCACCCCGTCGCTCACCTCGCCCTCGTCGAGCGGGCCGCCAGCGTGCGAGCAGGCGTTCTCCATGGCGAAGACGCGCGCGCCCTCGCGGTAGAGGAGAACGCCGCGGCCCTCCACGTCCACCCGGCGCGTCTGCCGGTCGGCCAGCTCCGACTCCTGCATCACGGACGTCCACTGCTCGGGCCCCGCGGTCCAGGCATCGTGGTTGACCATGACCCCGCGCCCGTAGACCAGCTCTCCCCCCAGCCAGGCGGCGGTCGCGCTGAGCGTGTAGCCGGCCAGCCCGAGCCGCATCGCGCGGCCGTGGTTGCGCGTCAGGCGGGCGCCCAGGCTCATCAGCTGGAGGGCCAGCCCGGCCGTGTTGAGCAGGCCGTGGGCGAGTCCCAGCCGGCGCTCACGCCCGTCGGTCGTCGTCCAGTCGGCGATCCCGGTCAGCGCCGTGGCCACCGCCGCCACGCTGCCGGCGGCGTTGAGGAGCAGCGCCGAGAACCGGGCTCCGACCAGGTCGAGAAGCAGCGAGCCGGTCCAGAACCCGATCGGGAGATCGGTCAGCACGGGGTGCAGCGCGTGGCCCAGCCAGCGCCCATGGAGCAGGTCCTTGAGCGGCTGCGCCTCGGGCGCCTGGAGGAGCGGGTCCAGGAAGCGGGTGATGGCGGCGCCTGCGCTGTCCAGCCAGGGTTGCTGCTCGATCGTGTCCAGGATCCGGGAGTAGGGCGATGCCTCCATGGTCGCTGGGCGCGACGGGTCCATGGCCATTGCTCCACCATACAAGTGGTGTCCGACGCCGACGACCTGACCCGTCTCAACACCAACCCGGACCGGTCCCTGCCCGGGGAGGATCCCGGCTCCACCTACGCCGACGACGCCAGGCACTGGCTGGCCGTGTACTCGGAGCTCGTGGAGGCCAAGCGGTCGGTCCTGGCCGAGCTGCGGACGACGCACGAGCGCATAGAGCTGGATGCCCGGCCGGAGATCGAGCTCGACATCCGCCTGGCGGAGATGGAGGAGGCGCGCCTGCTGCGCCGGCTCAACTTCTGGCGCGGCCGCCTTTCTCAGATGGAGGGCAGCGAAACCGGGTAGCCCCGGCGTCCTCCCGGGCGCCTTACAGGTTCGACGGTTCGAGGAGCGCCTCGCGGTCGCCGGCGATCGGCTCGCGCGCTCGCATGATCTCGATCAGCTTCTTCCGGCCCTTGGGCGGTCCGATCATGATCGCGCCCACCAGGCGGTCGTTCATGAAGAAGAGCTTTCGAAAGAAGCCCTCCTCATGGGAGTAGGTGCGGACCGACTCCAGGTTGGGCTGGACGTCGGGTGTGATGCCCATCACGGCCAGAGTCGAGCCGAACATCGTCGTCGTGTAGGTGGGGACGTCGAAGAAGTCCTCCTCGTCGCCCGCCATGTTGTGGGCCGCCGTCTTGCCGTGCGCCTCGGCGTTGTCCCAGGTGCCCATCTGGTTGTGCTTGCCCAGCATCAGGTCGTAGAAGACGGCGATGTCGCCGGCCGCGTAGACGTCGGGCAGGTTGGTGCGCAGCTTGGAGTCGACCACGATCCCCCGGTCGAGCCGGGCGCCGGTGCCGTTGAGCGGCTCGCAGTAATAGTCGAGGCCGACGCCGTAGGTCAGGGTGTCGAACTCGATCCGGCGCCCGCCCTCGGTCTCGGCGGCGTAGGCGCCGTTCTGCCTCGTGAACCGCTTCACCTCGTCGTTGGTGACGAACTCGACGCCCGCCGCCTCGCCCAGCTGGCGGCAGAGCTGGCCCGCCTCGGCATCCAGGATGTAGCGGAGAAACCAGGGCCCGCGCATGACCCAGGTGACCTTGCCGCGGCCGCGGTGCACGACGCCCTCGGCCAGCTCGTAGCTGATGAAGCTGGCGCCCATCACCAGCGTGTGCTCGGACCGGTCGGTCTGCTCGATGATGGTGTCGGTGTCGTCCAGCGTCTGGAAGCCGTAGGCGTGCTCGACGGCGTCCGCGCCCGGCCAGGGCGGCGGCTTGGGCCGGCCGCCGGTGGCGACCAGCAGGGCGTCGTAGGGGAACTCCTGGCCGCGGTTGGTGCGCACGACCCTGGCCGCCGGATCGACCTCCGTGCACCAGGTCTCGAAGTGGATCTCCAGGCCGCGTGCCTCGTAGTCCTCGACGCTGCGCATGAAGACCTTCTCGCGGCGAACCTGGCCGCGCAGGTAGCGGGGGAGGGCGACGCGGTTGTAGAGCGGGTGGCGTTCGGCCGCGATCATGACGATGGAGGCCTCGGAGTCGCGAGCGCGCAGCTCTTCGGCACAGGTCTGCCCCGCGATGCCGTTGCCGAGGATGACGTAGCGGCGGGTCAGCGGTCGAGCCTCAGCGCGAAGACTCCGAAGCGCACGTCATCGGCGGAATCGTAGCCGACCGCTCGGAGGTCATCGGCGGCCGGGTGATCGGGCGGCGCCGCCAGCCAGACGCCGGCCATCGAATCGATGTCGGCCTCGAAACGGAGCGTCATCAGCAGGTCCTGGAGCGCGGCGCCGGAACCGAACACGAAGTTGACTCCCAGGTGGTCGGTCCGGGTCGGGCTGAGCCCGGCCAGGGCGCGGCCGTTGACCCGGATCAGGCCCTGCTCGGCAAGCCCGCGGAGCAGCGCCTCGTCGATGTCGAGCGGTGCCGCCCAGTAGCCGCTGACCCCGCCGTAGGCGGCGTGGGCCGGGTCCCTGCGCGCGAGCTCGGCGAGCGCCGCAACATCGGCCGGGGAGGCGACGCGGGCGGGATCGCCGCCCTCGACGCGGCTCGCCGTCCAGCCCGTCAGCCAGGACCGGCGCTGAAACCCGGCCCGCTCGAAGATGCGGATGGCGGCCGGGTTGCCGCTGAGGAGCCGGAGCTCGCCGAAGCCGGTCCTGCGCGCCTCCTCGATCGCCGTCGCCAGCATCGCCGTGCCGATGCCGCGCCCCTGGAGCCGGGGATCGACCCGCATCCCCTCGTACAGCATCACGCCGGCGCCGATCGGTCTGAGCCGGTGGACGCCGACCACCTCACCCTCGAGCTCCACGGCCAGAAAGGAAGCCGCCGGGTCGGCGACCCAGGCGTCGAACCGGTCGGGCAGGTAGTCGTGCCCGTCCCAGACCTCGCGGACGATCTCCAGCACGCGCTCCCGGTCGGCCGGCCGCACCGGCCGCTGGCTCAGCTCTAGCGTGGTGCCCAATGCGCCACCCCAGTGGTCATCTGGCCGCCGTCGAAGACGAGCGTGCCATCCGGTCCGGCCTGCAGCCGCTCTTCCAGCCAGGCCCGGCCCCGCCCGTCGTCCCAGCATTCGCCGAGCGCGGAGCGGACCTCCTCCACCGCCTCCTCGAGGCTGGAGTAGGTGCGGGACGCCGGGTATGTCAGCCGCGCGCTCTCCGGCTCGACGCCCATCTCCTCGAGCACCTGGAGCAGATCGCCAAACTCCGGCATCCGCGTCCGGGCCCCGACCAGCGCCGTCCAGGCGGCCTCCGCGGTGATGGCCGGCTGCCCTGTGCGCATCGTGATGAACACCCGCTCCCGGGCCGCCGACTCCAGCTTCTGGATGAAGGGAACCGGCTCGGCCACGCCGTACAGCACGTGGCAGCAGATGACGAGGTCGGCGCGGGCAGGCTCGGCGTCCTGCCACGTGCTGGCGATGACGGTCATGTTGGTGGGTGGATCGAGCAGCGCGCGCATGCCATCGCTGGGCTCGACGGCGGTCACCCAGTCGAGCCTGGACGCCAGCGGCAGCGCGTGCCGGCCAAAGCCGGCGCCGGCGTCGATCAGGGTCTTGCGCACCCCGAGCCAGGGTTCGATGAAATCGAGAAAGGGGTCCTGGCGGCCCTCCAGGGAGCGCTTGAAGCCCTCCGCGCGCCGGTTCCAGTAGCCGCGCTGCCCGGCCCCGACCGTCTCCGCCTCGGTCTGCCGGGCCTCGACCAGGGCGTGCCAGCGAGCCGCCGCCGACGCCTCCACCATGACCGGGATTGTCCCTGAATCGCGCGGGTCGAGGTCCCCTGGCTGCAGCAGATGGTACGGTCCGCCGGCCGCCGAGTCGGGTAGGATGCCACCGGCCCGCCAAGCCGCTTTTCTCGCATGCCCGGAGGGCCCATGGAGCCGCGCTCGACACCTGCCAACTCGACCGAGTTCAGCGACGCCGAAGCCGCCGTCCTGGAGCGCTACTTCACCAATCTCGACCGCCCGGTCTTCGCCCTTCGCAACCTGCCCGAGGTGGTCAAGGGGGCGCTCTTCAGCCGGTATTCGAGGACCGAGAAAAGCCTGCGCCGGGTGCTGCTCGACGAGTTCATCCAGGACCCGGGCAGCGGCTTCGAGGACATCGCGGGGACGGTGCCGGCGCAGGACAGAGCGGTCGCCACCCTGCGCGCGGAGGAGTTCTACGAGCGCGTGCTCGTCGGCTACGGCGACGACTCGGTGGCCGAGCTGGCCGGGGCTCACCTGGCCGTCGAGCGGGTCTCCACCCTCGCCGCCAAGGCTCTCCAGGACTCCCGCATCGGCCTCTCGCCGCTCGAGAAGTCGACGCGCTACGTCCGCTTCGACCGGCGCGGCGCGGGCGGGCGCTGGCTCTACCATCGCGGGCCCGAGCTCTCGCATCCCGTCTACGAGGGCGCCATGGACGCGCTCTTCGAGGTCTACTCCTCCCTGATCGAGCCGCTCACGGCCGCCGTCCGCGACCGGCATCCGAAGGAGGTGGAGGAGAGCGAGCGGGCGTGGAAGTCGGCGACCCGGGCCAAGGCGCTGGATCTCCTGCGCGGCCTGCTGCCGGCCGCCACCCTGACCAACCTCGGTCTCTACGGGAACGGGCGCGCCTTCGAGTACCTGGTCACCAAGATGGCCGCGCACGAGCTGCCCGAGTGCCGCCGGCTAGCGGAGTCGATGCACGGCGAGCTGGGCCAGGTCATCCCCGCCTTCGTGCGGCGGGCGCTCGACGACCGCTACGGGGGGCCGGCCGCCGAGCGCATGGCGTCGGTGCGTCGGGCGGTGGCCGCCCTCGCCCCGGCGGCTGCGGCGCCGAGCTCGGTCGAGGTCTCCGTGCGGCTGCTGGAGTGGGATCGCGGAACCGAGCGCAAGGTGGTGGCGGCGGCCCTCTTTCCGCACTCCAACCTTCCCCTGCTCGAGCTGGCCTCGGCGCCGGTCGACGTGGCCGCCGTCCTCGAGGCGCTGCTGGGTGGGCGAGGCAACCGCAGGCACCGCGCCCCCCGGGCCCTGGAGATGGCCACGTACACCTTCGAGATCACGGCCAACTTCGCCGCCTACCGCGACCTCCAGCGCCACCGCATGCTGACCCAGGACCGCCAGCTGCTGGGCACCGCCCTCGGTTACGACATGCCGGAAGAGCTGGAGGGCTACGGGATCGCCGGCCGCTTCCGGGATGCGCTGGAGCTGGCCGCCGACGCGCACCGGATGCTCGAGCGATCGACAGGCCCGGAGATCGCGCAGTACGCGGTGCCGCTCGCCTACCGGCTGCGCTGGTACTTCCGCTGCAACCTGCGCGAGGTCTTCCACCTCTGCGAGCTGCGCACGACCCCCCAGGGCCACCCCGACTACCGGCTGGTCGCCCAGGAGATGTTCCGGCGGGTGGAGGAGGTCCAGCCCCGGCTGGCCCGGTACGCGCGCTTCGTCGACCTGACGCCGGGGCACGAGCTGGAGCGGCGGGCCTCCGAGCAGCGGATCGACCAGAAGCTGAAGGAGCTGGAGGCGCGGCGGGCCTAGGTCCCCGGCCCCAAAGGCGCATGCGCCCGCACATGCGCCGAATTCCGGCCCCGGAAAGGCACAGGCGCCCGCACA
>CAYLIP010000054.1:0-3434 GCA_964383855.1 uncultured Actinomycetes bacterium | reverse complement strand
GCGCCGAATTCCGCCCCCGGAAAGGCGCAGGCGCCCGCACATGCGCCGAATCGCGGCCTGCTAGATTTGAGCAGGTTTGAGCAGACTTGGTGAGGTTTCCCCAGACGCTCTCGAAGTCGACTGGCTGAGCCTCGGCGAGGCTGCTCGAAGCCTCGGCATCAACGCGGGCACGCTCCGGCGCTGGGCTGACCGCGGGCAGATCGCGAGCTACACCACCCCCGGCGGCCACCGGCGCTTCCCGCGCTCGGCGATCACCGCCCTGCTGCCCCCCGAGCGCGAGCGCCGGCCCCAGCTGGCGACCCTCGGCGCCTCCACCGACGGCATGGCCGCCGCCTACCGGGCGGCCCTGAGCGGCCCTCAGACGGCGGCGCCGGACTGGCTGTCGGCCATCGATCCCGATGAGCGCGAGCTGTTCCGGGAGCGCGGCCACCGCATGGCGCAGTGCCTGATCGCCCACCTCGACGCCGACGAGCCGGGTCCGGCGATGGCCAACCTGAACGAGGCGGCGCGGCACGCCGCCGGGTACGGGCGCGACTCGGCCCACCTCGGGGCCTCCCTTTCCGCCGCGGTCGAGGCCTTCCTCCGCTTCCGGTCGCCCTTCGTCGAGGAGCTGGCACGGGCGGCGCGCGGCCGGGGCGTGGCGACGGGGGAGGCCACAGCGCTCCTGGTCGACGCCGAGACGGCGATGGACACGCTGCTGATCGCCTTCATCGAAGGCTGGCAGGGGGCGGGCCGGTGACCGTTTGGATGGCCGGCGTCGATGCCTCTTCCAGCGCCGCCGACGAGCGCGCGCGGCTCGCCCAGCCGGGCGCGGCGCCGGGCGAGGTGATGGTGGAGACCTGCCACCGGGTGGAGGTCTACGGCGCCGGCAACCCGCCCGCCGGGCGGCTCGCGGCGCCCGGCGCCAAGCTGCTCACCGGCCAGGCCGCGGTCCGGCATCTCTGCCGGGTGGCGGCCGGACTCGAGAGCGCCGCGGTTGGCGAGCCGGAGGTTCTGGGCCAGGTGAGGGCCGCCTTCGACCGCGCCCGGGCGGCGGCCCCTCTTGATCCCACCCTGGTCCGGCTCTTCGAGACCGCGCTCTCCGCCGGCCGCCGCGCCCGCTCGCTGGAATCGCCGCCCTCCAGCGGCCTGGCCGCCACCGCCGTTGGCTGGCTGGCCGGCCGGGCCAACCTGCGCTCCGAGCCGGTCCTGGTGGTGGGCCGCGGGACGATGGGCCTGGCCCTGGCTCGTTCGCTGGCGGGGGCCGGCGCCTCGGTGGCGGTGGCCACCCGCAATCCACGCGGCGCCGAGCTGCCCCTCGGGGAGGCCGCTGCGCGAGCCTCGAGCTTCGCCGGCATCGCGGTCGCGCTGGACGGGCCCTGGGCCGACCTCACGCAGGCGCCGCCGGCGCCGGTCGCCGACCTCTCGTCGCCTTCGGCGGTGCCGGTCGCGGTGCGCTCCGCGCTGGGCGAGTCCTACCTCGGCATCGACGACCTCTTCCGCATCCGGAGCGATGCCGGCCGCTGGGCGCGGAAGGCGGCCGAGGCGGTCGAGCTGGCGGTCGCCGGCTACATGACCTGGCTCTCCAGCCGGGGCGTCGCCGAGGTCATCGAGCCCCTCCTGGAGCGGGCCGACCGCCGCCGGGTGGCGCGCGTGGAGGCCGCCCTGCGCCGCCTCGGCGGCCTCGATCCACGGCAAGCGCGGCTGGTCGACCAGCTGTCGCGGCAGCTGGTTGCGGACGTGCTCCACGAACCGCTGGAGGCGATGCGGGACGACCGTTCGGGAGAGCAGCGGGAGTCGGCCCGGAGGCTCTTCAAGCTGTGACCCGAGAGCTCCGGCTGGGAACGCGCGGATCGCGCCTGGCGGCGATCCAGAGCGAGGCCGTGGCGGCGCAGCTGCGCGCCCTGGGCTGGGCGGTGCGCCTGGTCGAGATCGTCACCGGCGGCGATCGCCGGGCGCCCGGCACGCCCTTCGGCGAGGGCGTCTTCGTGGACGCCATCGAGGACGCGCTGGCCGCGGGCGAGATCGACCTCGGCGTCCACAGCGCCAAGGATGTGCCGCTCGAGGCCACCCCCGGCCTCGTCATCGCCGCCTATCCCGAACGCGCCGACGCCCGCGACGCGGTGGTCTCCCGAACGGGGGCGGCGCTGGCCGGGCTGGCGTCAGGCAGCCTGCTCGGCACCGACAGCCCGCGGCGTGCCGGCTTCGCCCTCCACCAGCGATCCGACCTGCGCCACGTCCCCTTCTTCGGGAACGTGGACACCCGGCTGCGCAAGCTCGAAGCCGGGGAGGCGGATGCGCTGCTGCTGGCCTGCGCCGGGCTCGACCGGCTGGGCGCCGGGGAGCGGATCGCGGAGCGCCTCGATCCCCGCCAGGTCACGCCCGCGCCGGGCCAGGGAGCGCTGGCGGTGCAGTGCCGGGCCGGTGACGCCGAGCTGAGAGACACCCTGGCGGCCCTCGACCAACCCGAGCTCAGGCTGGCGGTGGAGGCCGAGCGCGCGGTGCTGGAGGCGACCGGCGGCACCTGCCGCTCACCGGTTGGCGCCCTGGCCCAGGTGCGCGACGGGCAGCTCGAGCTGGTGGCCGGGGCGGCCAGCCCCGACGGCTCCCAGTTCGCCCTCCTCGAGCTGCGGGTCGCCCCCGAGCGCGGGCCCGCGCAGGAGGCCGCCCGCGAGGCGGGCCGGCGCCTCGGCGAGCAGGTGAGGCTGGCGGTATGAGGCTCGTCGAGAGGCCCCGCCGGACCCGGGAGACGGCGCCCTGGCGGCGCCTGGTGCGCGAGACGCGGCTGCGGCCGGAGCAGCTGATGCTCCCGCTCTTCGTGGTCCCCGGCCGCGACGTCCGGGAGGCGGTCGAGGCCATGCCCGGGGTCTTCCGGCTGAGCCCCGACCTGGCCGCGGAGGCCGCGCGCACCGCCGCCCGGGCGGGGGTGGGCGGCCTCCTCCTGTTCGGCGTGCCCGACGCCAAGGATGCCCGCGGCAGCGGCGCCGCCGACCCGGCCGGTCCCGTGCCGGCCGCGCTCCGGGCGATCCGCGACTCGGGGGTGGAGCTGGTCCTGGCCGCCGACGTCTGCCTGTGCGAGTACACCGATCACGGTCACTGCGGGGTGCTCGACGGTCAGGCGGTGGACAACGACGCCACGCTCGAGCTGCTCGCCGGCGCCGCCGTCGCCTACGCCGAGGCGGGTGCTGACGTGGTCGCGCCGAGCGCGATGATGGACGGGCAGGTGGCGGCGCTCCGCGCCGGGCTCGATGCCGCCGGCCGTCCCGGCGTGGCGATCATGGCCTACGCCAGCAAGCACGCCTCGGCTTTCTACGGCCCCTTCCGCGAGGCGGCCGGCTCGACGCCCGCCTTCGGTGACCGCCGCTCGTATCAGATGGACCCGGCCAACGGGCGGGAGGCCCTGCGCGAGATGGAGCTGGACGCCGCCGAAGGGGCGGACGTGCTCATGGTCAAGC
>CAYLIP010000053.1:0-16863 GCA_964383855.1 uncultured Actinomycetes bacterium | reverse complement strand
GCGCTCGCTCAGGCGCTGCGCCGGGCGCGCCAGAGGCTCAGGACCAGCAGCGCCAGCGCGGCGACCGGGACCACCGCCCAGGCGCGGCCGGTGCCTCGGGAAAGCATGTGGGTCGCCACCAGCGCGGCCGCGACGCCGGCCGCGATGGTCCAGTCGTCACCGACGATGAAGTCGTACCAGAAGCGCCCAAAGCCGGCCAGGGCCCCGACGAGGCGGCTCATGCCGGATGGAGGGCGTTGCGAAGATGCCAGCGGCGCTCGACCAGCAGGAGGACGGCCGCCGCCGCACCGTTCACGAGCACGAGGGCCACGATCGCCGCATCCGACCCCGGCCAGTCGACACCGAGGCCCTCGACCGACCAGAAGCTGCCGAAGCTGGAGAGCATCACGCCCACGACCAGGATCAGCACGCTGCGGGGAACGCGGCGCAGCGCCGGATGGATGGCGGCGCCGAGCAGCGCCATCAGGGCGGCGGCGGCGAGACCGGCCAGGGCCGCGCCCCCCAGCTGGTGCGCGGCGAGCCCGAAGCTGACGACGATGAAGGCGACCTCGAGGCCCTCCAGGAGCACGCCCTTGAAAGCGATCACGAACGCCTGCCAGTCGATCTGGCGGCCTGCCGGGCCGGCTCCCAGGTCCTCGTGGAACACGTCCCCGGAGAGGCCGCGCACGGCCACGCGCCGGATGCCCTTGCGCAGCCAGCCCAGTCCGAAGACGAGCAGGAGGGCGCCGACAACGAGTCGGAGCGGTCCGATCGGCAGTGCGGCCAGGGCGACTCCGAAGACGAGCACGATCGCGACCAGGGCGGCCAGCGCCGCCAGCACCCCGAGCCAGGCGGATCTCCAGTCGTGCGCTTCCCCGACGCCGACCACGATGGTGACCGCCTCCACCGCCTCGACGCAGGAGGCGAGAAAGGTGGCGGCCAGGAAGAGGGAGACGTTCAATCCGTGACGGGACGGGCGCGGCGGGCGCGCGCCGGCCTGGCTGCGGGCGGCGGCACCGGGTAGAAGGTGGTCACGATCCACTTGAGCCGGCCGTGCTCGAGGATCGGGTTGGAGTCGATGCGCAGCCAGGCCGGGCGGCGCCCAGGAGCGGTCACCTCCGCCACCAGGCCGAGCAGAGGCCGGTCGAACCCGATCACGTAGCGGGGCGGCCGCATGGACAGGGGAACCTCGCTCCCGGCCTCGGTCTTCACCGACCAGTCGGGACCGAAGACGCCCCCGGCCGCGAGCTGGCGGACCGGCACACCGGTCAGGCTCTCGGCCGCCCAGTTGGCGTCGACCGTCTTGCCGGTCGCGTCATGGAGGATCGCCGCGCACCCCAGGCCGGCGCAGAGAGAGCGGAAGATGCGCTCCGACTCGACCAGCTCGCCGCGCAGCTCGGACGCGATCACCGCACTGCCCAGCTGCGAGCCGAGCAGGGCGAGCAGGTGCATGGCGTCCTCGCCCGGCGCGTCGACGGCGGCGGCGATGGCGCCGAGGCAGTCCTGGCCGGCGAGGACCGGTGCAACCAGGAGCGCGCTTGCCTCCCCGGCGAGTTCCTGGTCCCCGGGAGACCAGGTGGCGGCCGCCGCCTCCATCGGAGCGGCGGTGGCGAAGACGCGGCCGAGGATGCTCTCCGGATCGACGGCCGCCAGCTCGACCGGACGGCTGGCGGCCTTGACCCAGAGCCCCGGCCGCTCGCGATCGCGGAGCGCGAGCGCGACGGTGGCCGCGCCGAGCATGGTCCGGGCCTCTTCGACCACCCGCTGGGCGACATCCTCCGGAGCCGCCGCCGAGGCGGTGGCCAGGAGGACCTCCCGCAGCAGCTCCAGGACGCGCGCTCGCGACCGCTCGGTCTCCAGCTGGCGCGCCCGGGCGATCGAGATCCCGGCCAGGTCGGCGAGCCCGGCCAGCGGCGCCAGCTGCGCCATCGTGAACGGCCCGCGCTCGCGGCGGCCGGCCGAGAGCAGGCCGTAGGGCTGGCCGCCGATCATGACCGGGGCCATCGCCACCGACTGGACGCCCACCTCCCGCAGCTGGCGCGCGAGCTCGTCGTCGAGCTGGTGCAGCTCCAACTCGCGCGCCTGCCGGTCCGAGAGGACCGCCCGCACGGCAGGCGTTAGCTCGAAACCGGCGCGGACGGGCAGGAAGGTGCCGAGCTCGTCGCGCTCGTGCAGGATGCGCAGGCTTCCCTCTTCGATCTGCCAGACGATGGCGCGGGAGGCGCCCCGGGAGACGAAGGCGGCGGCCGCGCGGGCGATGCGTTCGGCCACCTCGGCCACCGAGGCCGCGGTGTTGACGTCGCGGGCGGCTTCGAGCAGGAGAGCGAGCTGCCGCTCGCGGGACCGCCGGGCCTCGGCGCTGTTGACGGCGGCGGCGTGGCCCAGGCTGGCCGCCAGGAGCAGGGCCACGAAGTTGACGAAGACGGTCAGCCAGCTGGCGTTGTCGAACACCGGCCGGATGGCCTGGAAGAGCATGGAGGCGGCGGTCACGATGATCAGCGCCCGGCCGCCGGCAACCCACGCGCAGACGAGGACGGCGAGCAGCGCGTAGGGCGAGAAGGTGACGTCCTTGGGCGTCTCCACCTCGAGGACGAAGACCAGGGCCATGACCGCGACGCTGATGGCGACCACCGCCGGCTCGGCGGGCGTGCCGGCGAGGCCGACCGGCCGCACCAGGTTCGGCAGCGGCCCAAACCGGGGGCCGGACCTCAGCTCCTCTCTCCTGTCCACAGGCGCCTGGAAGCTTAGTCCGGCGCCCGGGCCGGCCGCCCCCGTTAAACACCGGGTTTCCGGCCGGTCTCCGGCCGGTTTCCGGGCGCCGCGCCGGCCAAGCGAGTAGCTTGCGCACGTGAGCTACTTTGGCGAGGCGACCGGTACTCCCCGGCTGCCGGGCCGCATGGTGTCGATCGAGGCCGACCTGCCCGAGATCGAGCTGGCGCCCGGGATCCGCTCGCGGCCGCTGGTCGGCACCAACCTGCTGGCCAGCTTCGTCCGCTACCAACCGCACTCGGTGGCACCGCTCCACGCCCACGAGGAGGAGCAGCTCTTCATCCTCCTCGAGGGCGAGCTGGAGATGACCCTGGGCGGCGAGGTCAGGCTGATGCGGCCCGGTGACGCGGCGCTGATCCCGGCCTGGGTCGAGCACACGGTCCGCTCGCTGGAGGCCCCCGCCTACCAGATCGACGTCTTCAGCCCGCCGCGGCGAGCGATGCTCGACCTGCTCGAAGCGGCGGCCGGCGCCGGCCGGTGAAGGCCCTCGTCGCCACCGGCAGGGGCGGGGCCGAGCTGCGCGAGGTACCGGAGCCCGAGCCCGGACATGGCGACGTGCTGATCGAGGTCGCGGCGACCTCGCTCAACCGCGGCGAGCTGAACCGGCTGCGGGGCGCCGCGGAGGGCTGGCGTCCGGGCTGGGACATCGCGGGCACCGTGCTCGAGGCGACGGCGGGCGGGCCCGGCCCGGGCGCTCGCGTGGTCGGCATGGCCGACGGCGCCGGGTGGGCGGAGAGAATCGCCCTCCCCGCCTCCCGGGTCGCGGAGCTGCCGGGGGGTGTCGGGTTCGAGCAGGCGGCGGCGCTGCCCACGGCGGCGGTGACCGCGCTCCGCCTGCTGCGCCTCGACCCCGCACCGCTTGGCCGGCGGGTCGTCATCACGGGTGCGGCGGGCGGGGTCGGCCGCTTCGCCGTGCAGCTGGCCCGGCGGAGCGGCGCCGAGACCTGGGCGGTGGTGGGCCGGCCGGAGCGGGCGGCCGGGCTGGCCGAGCTCGGCGCCGATCACGTGGTGGTGGGGATCGACGAGCTCAAGGGCCCGTTCGACCTGATCCTCGACGCGGTCGGCGGCGACACCATGCCCCGGCTGGCGATGCTGCTCGGGCGGACCGGCCTGCTGGTCGTCTACGGCAACAGCTCGAACCAGCCCTCCACGTTCGCCGACGTGCGCGAGTTCTACCTGGGCGGGCTGCGGCGGATCCAGGGCTTCACCCTCTTCAGCAGCTTCCCGGCCGACCCGCCGGCGCGCGATCTCTCCTATCTGGCCGGGCTGGTCGCGTCCGGCGAGCTCGATCCTCACGTCGAGGCGGTGATGCCCTGGACGGACCTGGAGGCCGGCCTCGAGCGCCTGGACTCCCGGTCGCTGGCGGGCAAGCTCATCCTCAAGGTGGGCTGACCGCCACCCCTTAACGACCAGGGTTGACACCCCGCCGAAAATGGCGGCAACCCCCTCAGGGGTGGGTGGGTCGTTGGGGGGTGGGTGCTGCTCTCTCAAGCGCCGAGGGAGCGCCAGGAGCCCGGCCGGTGCCGGCCCTCAGGCCGCCGGCCCCGCCACCAACGTGGCCCGGGCGGTGTGCGAGCCGCCGGCGTCGACCCAGGTCACGCTCGCCGCCTGCCCCGGCTTGAAGGCATGGATGGCGGGCCCCAGGGAGGCCGCCGAGGTCACCCTCCGGCCGCCCACATCGGTGATGACCGCGTTCCGCCCGATCCCGATGCCCTCCGCCGGGGAGCCGGCCACGACCGCGGTCACCAGCGCGCCCGAGCCGGCGCCCAGGCCCAGCCGGCCGGCCGTGGCGGCGTCGAGGTCGGTGACCGAGACGCCCAGGAAGGCGGGCTGACCGAGCACGATGGTGGACCCCGACCCGCCCGAGCGGATCTCGTTGACGACCGCGACCGCATTGGTCGCCGTGATCGCAAAGCCGACTCCGGTGGAGGTGGCGCGCCGGACTCCTCGAGTCTGGCCGGCGGTGATCATGCCGACGACCTGGCCGCTGTCGTTGACCAGCGCGCCGCCGGAATCGCCGGGGCTGATGGACGCGTCGGTCTGGATCATGTCCGACAGCTGCTCGCTGTTGGCGCTGCCCGGGCCGTCGCTGGCCGTGATCGACTGGTCGAGCGCCGTGATCGTGCCCTCGGTCACGCTGGGCGCGCCGCCGCGCCCGAAGGCGTTGCCAACCGCGACCACGTGCTGGCCGACCGTGAGTGTCGAGGAGTCGGCCAGCTTCACGGTCGGCAGCCCGGAGACGCCCTGCACCTGGAGCAGCGCCACGTCGCGCGTGGGGTCGGCGCCGATCACCCTGGCGTCGTAGTTTCCCGGCCGCCCCGCGATGGCGACCGAGATGCTGCTTGCGCCCTGGATGACGTGGTTGTTGGTCAGCACCTCGCCGCCCGGGGTCAGGATCATGCCCGTCCCCGCCGCCTGGCCGCTCTGGGCCACGCCCTGGATCACGGTGTTGATGTCGACGATGGCGGGCGCCACCCGGGCCGCGATCGACTGCGCGCTGGCCGGGCCGGCGGTGGCCGTCCCGCCGTCCCCGGCCACGCCGGCGCCCGGCGCCTGCGGAAAGAGCGGGATCGGCGCCTCGGCCGAAGGCGCCGGCGGGTGCAGCCGCTCGGCGACCAGGCCGATGGCGGCGCCGGTGCCGCCGAGCAGGAACGACCCCGCCATGAGCGCGAGCACGGCCAGAAGCAGCCGCCGGTGACGCGGAGGACGCACCGGCGCCGAAGCTGTGGGGGCCAGCGGCAGGTATTCGGCGGGGAGGCGGCCCTCCGGCGCCGCCGGCGGCTGCGGGTAGCGGGATCCGGGCTCGAGGGGATCGCTCACGATCGGAATGCTTCCACCTCCGGCTGGGAAGCGCCCGAGACCAGCCTTGGAGTTTGCTGAGACTCCGGGCTCAGGCCCGGCCGGTCACCCGCGCCTGCCTCTCGGTGAAGTCCAGGATCCGCTGCCAGGCGTCGTCGGAGGCCGCGCGGTGCTCCTCCTGCGTCCGGTCGAAGAAGCTGTGGGGGGCGCCGGCATAGGTGTGGGACTCCACCTCGACGCCCTGCTCGCGGACCCGCCCGGCGAACTCCTCGAACTCTTCGGGCGGAGTGCTGTCGACGCCCGCCAGCAGCATCAGGATCGGCGAGCGCATCTGGCCGATCCAGGGCCCCACCCGCTCGAGGGGGCGGCCTCCATAGAAGCCGATGCAGCCGGCCAGGTCGGGATTGTTGGCCGACTGCCTCCAGGAGTTGGCGCCGCCAAAGCAGAAGCCGACCGTGAAGATCGAGCCGGGACGGCCGCCCTCGGGGCTGGCCAGGTAGTCGATGCACGCCCGGACGTCGGCCGCGATCTGCTCGGGAGTCGTCTGCTGCACGTGCGGCCCGTACTCGAAGGCCTGGCTGCGGTCGTCGCTCTCCGCGGTCCGCGCGAAGTAGTCGAACGCGATCGCCTCGAACCCGGCCTCGGCAAAGCGCACCGCCAGCTCCTTGTAGAAGGGGAAAAGGCCGCGCACGTCGGGCAGGATCACCATGCCGCGGCCGTTCGGGCTGCCGGCCCGGGCCGCGTAGGCCATGAACCGGGCGCCGTCGGCGGAGGTGAGGCGGAGGTCGCCCTGGTCGGTGGCGGCGCCGCCGATCGGCGGCAGGGGCGGGAGCGCTCGATCCGAATAGCACATGCCTTCGAGGATAGACGGCGCTCGTATGTTGGATCTGAGAGTGCGATCAGTGATCCGGCGCCTGCTCGCCGCCGCCCGCCGGCACCCCCGCCGGAGGCGTCTGGTGGTGCTGCCGGGTCTCGGCCCAGGTCAGGGCTGGACCGCGCTCGGCCCCCTTGAGCGCCGGCGGCTCGACCTCAATTGAGATCGCTGATCCGCGGCGCCGCCGCCGGCGTGGCCGGCACGCTCGGGATGAGCGCGCTCATGCTGGCCGCCCGCCGGGCCGGGCTGATGGGCCGGATGCCGCCCGAGAAGATCACCGCCCGCGCGCTCGACAGCCTCGGCATCCGGCGCAGCCGGGAGCAGCAGGACCTGCTCGCCTCCCTCTTCCACATCGGGTTCGGGGCGGCGGCGGGCGCCCTCTTCTGTCCGGCTCAGCGCGCGCTGCGCCTGCCTCTCAGCCCTCTCCTCCAGGGAATCGCGTTCGGCACCGGGGTCTGGGCGGTGAGCTACGCGGTATGGGTGCCCGCGCTGGGCATCATGGCGCCGCCCACGCGTGATCGCCGGGCGCGCCCGCAGATGATGCTGGCCGCCCACTGGGTCTACGGGGCGCTGCTGGGCGCGCTCTGTGCCTCACCGCCCGCCCCCAGCACCTCGAGGCCGAGGTCGATGGCCGCCTCCACCGCCGCCACCCGGTTGGATGCGCGGCCGGAGCCGAAGTGGTGGCGGCGCACCTCGGTGCGCCCGTCCACCGCCGCGCCCACATAGACGAGGCCCACCGGCTTTCCCTCCTGGCTGGAGGGCCCGGCAACCCCTGTCACCGCCAGCCCGAGCGTCGTGCCAAGCCGCTCGCGGCAGCGCTCTGCCATCAGCCGGGCGACCGGCTCGCTGACCGCGCCCTCCCGGTCGAGCAGCGCGCGGTCGATGCCGAGCGCCTTCTCCTTGGCCTCGTAGGTGTAGGTGACGAAACCGCCGACGAAGACCTCGCTTGCGCCGTCAAGGTCGGTGAGCGTGGCGCCGAGCAGGCCCCCCGTGCACGACTCGGCCACCCCCACCGTGCCCCCCAGCCGCCGCAGCCGCTCCGCCAGCGGCGCCATCAGCGGCGCGAACGAGGATCCCTCGACCATGGCTCAGGTGGCGCGGCGGCGCTGGCGGGTGACGGCGAAGAGACCGACCGCCGACCCCAGCGCCGCGAACACCAGCCGCCTGACCCGCGAGCGGCGGGGCCCGGGTCCGGGGCCGAACGCCGCACCGCCGGCGGGCCTCGGTTCCTGCTCCGGGGCTCGCCGGCCCCGCGCGGGCCGTACCAACCGCTCGCCCGACTGGCGCGACTGCGCGGGGGCTAGCCGCTCCGCCTTGTCCGGCTGCTCGACCGGGATCGGGTAGAGCACGGCGTTGAGCTCGACCCCGAGCATGGTCAGCAACCCGACCAGGTAGAAGAAGGTGGTCACGATCAGGAGGAAGGCGAAGGCCTTGCCGTACTGGCCGATGCCCTTGTTGAGGGCGATGTAGACGGGAAAGAGGAGCGTCAGCGCGTAGAACCCGGCGCCGGCGAGGAGCGCGCCCGGCCAGACCTCGCGCAGGCGCTGCCGGCGGTTGGGCACCACGTAGTACATGGCGCCGAAAAGGACCACGCCTGACGCCACCCCGGCCAGCGGAGTGACCACGTACACGGTGGCGCCCCGGGTGACGGCGGAGGGCAGGAGCGGGATGTCCTTGAGCAGCGGAAGCAGGCTCGAGCTGGTGACGGCGAAGCCGGCCAGGACCGTGAAGAGGAGGATCATGGCGACCGCCATCAGCTTCTGGCGCACGAAGCTGCGGGCCTCGACGTGGTAGATGAGGTCGAAGGCCTGCTCCATGGCCCCGAAGAGAGAGGAGCCGCTCCAGATCAGGCCGGCCAGGCCGACCAGGAAGAACACGCCGGTCTGCTGCTGCAGGTGGTCGAGGGCGGAGCGGGTCTCGTCCGGGTTGCCGGGGATGATGTTGATGACGGCGCTGTAGACCATGGTCGAGGTGTTGAGGCCGACCAGGTGCAGCACCAGGCCGAGGATCGCGGCCAGCGCGAGCGCGATCGGGAAGATCGAGGTCAGCGTGTTCCAGGCCAGCAGCACCGCCTGGTTGGGGCCGCCGTCCTCAGCGAACTTGCGGACGACCTTGCCGGGAACGGTCTCCGCCGCCTGGGCCGCCACCCGCCGGGCGCGACGGATGAGCGACTTCATACATTCTTTCTATCAGAGTTTCTGAGCGCGGCCCCGTCGGAAACCAATTCTGATTGACACGCGCACGCCCCCTCTTGGTAGCGTCGCTATCAGGTTGTGGTGGCGTCCCGCTGCCACGTGCGGCTTCGCACTTCACAAGGAGGCTCAGGCAAGACCGTGGTCGTTCCCACCGTAACCAACTTCTTTCAGGCGGTGATGGTCTCGCTGGCCGCCGCCATGATGGCTCTGCTTTCGTTCATCCCGGCGCTGATCGGGGCCGTGATCATCCTCGTCGTCGGCTGGCTCCTCTCCGATTTCATCGGCAAGCTCTGCATCAGGATCCTGGACCGGGTCGGCTTCGAGAGGGCGGCTCAGCGCACCGGCGTGAGCGGCTTCATCTCGCAGACCGGGATGCGCGATCCCCGGGCCAGCGTCGTGCTCGCCGAACTCGTCAAGTGGTTCATCAGGCTGATCTTCCTGGAGGCGGCGGCCGAGGCCGTCCATCTGCAGGCCGTGGTCCAGGTGATCAACCAGATCATCCTGTTCATCCCCAACCTGATCGTCGCCCTGGTGGTGCTGATGATCGGCGTCATGGTGGCCCGGCTGGTGGCCAGCCTGGTGCGCGGCTCGGCGGCGGAGGCGGGCTTCGACAACCCCAACCTGCTCGCCGGCGTGGCCAAGTACGCGATCATCGCCTTCGCCGTCCTGATCGCGGTCAACCAGATCGGCATCGCCGCCAGCCTGGTCAACGCCATGTTCATGGCCTTCGTGGGCGCGCTGGCGCTGGCCCTCGGCCTTGCCTTCGGCCTGGGCGGGCGGGACGTGGCCGGCCGGATGTGGCAGAACGCCTACGAGCGTGGCCGCTCGGTGGCGCCCCGGCTGGAGCAGAAGGCGCAGCAGTCGGCGGCCGAGCAGGCGAGCCCGGCGACCGCCCGGCAGGCGGACGTGGAGTACGGCGGCGGCGAGGCCGCCTATCCTCGGCGGGACGCCGGCCAGAGCGTCGATGAGTCCGACCAGCCCCCGCAGCGCCGGACGCGCATGCGGCCGACGATCGAGTAACCCAAGCCCTCCCCCCTCCCGTGGCGGGCCCCTCCGGGGGCCTGCCACACCCATCTCCCTCGGGCTCGATCCCTGTCTTCTATACTTCGCCGGCCCATGGCCCTGGCCGCCCTTCTGCTGGCCTCCGCCGCTCTTCTCAGCGGCCTCGGCATCGCCGTCTTCGCGGTTCTCGGCTTCGACGCGCTGACCCGCCGGGGCTGGCTAGCCGGGGAGCGATCCCAGGTCGACGGTGACGGAGCGGAAGAGGAGCCCGAGGTCTGGTGACCATTCGAGCTGAACGCGTTCCCGCGGCGGACCGAGCAGGTCGAAGCAGACGGTTTCCTCCTCGCTGGCTGAGCCGCGGGCAAGGCTCAGGTCCGGCCAGCGCGGGCAGCCGTCGCCGAAGACCGGGTTGCCCCGGCGGCCGCCGGCCTCGTGCACGACGAAGTCTTGAGGCCCGGTGTGACGGAGGCTGGTCGCCTCCACCAGCTCACCGCGACTGTGGTTGGCGAAATGCACGGTGAGCACCAGCCGGCGGCCGGTCCCATGGTTGACGACCGTCACCTGGTCGACGTGGAGCTCCATTCCATGCGGCGCCGCGCAGGGCGCCGGCTGGCAGCCGGGCGGCGCCGCCGGTGAGGCGGACGGCGAGCGCACGGCGCGGGCGGCGACCGCGGCCAATGCGAGCAGGAGGACGGCGGTCGCGATCGCCGGCACCAGCAGCCGCCGGCGGCGGGAGGATCGCACTCAGACGCCCTCTGAGATCGCCCTCAGGTAGCGCTCGGCCGAGCGCTGCACGGCGGCGTCGGCGTCTTCGGCCACCGTCCGGTCCCACCAGCCGCCGTAGATCCGCTGATAGTGGAGCGGGGCGACCAGCTCCGATATGCGGACCACGTCGGGTGGCGGCAGGGGGATCAGGTTGGGATAGCTGCGCATGAAGCTGACCCAGCGCCGGTCGGGCACGACCTGGATGCTGTCGCCGGTGAGGAGAGCGCCCCTGGAGTCCTCGCCGTTCGTCCAGTGGAGGACGGCCGAGCCGGCGAAGTGGCCGCCCACGCGCACCAGCTGCGCGCCCGGGAGGGGATCCGCCACGTCCTGCCACTCGACGATCTCGAAGTCGCTCCGCTGCCGCCACTCGGCGTCCGCCGCCGGCAGCCAGACCGGCGCCGCGAACTCGAGGCTCCACTCGGCCACGGTCGAGTAGAAGTGTGGGTGCGAGAGCGCGATCGCGCTCACCCCGCCCAGATCGGCGGCCGCGGCGGCCAGCGTCCGCGTCATCGGCGTGCAGTCCCAGAGCAGGTTGCCGCCCGGGGTCCAGGCCAGGATCGCCCGCTGCCCGATGCCGAAGCCCGGGTCGAGCCCGAGCCCGGTCAGGCCCTGCTCGAGGGGCCGCACGTCGCCCCGGTGCCTCTCCTCGATCTCGGTGAGCACCGTCCAGCGCTGGCCGCCGGGTCCCACGTACTGGCGGAAGTCCTCGCAGACGGGGCAGGCCGCGGGCGGCGCCTCCGATGGCGCCTGCTGGACGCCGCAGGTCTCGCACAGCCACGCGTTCATCCGGCTAACGCTAAGCCGGATTCGCCGGTTCGAAGCCGGCGAAGCTGGCGCCGGCGCCGATACTGATACATACCGGTACTCGAATCCGGTAAATGTAGTAGGGAGTTATGCCGCAAACCAGCGTCATGCTGGTCGACGACGACCGGCTCATCCTCGACCTCTATACCGCCGCTCTCCGCCGGCGGGGATTCCTTGTGCACCAGGCCACCGACGCCATAACCGCCCGGGCGATCGTGACCAGCACCCGGCCCGACCTGGCCTGCGTGGACGGCCGGCTGGTGCGCGACTCCGGACCCGAGGTCGCCGCCGAGCTGGCCGCGGCGGGCGTGCGGGTCGTCCTCCTCACCAACGACCAGCGGCTCTACGACCGGCCGCCGCCGGGCACGGTGGCGCGGTTCATCAAGGCCAACACCTCTCCGCTCCAGCTCGCCCTCGAGCTGGAACGCCTGCTCGACGGCGAGCCCTCGACGCCAACCCATCCTCGTTGACGCGGCCACTGTGACCAGCCACCTTGACGGGCCGCCAGGCTCCGCCACGGGCAGGACCATCCGCCGAGGAGGCCTCGCCCGGCACGCCGGCTGAGCCGCCCGATACGCTTGCTCTCATGCGCATTGGAACCTTGCTGAGCGAGCGCGGCCCCATCGCGGTGGCCCAGCGCGGGGAACAGCTGGTCGAGCTGACCGGCACCGTGGAGGGACTGATCGCGGGCGGGCGCGACGCGCTCGAACGCGCCATCGCGGCGGCGACCGTGACGCATCCCCTGGATTGGTCGCGGCTGGGGCCGGCGGTGCCCAACCCGGGCAAGATCCTCTGCGTCGGCCGCAACTACGCCGACCACGCCGCCGAGCTCGGCAACCTGACCACCGAAAAGCCGGAGATCTTCACGCGCGTGAGGAGCAGCCTGGCCCCGCCCTGCGCGCCCGTCTTCCGGCCGCGGGCCAGCCAGCGGATGGACTGGGAGGTCGAGCTGGCGGTGGTCATCGGCCGCGGCGGACGCGACATCCCGGCCGCGGAGGCGCTGGAGCACGTCTTCGGGTACGCGGTCTTCAACGACATCTCGATTCGGGACTTCCAGCACCACGGATCGCAGTGGACTCCGGGCAAGAACTTCGACCGCACGGGCCCGCTGGGGCCGTTCGTGGTGAGCGCCGACGAGGTGCCCGATCCCTTCCACCTGGACCTCTCCTGCGCGATCGAGAAGGACGGCCGGGAGGAGGAGGTGCAGCACTCGAACACCTCGCTCATGGTCCACAAGCTGGCCGATGTGATCGCCTACGTCAGCCTCTGGTCGACGCTCGAGCCGGGCGACGTAATCGCCACCGGGACGCCCGGCGGCGTCGGCGACGGCCGCAACCCCAAGCGGTACCTGGTTCCCGGCGAAACGCTGATCACCCGCGTCAGCGGTCTGGGCGAGCTGAAAAACCAAGTGCTGGAAGAAGGGACCCGGGCGGCCTAGAATTACGCGCCGTGAAAGGCCCAGGCATCGACTACAACGCGCCCTTCCAGAGGGCTATCGAGCTGATCGGGAAGCGCTGGTCGGGTGCGGTGGTCAGGGCCCTGCTGCCTCGGCCGGCGCGTTTCAACCAGCTCCTGGCCGGCATCCCCAGCATCTCCGACCGGGTGCTGACCGAGCGGCTTCGGGAGCTGGAGATGGAGGGCATCGTCGAGCGCCTGGTCGATCCCGGCCCGCCGGTGCGCGTCAGCTACCGGCTGACCGCGCGGGGCCGCGCGCTCCAGCCGGTGGTGGCCGCGGTGGACGACTGGGCGGGCGCCTGGATGGCGGGCGCCAACCTGGGGGCGACGGGCTCGCGCGCCTCCGCCGCCGTCTAGCCGGCCGGCAGGCGGCCGGCGGCGACAAGAGCCGCTGTTAGGATCGAACGCGCATTGCCAGCCCGCCATTGGTCCGTGCCTCCATGCCGCCGCTGACCGACCTCTTCAGGCGGCGGCCGGAAGCGCAGAGATGCCCCGCCTGCGGAGCCCCGCTGCCCGCCGGGTCCGTCTTCTGTCCCGCCTGCGGAGTGCGCATCGACGACCCCGACGCCCAGCCCCTTCACATCGTCGACCGCCTGACCGGGCTCTTCAACGACCGCTTCATCCGCCCCGTCCTTGAGGACGAGCTGGCGCGCGCCCACCGCTACGGGCGCCCCGTGGGCGTGCTCCTGATCGAGGCCCGCAGCCCCGACGACACCGCCACCGAGGCCGGCACCCCCGGCGATCCCAAGGCGGCGCCCGACCAGGCCGACGAGGAGGTGCTGAAGCTGATGGCGGCGGCGGTCGCCGGCACCCTGCGCGACGTCGACACGCCGGGTGTGCTCGCGCGCCGGCCGCCCCAGCTGCTGGCCATCCTGCCCGACACCGACATCTCCGGCACCGCCCATGCCGCCAGCCGGGTGATCGCCTCGGTCAGCGGCGCGCTCGCCGGCGGCAGCCGGAGGGGAAGCGTGGGGCTGGTCTGCGTGCACCACGGTTCCCGGCTGCGCGCCGGCGCCGTGATCGAGGCGGCCGGCCGCTCGCTGCGCTCCGGCCGGCCTGAGCTGCTGGGCCGCTAGCCGCGGCGGCGATGAGCTTCGAGCTGTGGCTCGTCCGCCATGGAGAGACCGAGTGGAGCCGTGCTCACCGCCACACCGGGCGCACCGACCTCCCGCTGACGCCGGCCGGCGAGGCCCGCGCCGCCGAGCTGCGCCCGCTGCTGGCGCGGCGGCGCTTTGCGGCAGCGTTCTGCTCCCCGATGGTCCGGGCCCGGCGGACGGCCGAGCTGGCGGGGTTCCCGGAGGTCGACGTGAGCCCGCTCCTCCGCGAGTACGACTACGGCGAATATGAGGGCCTGACGACCGGGGAGATCCAGGCCCGGCGCCCGGGCTGGGAGCTCTTCCACGACGGGTGCCCGGGCGGTGAGACGCCGGCTCAGGTCCGCGAGCGCGCGGTCCGCTTCTGCGAGCTGGCGGAGCGGCGGGGAGGCGACGTCATCGCCTTCTGCCACGGCCACATCTCACGGGCCATCACGATCGCCTTCCTGGGCTGGCCGATCGAGCTGGCGGCCGGCTTTGCCAACCTGGACCCGGGCCGGCTCGGCGTCCTCGAGGGCGGCCAGCGGGGCCGTCTCCTCCAGTGGTGGAACTCGGCTGGATGACGCGCCCTCGGCGATGAGCCGGTTGAAGAGGGCCCCCATCAGGAGCAGCTGGCTCATCAGGTAAAGCCAGGTGGCGAGCACGACCAGGAGCGCAAAGCTGCGGGTGTAGGCGCTGGCCCGGTGCGTCATCTCGTAGAGCAGCGGAAAGCCGAGGCTCAAGAGCTCGATCAGGGCGCCGGCCGCGACCGCCCCCGGCAGCACCTCGCGGCTCGCCATCGGCCGGTTGGGGACGTACCGGTAGATCCAGAAGAGCAGATAGGTGATGATCAGCCACCCCGCGACCACGTTCAGGTAGGCGGCCGCGTTCAGGAGCTGGCCGTTGAGGAAGCCGATGGCCGCGTTCAGCGCCACCGCGAGCACGATCGCGATCGCGAAGACCACGATCAGCCGCAGCCCGGCCACGCGCTGGCGGATCGGGTTGCGGCCGGCGACCCGGTAGATCTGGTTGAGCGCGAACTCCAGCGAGCCGAAGAGGGCGGTGCCCGACCAGAGCAGGCCGGCGACCGAGATCAGGCCGAGCGTGCCGGCGTGGGAGCGGGCATCCTGCAGAGTGCCCAGGACGGCGCCCCTGGTCTCGGCCGGAAAGGCCTGCACGACGACGTGCTCGACCTCGCGGAAGGTGGCGCGATCGTGGAGCACCAAGCCGAGGATGGCGAAGAGGCCGAGCACGATCGGGAACATGGTCAGGAAGGCGTTGAACGCAAGGCCGGCCGCGTAGTTGGGCGTTCCACCCGCGAAATAGCCGACCAGCAGCCGGACCAGGATCGGCCGCCGCCCGGCCGCTCTCAACGCCGCCGCAGCGACCACTCGCGAGGCCGTGATCCGGGGAGCCCGGCGTAGACCAGGTAGGCCGACGTTTCCTCCTCGGCCCAGTAGGCGTGGCGCTCGCCCGGATTGACCAGCACCAGCTCGCCCGCCCGCGCCGATCCCTGGTTCTTCCCCTCGCTGAAGCACAGCAGTCCCTCGGTGACAATGACGGCGACCGGTATGGCATTCCGGTGCTCGGGGACGCGCTGCCCGGGCTGCAGGCGCAGGCCCACCACGCGCATCGCGCCACAGTCGGCGAGCTGCTTCCAACCGAAGGCTCGTGGCTCCACCCGGCCGGAATTATGATCGGCCGGTGCCGATCCGCCTTCTCAACCGGCTCGAGGTCGAGCGGTTGCTGGAAGTCGATGCGCTGCTCGACGCGCTGGCGGCGGCCTTCCGCAAGCTGTCCGCGGGCGAGGCCTCGGTCCCGCCCAGGAACGCCGCCGTCAGCGCCGGCGGGCTGCTCGCCGCCATGCCCGGCCACCTGCCCGGCGCCGGCATGGAGGTCAAGCTGGTCTCCGTCTTCCCCGGCAACCACGGGCTCGGCCTCCCCTCCCACCAGGCGCTGATCGCGGTCTTCGACGAGGGCGACGGCAGCCCGCAGGCGCTGATGGACGGGACCGCCATCACCGCCCTCCGCACGGGGGCCGCCGCCGCGCTCTCGGTGCGGCTGCTGGCGCGGCCGGACGCCCGCGTCCTGGCCGTGCTCGGCGCCGGCGTCCAGGGCCGCTCCCACCTGGCCTGCGTGCCCCGGACGCGCAGCTTCTCGGAGATCCGGCTGGCCTCACGCCGCCGCCAGCACGCCGAGGCGCTGGCCCGCGAGTTCCCGGGCGTCCAGGTCGCCGCCTCCTTCCAGGACGCGGTGGCCGGGGCCGACGTCATCTGCTGCTGCACGGACGCCTCGGAGCCGATCCTGCACCGGGCCTGGCTCAGCCCCGGGGCCCACGTGACCTCGGTGGGCGCCTCCCGAGCCGGGCCGGAGCTCGCAGCCGACCTGGTCGGCGCGGACGTCCTCTGCGTCGAGTCGCGGGCGGCCTTCCTGCCCTACCCGGCCGGGGCCATCGAGCTCCAGGGCCTGGATCCCGAGCGCGCCGTCGAGCTCGGCGAGCTGCTGAGTGGAGCGCGGCCGGGCCGGCAGGGCGACCAGGAGCTCACGGTCTACAAGTCGATGGGCCACGCGGTCGAGGACCTGGCCGCGGCCCGGCTCGTCTTCGACCGGGCGCAAGCCGAGAATGTCGGGACCCTCATAGACCTGGCTTGAGAGTGGTCCACGCCGAGGGCGTCGAGGGCGCCCGGTCGGCCCGGGGCGTGGTGATCGTGGTCGACGTGCTGCGCGCGTTCACGGTCAGCGCCTACGCGCTGGCCGGCGGCGCCTCCGAGTGCCGGCTGGTGGAGACGGTGGAGCGCGCGTGGGACCTGGCCGGCCAGCTTCCGGGGGCCGTGGTCTCGGCCGAGGTCGACGGCCTCCCGGTGCCCGGGGTGCCGATTTCCAACTCGCCGGCCATGATCCGGGACGCCGACCTTCGCGGCCGGCGCCTGGTCCAGCGCACCACCTCCGGCGTCCAGGCCGCGCTCGCCGCCCGGGCCTGCGATCAGGTGGTGGCGGGCGCGCTGGTGGTGGCGGGCGCGACCGCCAGGTTCGTCCAGAGCCTGGGCCCCGGGTTGGTCACGCTGGTCGCCACCGGGGCCCCGCTCGGCCACCCCGAGGACCGCGCCTGCGCCGACCTCCTGGAGGCGCTGCTGCTGGGCCGGCGGCC